>CANPZS010000021.1 GCA_947588835.1 uncultured Bacteroidales bacterium | reverse complement strand
CAACAGGGGAAAAACAACATGGGCAAACGTCTCTCGACGAGTGTATACTGTTGGACGCCCTAAATTGACCACTAACGTACTTTGATCAAGAAGATACCCCATTATCGCCCCTGAAAAGTATGCAAAACTTCTGACTAAATTTTCTTTCTTTGCATAAGATTCCATTTCTTTATCAAGTATATGAAGATACATGGAATCTGATGAAACAGATAGTTTTATTCCTGTATATTGTGCCAAACCTTCGTGAATCTCAAAAGCTGTTTCATCTGAATAATATTTGCCGAATTCTTGTTGTCTTTGCTTTCTGAATGTGAGGCCATCACGGATTGCAACTTTTCGCAATGAAGAATCTGTTGTTTTACAGGCAGATATAAATGCATTCCATTCCAATTTAAGGAGAACTCTGGCATCCTTAGTATCCATGTGAACATTATTATAGATTCTTGGAATATGGCCGATAGAATCCTGCCAGTAATGAAACATTTCATGGCAGAACAATATATTACGGTCTATGGTATCAGTAGGTATTGGAAGTTTTATCATCACCCATTTCTGTCCAAATACATTTATAGTGGAATTGGCGATGTTCTTATTGAGCGGATATTTTCCAATAAACACTTCCCCACATGTTTGAAGTTGTCCTTGTAAATCCTTTTGGTTACTCCACAAATCACGATCATTGTCTATGCATAAAATTGGTGCATACAAATTGACTCCCCATAGTTTCCCATTATCTTTATCGCATATAGTTTTGATATCGTTGAATGTGTTTGAGAACTCAACGCAAGAAGCGAGATTTCCACTGTCGTTTTTATCTTGGGCTAACAGCGTATGGCAAACTATCAGTATGAGGAATGATATTAGGAATGTTTTCTTCATGATTCTTTTGATATATAGCTTTATTCTGTTTAATCTATTATCGTTATGGTTAATCATTAATTATTGTGTCCAACATAAGGGTTATACTACCGTTTTTTTCTTTCCACATTGTTATTATATTCTCGATTGGCCCTATCAAGAACTATACCAAAAACCAAGAGCCTTTTCGGACTTACTCCATTGTATTTTATTCTTTCTTAAATCTTCCAAGATGGTTTGTGTCGGAGCGATTTTGCGCACCACGAACACGACTTTGACCAAATTTCTGTGTATATCTTATCTGAAGAGATATGTTATTCGTTTGGGGAGTCTCTCTATAAGAGTACGATTCACCGTTAAAATAATATGCTGGTTTATAATTGAACAGGTTAAGTGCATCTATACTTATAATACCACCAAATTTGAATTCTTTGCTAAAGGACACATTGAGCAAATGCTTATGGTGTCCCTCCTTAAATATTCCCTTTGACGGTGTATTGTAGTTATAACCCAATGAAGACCGGATACCGTATGTCGAAGAAAGATTGAAGATATTGCGAATCCCCACCGCTCCTGTCCAAGCCTTGTAACTTACATCGTTGCCATCAATTGTGCCTTGCGTATTATCATAATCAACAGCTGCATTAAGAGACACTCTCCAGACTCCCTTAAAAAACACCTTTTCAATATTGCAATAGAGAGAGAGCGTCTGCTCGCTTCCAAAATTAGCCACACTACTAACTGTGGTATTGTTCTCTGCCAGAAAACTATATTCACTGAAGGCATCAGATCCGTAACTGTAAGAAGCCCCTATAATATAATTTTGGAAAAGCGTATAACTGAAGTCTATATCGCTGTATATCATCGGCTTAAGATAAATATTACCCTTATTGTAGGTATTCTCCGACGTCCATATCTTAAATGGGTTCAAATCATTATAAAAAGACCGCACAATGGAACGGGACATATCCAAAGAAAAACTATGGTTGCCATTTGGCAAATCAACCAACAAGTTTAATTTGGGAAATAAATGCCAATAATTGTTGGCAAATCTTTCATTTGAACTAACTTGATTGCCCTTAACGTTTGTTTTCTCTGCACGCAATCCTATTGTTGTACTGATAACATCACTCCACTCTCTATCATATGTAAAATAAAGGGCACTCACCTTTTCAATATACTCAAATAGATTGCTGTTTTCCTCATTTTTTACATAATCGTTTCCATTATGATCATTGCGAACATAATCATTGGAAATATGAGAGTCATTGAACTCAAACCCCGCCTCGAGTGAACTGCCATCATTGAAAAAATGTCTATAATCTCCCTTAAATTCATATCCATAGCTGTTCACTGTACTGTTTTGTTGAAAACGAGAATATGGAACAAGTTCGTATGAATTTACACCACTTGCAAGCTCCATGGAGCCCAATGAAGCATTTACTGATGAGGAATAATTTGCACTTATATCTAAATTGCTTCCCTTATCATCTGTTTTAAGATTATAATACGCTACGAAACTCATCTCAGGTTTTTGGAATGGATTTTTTGTTTCAGAGTATGACTTTGCGTGCTTGTCAATTGTGCCCCTATAATAATTTGAACTTAGCGTTGTAGATATATTGTTGCTTTCAGATCCTCCCATATGGAATGATGTTCCCATTGTACTTCGCTGTGTCAAATCATACGATAGGCTGATATTGCTGTTCAAAAAGTGACCTGTAGTCTTATAGCTGGCAGAATTTAGGATGTCCATATAACTGTCCTTGTAATTATAGGTTGTCTGCTTCTCATTATACATATTGTAATACTGATAACTCAGATTCGCCGAAGCATTGAATTTCTTCTTCGAATAGCCTAAATACAAACTCGCCCTTGGTGAAATTTCTTCACCAAGATATGTTGCACCTATACTTGCACTTCCCGTTAGTCCCTGATTAGGATTCTTCTTCATTACTATGTTCACAATACCTCCTTTTGTCGATGCTTTATGAGAACTATTCGGGGACATTATAATCTCTATCTTTTCAATTTGGTCAGCAGGTACAGAACGAAGTGTTTCCATAATTGAAGCATTGTCCATCACGGGTTTTCTGCCGTTTATATATAGAGAGGATGTTCCCTTACCTAATATGCTAACGCTATTGTTCTCTACGCTTACCAATGGAGCATATCGCAGTAAATCATAACCATCAATACTTTTAAGCTCAGAAGGACTTGGCATATATATATATTTACCTGGCTTCTGCCGTAGTCTTGATGCAGAAGCGGTAATTACAGCTTCATGCAGTCCAGTGACAGATTCTTTGAGTTTTATCACAAGATTATCGTCTAATGGCTTTATATATGATTTTTCATAGCCCAGGCATGATACTTCAAGCAAAAGATCATCGCGAGAATATCCCGCAACCTTTATTTGGAATACTCCGTCATTTACTACACTATACCCCACGATAGTACTGTCCGGCAATGCAATGCATGACACGACAGCACCCACGACATCTTCGCCATTACTATTTAATACGCTTCCGCGAAGTATATCATCTCTAATTATTTGCGCATCGACTGCCGTAATCCACAAAAAAGTGACTATCATGCATATAGTCTTTTTTGTCTGCATGATGAAAAGCTTAATAAAATAATTCGAAACGAATGAGAAGAATTTATACACCACATGCTCCTGACTTCGTCAATGCTTTTTTATGGTAAATTCCACCTTTTGAAGACCTTTTTTATAGACATTGGCAAGGATAAGCGCATAGCGGACTTCTTCGCCGGAGTTCATGGATTGGGTAATGCGTGCAAACTCATCTTCGGGAACAACATTCTTGAACATCGGACCGGAAGACTCGTTGCGCACCAAACGAATGTTGTCGGAAAATGGAGACAGGACAAACGAATAAATTGCCATATAAGGTACGGAGTTGAATTTCACCCAATTCGGGTCTGCTTTATCCAAAACATTTTCCAACCAGATGCGGGCATGGTCGTATGATGGCAGCGATGAACCATCGCCGTAATATATATTGCCATCCTTATCAACAACGAACTCCTTGCTTACTGCGTACTTCCCGAAAGGACACAAATCATTATATTCTATATCTTCTTCCGATTTAATCTCTTTGTCAACCGGTACTTCGGGCTCTGTGACAAGTCTGTCCTGCAGAATCCGGATAAGTGAATATGTACGGTCGGAAGCATCGGCAGGTGGATTGGCGAGGATAGTGCGCTTTACCGAAAGATAATACTCATGCCCTCTTTCATAGGTAAAACCTTCGATTTCGTTGAAGCCAAGATGCAGCGTTTCTCCGGGAAAATCTTCCGACATGACGAGCATGCACTCTATGGGATTTTCCATTTTGTCGTCAGGCCAGGCATACATTACGCCTGTTTCAGCCGACACCTGCATTCTGATTTCTTTGACTGAATCTTTAGGCTCATCATCATCTCTACAGGCCGTCAGCCCCGCCACGGCGAGGAATGCCATGGGCAGCATTCTTAAAAAGTTTTTATTCTTCATTCTTCTTAATTGTTCATTACTACTTAATAAATGCCGAAAATGCAAAAACATTGCATCGCAAACACAACTTTTTTATTTCGGGGGCTCTGTATCTTAGGCAAAAGCTCCTCAGACATTCATGCCCTGTGGGATTATAGTTAAAAAACCGCCTTGCAAGTATCTACAAAGCGGTTTTCGCGTACTCCCGCTCGGAATCGAACCGGGACCGTCAGAACCGGAATCTGAAATTCTATCCTTTAAACTACGGGAGCATATCTGAAAGGCTCCCTGCCTTTCGCATCTGCAAAGTTAAGATTATTTCGGAAATATGAAAAAATATGATAATTTTGTATGATTATTGTACAAAGTGTACCAAAACCAGCAATATCGCACAGATTATGATTAAAGCGTATATTTTCCCGGGACAGGGCTCTCAATTTCCGGGCATGGCCAAATCGTTGTACGACACCGATTTGAAGGCCAAGGAACTTCTTGAGAGAGCAAACGATATACTCGGATTCAGAATCACCGACATAATGTTCGAAGGCACTGCGGAGGACTTGAAGGCCACAAAGGTGACCCAGCCGGCCATTTTCCTGCACAGCGTAGTGCTGGCCAAATGTACCGAAGGCTTCAAGCCCGACATGGTGGCCGGACACTCCCTCGGTGAATTCTCGGCGCTCGCCGCCGCGGACGCCATTTCTTTCGACGACGCCCTAAGGCTCGTCTACATACGCGCGACGGAGATGCAGAAATGCTGCGAAAAAGTCCCCGGAGCCATGGCGGCCGTGATAGGTCTCCCGACCGAAACGGTGGAACGGATCTGCTCCGAATGCGAAGGCACGGTCATCCCCGCCAACTACAACTGTGACGGGCAGGTGGTCATTTCCGGAGAACAGGCCGCAGTCGAAGAGGCCTGCGGAAAAGCCAAGGCCGAAGGCGCCAAGCGTGCGCTTCCGCTGCCGGTGGGAGGCGCATTCCACTCCCCTCTCATGGAGCCGGCGCGCGTGGAACTCGGAAAGGCCATCGAGGCCACCGACATCAGAGTTCCGGTCTGCCCAGTCTATCAGAACGTCACGGCCGAGGCCGAGACCGATCCGGCCGCCATCAAGCGCAACCTCCTCACCCAGCTTACCTCTCCCGTCAGATGGACACAGTCCGTCAAGAACATGCTTGCCGCGGGAGCGGATTATTTCATGGAGATAGGTCCCGGTACGGTCCTGCAGGGCCTTGTCAAGCGGATAGCCGGCGCCGAAGTCACCATTGACGGCATCCAATAGCAAACCGCACGATTATTGATACGAAAACAAATAAATTTAACGATTATGGCAAAAGAAAAGAAATTCATCACTTGTGATGGCAACTACGCCGCATCGAACATAGCATATCTGTTCAGCGAACATGCGGCCATCTACCCCATCACCCCATCATCCACCATGGCTGAAAATATAGATGAATGGGCTGCACACGGGAAAAAGAACCTTTGGGGCGAAACCGTAAAGGTGACCGAGATGCAGAGTGAGGGAGGAGCTTCAGGAGCGGTTCACGGCTCGCTGCAGGCGGGCGTGCTCACGTCCACTTTCACGGCTTCGCAAGGCCTTCTCCTGATGATTCCTAACATGTACAAGATCGCCGGCGAGATGCTGCCCACGGTATTCCATGTTTCCGCGCGCGCACTCGCTTCCCACGCCCTCTCCATCTTCGGAGACCATCAGGACGTGATGGCCTGCCGCCAGACTGGCTTCGCGATGCTTGCGTCGGGATCGGTTCAGGAAGCGCAGGACATGGCCGCGGTGGCGCATCTTTCCACCATCAAATCAAGCATTCCGTTCATACATTTCTTCGACGGCTTCCGCACCTCCCATGAGATACAGAAGATAGAGGCGCTCGACGAAGACGACCTGCGCAAAATGGTATCCACGAAAGCCCTCGCCGCATTCCGCGCCAAGGCTCTCAATCCCGACAGCCCCGTCACCCGCGGAACGGCGCAGAACGGCGACGTATATTTCCAGGCCGCCGAATCGAGGAACCAGTATTACGACGCGGTTCCCGACATCGTGGCCCGCTACATGGGCGAGATAGGGGAAGTGAGCGGCAGAAGCTACAGGCCGTTCGAATACGACGGAGACCCTCAGGCCGAGAACATAATTGTGGCCATGGGCTCAGTTACCGAGACCATCCGCGAGACCATCGACTACCTTGCGAAGCGCGGCAGGAAATACGGCCTCGTAACCGTACACCTGTACCGTCCATTCTCGGAGAAATATTTCTTCAAGGTCCTTCCCAAGACCGTGCGCAAAATCGCCGTGCTTGACAGGACCAAAGAGCCCGGAGCGCTCGGCGAGCCTCTCTACCAGGACGTCAAGACCGCATTCCAGGGCAAGGACGACAACGTCCTCATAGTAGGCGGCCGCTACGGTCTCTCTTCAAAGGACACCACCCCCGCCCAGATAGTCGCCGTATTCGACAATCTCGAGCTTAAGGAGCCCAAGAACGGATTCACCATCGGCATTGTAGACGACGTTACGTTCAAGTCCCTGCCCATCAAGAGCGAGATCTCGATTGTAAAGCCCGGCACCACCGAATGCAAATTCTACGGACTCGGCTCCGACGGCACCGTGGGCGCCAACAAAAACACCATCAAGATCATCGGCAGCCATACTCCCAAATATTGCCAGGGATATTTCGACTACGATTCCAAGAAATCGGGCGGCTACACCTGCTCGCATCTCCGTTTCGGGGACCAGCCCATCAAGGCGCCGTATCTCGTCAACACCCCCGACTTCGTGGCATGCCACGTGCCTTCGTACCTGAAGAAATACGATGTGCTCAAAGGCATAAAGGAAGGCGGCACGCTGCTTCTCAACAGCCTTTGGGACGCTGAGGAAACCATCAAGATAATACCCGACAACGTGAAGGCCACGATCGGCCGCAAGCATATCCGCGTCTATATAATCAACGCCACCAAGATAGCTTCGGAGATAGGCCTGGGCGGAAGGACCAACACCATCCTCCAGTCCGCGTTCTTCAAGATAACAAACATAATCCCTTACGAGGATGCCGTCAGATACATGAAGGACGCCATCGTCAAGAGCTACGGCAACAAAGGCGAGAACGTCGTGAACATGAACTTCGCGGCCGTTGACCGCGGAGGCGAATACACCGAGCTGCAGATCCCCGCGGAATGGGCCGGGCTGACCGCCAGATTCGAGAATCCCCAGAAAGACCGTCTGGCTCCCGAATTCGTCAAGGAGATAGCCGACATAGTGAACGCGCAGGCCGGCGACACCCTCCCGGTGAGCAAATTCGTTCCTTTCTCCGACGGCACCATGCCGGCCGGCACTTCCGCATACGAAAAGAGAGGCGTAGCCGTCAACGTTCCCGTATGGGATCCGGAGAAATGTATCCAGTGCAACACCTGCGCATTCGTATGCCCTCACGCCGTGATCCGTCCTTTCCTCCTCACCGAGGCGGAGGCCGCCGCAGTACCGGCCGGCCTGAAGACGGCACCCGGCAAGGCGCTGCTGAAAGAGTACAGGTACGCCATCTCCATCTCCGTGGACGACTGCACCGGCTGCGGCAACTGCGTGGACGTCTGCCCCGCAAAACCGGAGAAGGCCCTTTCGCTCTCGAGCTACCTCACCCAGCGTTCCGAGCAGGAAAACTTCAACTACCTGCACTCAAAGATAGGCTACAAGACCGGAGCGGCCGACAAGTTCGCCAATATGAAGAACTCCCAGTTCTCGCAGCCGCTGTTTGAATTCTCCGGCGCCTGCGCAGGCTGCGGCGAAACGCCGAACATCAAGAACATAACCCAGCTCTTCGGAGACCACATGATGATAGCCAACGCCACCGGATGCTCGTCCATCTATGGAGCGTCATTCCCCGCATCGCCTTATTGCAAGGACAGCAAGGGCCACGGACCTTCATGGGCCAACTCCCTGTTCGAGGACGCGGCGGAATTCGGCCTGGGCATGAAACTCGGCTCCGACAGGGCGCGCGAGACCGTCGCCGCATACATGGAGAAGGGTCTCGGATGCGAAAAAGCCTCCGATGAAGCCAAGGAGCTGTTCCGCAGATGGCTCGACAACCGCAACGACGCCGCCGTAACACGCGAAGTGGCCGACAGGCTCGAACCCATCATCGCCAAAGGCGGCTGCGAAGTCTACGAGAAACTGGCGGAATACAAACACTTCATCCCGTCACGCAGCCAATGGATATTCGGCGGCGACGGCTGGGCATACGACATCGGCTACGGCGGACTCGACCACGTGCTCGCCTCCGGAGAAAACGTCAATGTCCTTGTCCTTGACACAGAAGTATACTCCAACACAGGCGGACAGTCGTCCAAGTCCACTCCGGCCGGCGCCATCGCCAAATTCGCCGCATCCGGCAAACGCATCCGCAAAAAGGATCTCGGCATGATGGCCATGAGCTACGGATACGTATATGTGGCACAGGTGGCACTGGGAGCAAGTCCCGTACAATATTTCAACGCCATAAAGGAAGCCGAAGCCTATGACGGACCTTCGCTCATCATAGCCTACTCCCCTTGCATCAACCACGGTCTCAAGGCCGGAATGGGCCTGAGCCAGCGGGAAGAAAAGCTTGCGGTGGAATGCGGCTACTGGCATCTGTACAGGTACAACCCCGACCTCGAGGGAACGGACAGAAATCCTTTCTCGCTTGACAGCAAGGAGCCGGACTGGAGCAGGTTCCAAGATTTCCTCAAGGGAGAAGTGCGTTTCGCATCCCTGTACAAACTCTTCCCGGATCGCGCGCAGGAACTGCTCAGCAAGACGGAGGAATTCGCAAAAGTGCGCTACGAGGCTTACAGACGTCTCGCCGCTAAATAAAGGTTTTCCTCATATTTTCACAAAGGAGTTTGCAGAGTGCAGTGCCTGCGAACTCCTTTGTCGTTTTGCAATGTACGTCCATGCGGAGATGAGGCAGGGGCTCCGGAAGAATGCGTACTGACGCATTGTCGCGCACGCATTGGAGCGGCACTATGCCGGTTAGGTCTGACGAGCCCGACACGAGGGAAATGACCGACTCCACCGAATCGGAGCGCATGCGGACCCTGGCCGCGAGGTCGGGGGACAATTCCTGATAATACGGACTCCATACGGCGAGCCGGGAGCTGTCAGCGGCGTCCACGCCCGTGAACATGGCGGCAGGAACCGTTCCGAAAAAGGATTCATCATATCCCGGAGAACGGCGGCGGAACGTTGTGTAGACGCACATGTCGGCTGCATCCCGCTCCGCGTCCCGCACCTCCGGGGGGCACGCGGGAACGGAGCCGAAAGCGTATGTCCTGACCGTGAAATCCACCCCGGACACGGATAATATGTCCCTGATCAAGTCCGGAAGCACGAAAGACGCCACAAAGCCATCCGCGTCCACCTTGACCTGGCGGTTCCCCGTCTCCCTGCCCTCCGGGCCGAACATGGCATCCGCCGCCGCATACCATTCCAAGATCCGTTCCGCATACTTCGCGAAAGTCCTTCCCCCGTCGGTAAGGACGGCTTCTCCCCTGCTGCGGGTAAAAAGACGGACGTTCAGGCATTTTTCCAATTCGGCAATATTCTGGCTCACCGCCGGCTGGGTTATGCCGAGGGCGGCCGCGGCCTTCGTGAAACTGCCCGTTTCCGCCACAGCGACGAATATTTTCAGTCTGAAATCTTCCAACACCATACAAACAGTCACATATCAACACTCATAGCGCATGTCCGCGACAAAGATAATATTATTCGTCATTCCGTAAAAATTACGCCGTTCCCGCCGCATCCCCGATGCAGCCCGGCACAAAAAAAGTTGTCCCGCGACACCGCGCAGGACAACTTCCATAAAGCCGCCAAAAGCTTTCAATCTAATTTTTCGGCACGAACTTGAATGCCCCTCTCGTAACGTGGATAGTCGGGCCATCAGGAATCGTTATGTCAAAACCTTCAAACGTATAAGTAGTTTCCTGACTTATACTCGAAAAATCCGGATAAAGAGATCCTTTTTCGTCCGTCACATTGATTGACCGAAGAAGTACCATCGGACGGCCGCCTGATTTGTCATGATACCTCAATTTCAACTGTGCAGGCGCACTTTCATCTCCGCCATCTTGCTTAGTACATACTATGTCATTTTTGACCGTGGCCGAAAAGAAGCTAATCTCCGAATTAAAGAAATCAGTACTCAACGGCAGATTATTTCCCTCCGTCATGCCATAGCCGGACGCTGCCGACATATATGCCAAAGCATAGGGAAATCCGTTCCCGATTCCTTCATAATCCTCTTTTTTAGCCGACAAAATTCTCGGACTGTCTGATGTTCCCAAAACTATGTTCAAATCTTTTTGCTCGGGGCCTTTGAACGTGAGATTGCCCGTCACACTGATTTTCTTGCTGCCGGAAGTAGCGATATCATTTCGCGACAGCGACACAGAATGTGAACCCTCACAGAACTTAAATCCTTTGACATTAAAAGACAATTTGCCATCTTTCATCAAAGCCGTGACATTCAGATTCTCTTTTTGTATATCTTGAGACACTTCACCCAGCGTCCATGGCGTATCTGAAAATACATCATTGTAAACACTGACCGGCAGATTGCTGGCCGAAACATTGTTTGAGTTATTCTTATAAGTAAGTTTTGTCCCGACCGTGTATGAGGCATATGTTGACTGCCAGCCATAGGACTTGCCATAAAAGAAATTATCACCGTTCCAAAAAACATCGGCGGACACTTCATATTCAGACGGCACTACGGTTACGCATGCTTTAATGTTGTGAATGGGCACCGATTCCGTTCCTTTGGAAACCGAAACTTCATAATTTATAGACCATTGAGCACCCACATCAGAAGCTGATGCGCCATCTTTCATTTGAAAGCTTAAAGGAGCCTCCAACTGACTTTTCCAATCTGTGGGTATAATGGTATAGCTGGAGCTGGTAAAGTTTTTGCCATTTGAAGATATAGTTTCTACAGTTCCATGCTTTATTGTATACTTCAATTCTTCATCCCATCCATATTTTTCCTTGGCTTCAGCCAACGATATGACATTTTCGCCGTCATCGTAGGCCACCTCGTAACCATCCATAAGTTTAATAGGAGTTGTATCGTCATAAATCACAATATAATCCACACGGTCGGTGCGGCTGACCTTTGTATATGAGCCGTTCTCATTCTTGGCCAAATGGAACCTGTCGACAAGATTGCTGCCGGTTGCCACCACCGTCGTATAGGCCGAAACATACTCGGTCAACACTCCGGTTTCAGCATCCTCATGTTTGATGCAGAGTGCAACGGCAAGATCTTCATGATCGAAGGCATGCTCATTGTCGACAGTAATCTGAATTACGCCGGGACTGTTTTCAACCTCTTCGACATCAACGATATTGAATTCATGCACTCCGTCATGACCTTCACGTGCGTCGGCACGGGAAGCGACGGTCTCGGCGGAAGATATATGCAGCCCCGTCGTCGCGGCCTGTGTCTCATATACGCGCGATACATGCTCCTGCCAGAACGAAAATGATTCATGATCAAGTCTATACAACGAAACCAGGTCCGTACTCAGATCAGCCGGAGAAACGCGATACTTGATTTTATGAGCAGAGGTGACCTCTATTTTTGTACTTAATTCAATGCCGTCCTTTATTTCAGCGATATATGAAGTCCCGATATGGATTTTTCCGTCGGAGGTCTCGGGAACATATACAAGGCTCTGAATGCGCTTCAACAATGCATCGACTTTTACCGTAAGGGCATCAACATCTTTCCTTAGATTATCGACCTTATCTGCATATTCCTCAGTCAATTTTTGTATTGCATTTTCTACGGCAGCATTCAATTCATCTTCCGTCAGCAAATCCTGGACCTTTTGATCAACCATACTCTCAATTTCTTCTTTAATTGAGTCAAAGTATACTTGTGTCTCAGTATCGAACAATTCTTTTACCTGGTCCATGGTAATTTTATCCTGTTCAAGCTCTCCGATACGGTTTTGAAGTTCCTTGATTTGATTTTCATACGGGGTCATGTCGGGACCGGCAGGAATGGCGTCAATCTGTGCTTCCAAAGACGCTATCTCGCGTTCGAGAGCCTCGACTGCGCTATGGTGCGCAGCCACGAATGCGGAATATTGTCCGTAAAACTCTTCGAATTCGGTCTTCAGCATGTAGCTGCCGGACGCCGACGTCAATGCGGCTACTGCGTCGTCTACGTATTCTTTCACGGTCTTGCCGTCAGGGAATCCGGCGCACAGCGACTCCACCCGTCCCAACGTCTTCAGGCTCTCCGTCACCTCGGCCACGAATTCCGCATATTCGGCATACGATACCTTGCCGTCAATCAGAGTGCGGAGGCCGGCGATGTTGCCTTCAAGTTCTTCAATGGTCTCCTTGAGTTCGTCGATGCGTGAAGACAGGGCAGCGTCCTCGTCCCCTGCGGCGGCCAGCTGCCTTTCAAGCTCGGTCACTTTGACTTCAAGGGCGGCCTTCAGATCAGAAAGGTCGGCCACGGTCTTTTCGAGCTGCGATATCTCCACTTTCAACTCGCCCGTCTCACTTTCGGCGACGTCAAGTCTGGACTTCAACTCATCGCACCCGCAGAAAAGCATCGGGGCCACTGCTGCAAAAAGCAAAAGTTTCAATAGGTTTTTCATCCGATTTATATGTTAAAAATATTAGTTTCCAAGGGGTCGCAGCCGCGATTTTTCGCATCAGACGGCGTGCAAATATAGCACCCCCCCCGATACTTCTCAAAATAAATTTTCGGCCCCGGACCGGATTATTACCCCCCCCCCGCAAAAAACGGCCCCGGAAGCACTTCCAGAGCCGTTTTCGTCAATGAAAAATTTTTTCGTAAAAGACGGAAAATTTTCGTTTCCGCCCTTGTCTCACTGCTTTTCGGGCACGTTTTCAAGGACGGCCTTGAGGTACTCCCACGTACGGCCGACGCTGTCTATCTTCACCCTCTCGTCGGGAGAATGCGGGAACACGATGGTCGGTCCTATGGACACCATCTCCCAATGGGGATACTTGGCCCCCATGATCGCGCATTCGAGACCGCCGTGAGTGGCCATGATCTTCATGTCCCTGCCGTAGACCTTCTTGAACTGGTCCATCATGACCTTGTTCATGGGAGTGTCGAGCTTCGGCGTCCAGCCGGAATAGCCGCCGGCAAACGTGATCTTCGCGCCTGCAAGTTCGAATATGCAGCGCATCCTTTCCGCAAGATATGCCTTGGAAGTGTCCACGGCGCTGCGCATGAGCGAGTGGATCGTGAGGTGCCCGTTGCCGGTACGCACGATGGCCATATTGGTGGACGTCTCCGTAAGTCCCTCCATGGTACGGCTCATGCGGATAACTCCCGAAGGGCAGGCGAGCATGGCTTTGACAGCCCTCAGCATCACGCTGTCCTGAATGTATCTGGCCGCGGGAGCGCTTTCTTTCTTGAAACTCATGGCGGCGGAAGGGTCGCTTTCGGCGAATTCGGCCTTTATCTCCGCGAAGACGGCTTCGACGCAGGCCTTGGCTTTCCGTACATTGTCGGAAGGTATGAGGATCTCGGCTTCGGCCTCGAAAGGAATGGCGTTGCGGAGGCTGCCGCCGGTGAAGCCGGCCACCTTCACTCCGAATTTCTCAATGAGAGGAAGCAGGATGCGTGCCACGGCCTTGTTGGCGTTGGCCCTGTAAAGGGAAATGTCCATTCCGGAATGGCCTCCCTGAAGCCCCTTTACCGAAAGCCTGTACCCGACAAAGCCTTCCGGCGTCCTGTACGAACGGTATTTGAAATCCGCCGTGGCGTCAAGGCCTCCTGCGCATCCTACGCAGAGCTCGCCCTCCTCCTCCGAATCGAGGTTGATGAGGATATCCCCCTTGAGGACATTGGGCTCGAGGCTGTTGGCACCGGTCATGCCGGTCTCTTCATCGTATGTCACAAGCACTTCGACAGGTCCGTGCTTCACGGTATCGTCTTCGAGCACCGAAAGCGCCAGAGCCACTCCGATGCCGTTGTCGGCGCCGAGCGTAGTGCCCTCGGCGGCCACCCACCCGTCCGCTATCTTTGTGCTGATGGGATCCTTGAGGAAATCATGGTCCGTATCGGCCGTCTTCTGGGGCACCATGTCCATGTGTCCCTGAAGGATGACGCCCCTGCGCCCTTCAAGTCCGGGCGTCGCGGGCTTGCGGATGATAACGTTGCCGGTCTTGTCTATGACGGTCTCTAAATTGTGGGCCAGACCCCACTGATAAAGGTATTCCCTTACTTTCTCTTCGTGCTTCGAAGGCCTCGGAATCTGTGTCAGTCCGTAAAAATTGCCCCAAACTACCTTGGGTTCCAGATCTTTGATAGTGCTCATCTCTTATATGGTATTATTGATTGTTCGTCATTTCCATCTTTTGTGCGACCATAAATAATTATAGGGGCAGGCTTCGATGTCCTGCTCCAGCAAGTCGTAGAATTTTCTCATGATGGACTGCGGCTCCATCCCGGACGCATTTTCGCAGACAGGCACGAACGTCACCCTGTACCTGCCTTTTTCGACCGCCTCCCATCTCATATACAGCACCGCCATGCCGAAGCGGCATGCGAGCGACACGCCGCCGCCCAATGCAAGGGTGTTCTGGTGCATGAACCGGCCTATGTCGTATGCGGCGGCTCCCTTATAGGGATACTGGTCCGTCGGGAAAACGTACAGCGAAGGCTTCTTGCGCCGCATGACGGCCAGACGCAGCACCGACCTCGACTCGGCATAGCCGTCGAACTCCGTATGCGCCAGGAGAGTGCGGCGGTTGTCACCAAGGATCGCGTCCCAGAACTTGTTGCTTATGCGTTTGTACACCACGAAAAAATCCTTTACGTCCACCTGCATGGGCTCATCGGAACCGGCGGCGTAGAAGCAGCCGAGAAGTTCCCAGTTGCCGGCATGGCTGTCCATCACGATCGCGGACGAGCCTTCGGCGTAGATGCGGTTGAGGAGTCCGATGTTGGTGAATTCCACGAGGCCCTGCCGCCTGAAACGGCGCACTCCGCGTTCGCCGCGACAGCCCGCAAGCCATATCGCTTCGGCCATGATTTCCCCGAGATGGTCATAGAACCGCCTGTATATGGCCTTGAGCTCCCCGTATTTCTTGTCGGGAAAGCTCCTGGCCAGATTGGTCATCACTACATCGGTACGGTAGCGCATCACGTCCCGCATAAACCAGGCCGCCACCTTTCCCCAGAAATAATGGTATCCGAGGGGAAGACTGCCGACGAGCCGGAGAACGCCCTCCATGAGGGTTACGCCTATAGATCGTTTCTTTTCATCCATCATTACAAAGTTAATTATTTTTCTCCGTTCTTTTCACATATTTCATAATCGGTGCAAAAATACTAACTTTGCAGGAACTGCGGCATAAAACGTGCCTGCGGTGCGAAACTCTTTGATGACAATGCAAAATATTATTGAATATGTTTAAAGGACAACCGAAAGGGCTATTCGCCCTTGCACTCGCAAACACCGGGGAACGGTTCGGCTACTACACGATGCTTGCGATTTTCATGCTGTTCATACAGGCGAAGTTCGGCCTTTCCACGGCAGTGGCGGGCCAGATCTATGCGATTTTCCTCGCGGCAGTGTACTTCATGCCTTTCTTCGGAGGCATGCTCGCCGACAAGATCGGCTACGGCAAATGCGTCACCACCGGCATAGCCGTCATGTTCACGGGGTACCTCTGCCTTTCAATCCCCACCCCGGCCAGCGGGCTCGGCATGACGCTGATGATTCTCGCCCTGCTTCTCGTGTCCATCGGCACCGGACTGTTCAAAGGCAACCTGCAGGTGCTCGTGGGCAATCTCTATGACGATCCCAAATACTCCGCGAAGCGCGACTCGGCATTCAGCCTTTTCTACATGGCCATCAACATCGGCGCCATGTTCGCCCCTTCCGCGGCTACGGCCATCACCAACTGGCGTCTCGCCAAGTTCGGCCTCGTATACAACGGCGACATCCCCGCCCTTGCGCATCAGTGCCTTGACGGCACCATCACTCCGGACGGCATCTCGACGCTGACCGCCTTCGCCCAAGGCCAGGACATAGCCTCTTTCAGCCAGTTCTATCTGGACAAGCTGTCCACGGCATACAACATCGGATTCGCCGTAGCATGCATTTCCCTGATCGTTTCCATGGCAATATACTTCGGCTGCCGCTCATGGTTCAGGCACGCCGACGTCAACGCCGCGCAGGCGGCCGGCAACGACGGCGAGAAAGCTCCCGTACAGGAACTTTCCAAAGAGCAGACCAAGAGCCGCATCGTCGCCCTTCTTCTCGTGTTCGCAGTGGTGATATTCTTCTGGATGGCATTCCACCAGAACGGCTCCACGCTGACGGTATTCGCGCGCGACTACACCACCGACACCGTAAGCGGATGGGAAAGGATAGGATTCAGCATCTGGGCGCTTGCGCTCATCGCCATATCCGTATATACCATTTTCGGGGTATTCCAGTCGGAGACCAAGAAAGGACGGATTCTGTGCGGAGTCGTCAGCGTCGCACTCTGGGTCGGCGCCTTTCTCATCTACAGGGGACTTCCCTCGGAAATGAAGATATTGCCTCAGGAATTCCAGCAGTTCAATCCATTCTTCGTAGTGGCGCTGACACCGTTCTCCATGGGACTGTTCGGATGGCTCGCTTCGCGCAAGAAAGAGCCTTCAGCCCCCAAGAAGATAGGTCTCGGAATGTTCGTCGCAGCCTGCGGCTTCCTCATCATGACGCTTTCGTCCGTGGGCCTTCTGATGCCGCAGGTAATAGGCGGACCTAAAGTGGGCGTCTCCACGCTCATGTCCACGTACCTTGTGCTCACCTTCGCCGAGCTGCTTCTCTCCCCCATGGGCATTTCCTTCGTATCGAAGGTGGCGCCTCCCAAATACAAGGGCATGATGATGGGCGGATGGTTCGCGGCCACCGCCATAGGCAACTACCTGAGCTCCATTCCTTCGCTCCTTTGGGACAAGATTCCCCTGTGGGCAATATGGACCGTCCTCATGAGCCTGTGCGTAATAGCCGGACTGGTGATGTTCGCGCTGATGAAGAAGCTCGAAGCCGCCACGGAATAAGCCGGCATGCTGACGGAATCCACAAGGGACCTGCTCATACGCTGGGCCGACATATACAACGACCGGAAGTATTTCGAACAGGATCCCATCATCTTTCCGCGCAGGTTTGAAGAACTGCGCCGGCAAGGCCGCGCATCGCTGCAGGACATAGAGATAGCCGGAATCTTTTCCGCCCATTTCGCATGGGGCCGAAGGGCTATGATAGTAAGGGACTGCACGAGACTTTTCACGGAAATGGACTGGAAGCCATATGACTACGTGATGCGCGGCCGTTGCCGGTGCGATGACGCAAGCATCCATCGTACCGTCAAATGGTCGGAGACCGCCGCGATATGCAGCCGTCTCAGGGACTATTACGAAGGGGCCGTGTCGTTGGAGCGGCTGCCGGCGGGATGCATCCGTACCCGCATTTTCGGACAGAAGGAGGATCCGAAGGCTCCGAACAAAAAGATAAACATGATGCGCCGTTGGTTCGTCCGCGACGACGGCAAGGTGGATCTCGGCATCTGGAAGGACAGCGATCCGGACGGGCTTCTGATTCCGCTCGACGTCCACGTATATGACGAAGCGGCCGCCCTCGGGCTTACCGCGAGGAAGCAGAAGGATTCGGTCACGGTGGAAGAGATTACCGACGTATTCCGCCGAATTTTTCCCGGAGACCCGTGCAAGGGCGATTTTTCGCTGTTCGGCTACGGCGTCACCCATTCCGGAAATTGCGGCGCAAATGAAACTGAAATCAGATGATATATCCGAAAGAATATTATTTAGACATATTCCAGGTCACCGAACGGGAGCTGCAGCGGCTCGTCGGGGAAGGTCTTTTGAGAGGCGGAGATTTTTCCGACCTCTTTTTCGAGAATACGGCGTTCGGCAATCTCGTGCTGCGTGACGGAGAGGTGACTTCGGGAGGACTGCATTCCGACTTCGGAGTGGGAATCCGGGTGCTGAAAGGCGAAAAGACCGGCTACGCATATTCCGAAAGCACCGGGTTGGCCGAAATGACGGAAGCCGCCAAGGCCGCGTCGGCCATAGCCTGCGGGGCCTCCGCCGGACCGGGGAAAGACTTCGACGCCGTCAAGATAATGAGGGCCGTCCACGACAAGGCCGACAATTTCGTATTGTCGGAGGCCAACGGCCGCCGTCCGGTAAAGAAATCATTTCGCGGGAGCCCCAATCCCGCCGCGGACAGATACGGCATGTCCACGCTCTGGCAGAATGTCCCGGCGGAAGATTTCCTGCCCTTCCTGCTGAAAACAGACGCCGCCGTAAGGGCGAAGGACAGCAGGATAATCAAGCTCACGGCCATGCTGTCATGGCAGGTGACGGACGTACTCATGTACAATTCATTGGAGGAGCTCAAATACGATACCCGTCCGATGGGCAGCGTCACCGTGTCCGCGGTATTCTCCTCCGGAGGCACGGTGGAAAACCGCTCGGTGTCCCGCAGCTACCGCACGGGGGCCGAGATGCTTGACGACAGGCTCGTGGCGGAGCTCGCCGAAAAGATCGTGTCGGGCATAGACGCGAGATTCGACGCAAGGCGCCCGGACGGTGGACGCATGCCGGTGGTAATGGGCGCCGGAGCATCCGGGATATTGCTCCACGAAGCCATGGGACATGCATTCGAAGCCGATTTCAACCGCAAGGGCCAGTCAGTCTTTTCCGATTGCATGGGCCGCAAAATATGCGGCGAAAGCATCAGCATCATCGACGACGGCACGATCAAGGGAAACCGCGGCGCGCTGAATTTCGACGACGAGGGCGTGCCCGGACAAAAAACTTTCATGGTGGAAAACGGCGTGCTGACTTCGTACCTGCATGACCGGATCAGCGCCAGATACTACGGGGTGACACCCACCGGAAACGGCCGCCGCGAATCGTTCCGCTACAATCCCATTCCCCGGATGCGGGCCACGTACATGGAAGGCGGCGACGCTACCCGCGAAAGCATCATAGCTTCGGTAAAGAAAGGCATCTACGTGGACGAATTCTCCAACGGCCAGGTCAAGATCGGGGAAGGAGACTTCACATTCTACGTCAAAGACGGATTCCTCATAGAAAACGGCAGGCTCACGGCTCCGGTGAAAGACATAAACATAATCGGCAACGGCCCCCAGGCGCTTGCCGACATCATTGCGGTCGGGAACGATCCGCTCATAGACGAAGGGGCATGGACATGCGGAAAGGAGCAGAACGTGCCTGTGTCATGCGGAATCCCGACGGTACTCGTAAAAAGCCTTACGGTTGGAGGAGAATAATGATTATGGAGGAACAAAAGAAAACCGCCGGGCTTCTGGGCCGGGAAGAGATGGACGCGGCCGTCAGGTGCAGGGAATTCGCCCTTGCGCACGGCGCGCAGAAAGTCAGGATAACATTGGACAAAAGCTGCATGGATCTTTTCGGCATGTTGAACGGCGAACTCGACAAGGTAACGCACGCGCTCGACATCAGCCTTTCCATGAGCCTGTTCGTCGACGGACGCTTCGGCACCTTTTCATGCAACAGGATAAGCGACAAAGAGTGCGAAGCGTTCATACTCAAAGCCATAAACACTGTGAAAATGCTTGAGCCTGACCCGGCGAGGGACCTTCCGTCTCCTGACAGGACCGCCAAAGATGCGGTGACAGGCCTCGAAACGGAGCTGTACGACAGTGCATACGAAGGCATAGGCGCCGACGAAAGGCTCGAAATGGCCAAAAAATCATCGTCATTCGCCCGCAGGTCAGAGCTTGAGCACGGCTTCACGGTGATTTCCGAGGAGGGCGAATATTCCGACTCGGTATACGACAACTATCTGATAGACAGCAACGGACTCGAATGCCGCCATACTGAGACCTCGTTTGAAATAGGCTACGAGGCCACAGTGACCGACAAGGACGGCAACCGTTTCAGCGGCTACTGGTGGGACGCGGCGCCAAGGCTCGCGGACCTCGACATTTCCGGCTGCAGCCCCGAAGCCATCGCAAGGGCGGCTGCACAAATCGGTCCGAAGCGGCACAAAGGCGGCAGGATGAACATGGTGGTGGAAAGCGAAGTCGCCTCGAAGCTCGTCAATCCCCTCCTCAATGCCCTGAACGCATATTCCATACAGCAGAAAAACTCGTTCCTGACAGACCGTCTCGGCGAAAAGGTGTTCAGCGAACACCTCACTATAATGGATTTCCCGAGATGCGCAGGCGCCAGCGGCTCACGTTTCTACGACAGCGAAGGAGTGGCCACGCACGAAAGCCCCATTATAGAAAACGGACGTGTAAGCCGTTATTTCATAAATACATACATGTCCAACAAAATGGGCATGGCGCCTACGGTGGAAGAAAGCACGAGGGCGGCCGTAATCCCTTTCGGCGGATGCCGGACATGCGAGGAACTGCTGCGCAAAACAGGCGACGGCATACTCGTATGCGGCTTCAACGGAGGCAACAGCAATTCCTCCACGGGCGATTTCTCCTACGGCATAGAAGGCTTCGTATTCGAAAACGGGCGCATACTTTATCCTGTGCGGGAAATGGTCGTCACAGGCAATTTCATTACATTGTGGAACAACCTTGCGGCGACGGCCGACGATGCGAGAAGCTGCATGGCCAAAAGGATTCCCGCGCTTGCCTTCGGCGGCGTGGACATCAGAGGATGATTATATAATTTAAAGAATATTATGAAGATAGAAAAAAACATGGTGGTCGGGCTTATATACGACCTCGCTTCGGATGAAGGAAAAATAGAAAGCGTGACCGAGGAAAGCCCGTTGGAATACATCCAAGGCATGCACATGCTGATTCCCAAATTCGAAAAGGAGGTGGAAGGCCTTGACGAAGGCGACAGCTTCACATTCAGCGTAAGCCCGCAGGAAGGCTACGGAGAATACGATGCAAAACGCAGGTTCGACATTCCCAAAACGTCCTTCATGGTCGACGGGCAGCTGCGCGAGGACCTGCTGGAAATAGGCAGGATCGTGCCGATGATAGGAAGTTCCGGAAATGTGATCAACGCGACCATAGCCGAGGTCAAGGAAAATGACGTCACCGTGGATTTCAACCACCCGATGGCCGGCAAGACCCTTCATTTCTCCGGCCGCATCGTTTCGGTGCGCAAGGCTACTGAAAAAGAGCTGCTCGAAGGCCTGCACGGGGAATTCCTGCCGCAGGACGACTGCTGCTGCGGAGGGCACGGCCATGGCCACGGCGAATGCTGCCACGGACATCACAAAGACGGCGAATGCTGTCACGGACATCATGAGGACGGAGGCTGCTGCTGCCACGGACACGAATGATGAAGACCGCCGTCGTCATACTGAACTGGAATACGCGGGATCTTCTGGAACGTTTCCTGCCGGGCCTTATCGTTTCCGTCAAGGGCGAGGGCGACGCCGAAGTGATAGTCGCCGACAACGCATCCGATGACGGTTCCGTGGAAATGATGGCGGAGAAATTCCCCTCCGTACGCACCATAGGGCTGGACAGGAACTATGGCTTCGCCGAAGGCTACGACAGGGCGCTGGAGGACATTGAAGCCGAATATTTCGTCCTGATCAATTCCGACGTGGAAGTGTCTGCCGGGTGGCTCGGCCCGCTCACGGAATGGATGGACTCCCACCCGGAATGCGGTGCATGCGGCCCGAAACTGCATTCCTGGTACGAAAGGGACAGATTCGAATATGCCGGCGCGGCCGGAGGATACATAGACAGATACGGATACCCTTTCTGCCGCGGCCGGGTGCTCGGCATGACGGAGACGGACAACGGACAGTATGACGAGCCGAAAGACGTACTCTGGGTGTCCGGAGCCTGCCTGATGGTCCGCAGCGAATTGTTCAGGAAGCTCGGCGGCTTCGACAGAAGATTTTTCGCGCACATGGAAGAAATCGACCTGTGCTGGCGCATACAGCTTGCCGGTTACCGTGTGACCGCGCTGCCGTTTTCGACCGTCTACCATCTCGGAGGCGGTACCCTGCCGATGGACTCCCCGTCCAAGCTCAGGCTCAACCACCGCAACAATCTTCTGATGCTCGACAACAATCTCGCGCTCACGGTCGGCAAGGCCAAAGCCGCCCGGATTATGCTGTTCCGCAGATTCCTTGACGGCTGCACGGCGCTTGCGTACCTTTGCTGCGGCAAG
The DNA here is from genome assembly GCA_947588835.1 of uncultured Bacteroidales bacterium. GTDB lineage: Bacteria > Bacteroidota > Bacteroidia > Bacteroidales > UBA932 > Cryptobacteroides. The sequence goes on along the minus strand of CANPZS010000021.1, from coordinate 11,146 downwards.
ACAAGCCGGTTCCGCGCATTGCGGCAGGCACACAAAGAATATCGCCTGCTGCGCAAAGAAACGGGCGGAACCTGCCGCCTGTCAGCGCCGGCGGGCCATGTCACAGGCATCTACGGAGGATTCATTCTGCTGCAGGCCATGCTGAAAAGGGAAAAAGTATTCGGGCTCATCGGACGAATTGGCAGGTCTGCCTGACGGCCTTATTTTTGATGTGAATTTACAAAAGACGCTTATGATACAAGGAAAGAAAATAGCGCTGCTTCCGCTGCTGATGTGCGGCTTCCTTTTCGGGTACTGCATCCGTGAGGAGGCGCCCAACGCCGAAGCGGACATCGAGAGCTGCACCCTTCCCGGCGACGTGCTGAACCGCGAGCCGGAAATAGGCAACGACCGCATCACCCTATATCTCAAAAAGGGAACCCCGCTTACGGCCCTTGCGCCGGAATTCACGCTTACCCCCGGCGCGACCATCGTGCCGGAGAGCGGCACGGTACGGGACTTCACCACCCCGCAGACCTACACCGTGACGAGCGAGGACGGCCGCTGGCACAAGGAATACCGCATCACGGCCATGAGCGACGTATTCTCGAACACGTTGTTCAGCTTCGAAAACACCCGCATGAACACGAACCAGAAGTATTACATTTTTTATGAGACCGGCGCGGACGGGAAAACGACGATGGAATGGGCGAGCGGAAACGCGGGCTTCCTGATGACAGGCAAGGGCAAGACTCCCGAAGACTACCCTACGAGTCTTTCGGCGGATGGCTACGAAGGCAGCTGCCTGCTGCTGACCACATGCGAAACAGGATCGTTCGGCACTATGATGAACATGCCCATCGCCGCCGGAAACCTTTTCACCGGATTTTTCAATGTCACCGAGGCTTTGAGCAGCCCATTGAAGGCCACCCATTTCGGCACGACGGTGGACAAAGAACCGGTATCGCTGAGCGGCTGGTACAGATACGAATCCGGCCCGACGTTCTACACGTTTGACAAAGGGAGCAAGAAAATGCAGCCCCAGCCCGGGAGACAAGACAATTTCCATATATACGGCGTCTTTTACGAAAGCACCGATGAAATGCCGCATCTGGACGGCACCAATGCGCTCGATGACGCCAATCCGAACATCATTTCGGTGGCGGACTTCGTCGGCGACGGAGACGCGGCGGAATGGACGGAGTTCAGCATCGACTTCAAGCCGCGTCCCGGCAGGCAGGCCGATCCGCTGAAACTCGCCGCCGGACAATACAAGCTCGCCATAGTCTTTACCTCGTCGCTGCACGGAGAACTCTTTGAAGGCGCCCCCGGCAGCAGGCTATGGGTGGATGAAGTGCGTTTAACCAACAAGGAACAATGATGAAAAAAGGTTTGGCATACTTCTTTGCGTGCGTCGGCGCCATCGCCGTCCATACGGCGGCCGTCGCCCAGGAAGATTATACTATTGGCATCAGGCGTTCAGCCTCGGTAGGCCTGGAATATGAAATACGCGCCGGCATCAACATCGGCGGCACCTCTCCCCTGCCGCTGCCGGTCGAAATCCGCCAAATTGGCAGTTATTCCCCCACCTTCTGTTCTTCGATCGAAGGCAATGCCGTGAAATGGTTCGGGGAACGGCGGAAATGGGGCATGCTCCTCGGCCTGCGCATAGAGACCAAAGGGATGGAGACCGATGCGCGTGTGAAGAATTACCGGATGGAGATCGTAGGCGACGGCGGCGAGCGCATCAAGGGGAACTGGACAGGCGGAGTGCGCACGAAATACCGCGGAACGATGTTCACCGTCCCAGTAGCGGCGACATACCGCATCAACAAGCGGCTGCGGCTCGACTGCGGCCCCTACATATCGTTCGCGACCGACGGAGATTTCTCAGGACATGTCTACGAAGGCTACCTGCGGGAGAACGACCCGACGGGCGACAAGGTGGTCTTCGAGGACGACCGCATAGCCACCTACGATTTCTCGGACGACCTGCGTACCGTGCAGTACGGCCTGCAGGCGGGAATCAACTGGAAGGCTTTCAAGCATCTGACAGTATCGGGAAGCCTGCTGTGGGGCCTGAACGGCATATTCAAAAAGGATTTCGATACCGTCACCTTCACCATGTATCCCGTCTACATGAACATAGGTTTCGGCTATGCATTTTAATTTGAAATGACATATAAAAACATAAATAATATTTGATAAACCTTTAAAAAATGAAAAAATTTTTGAACCTTATGCTGCTGGCCGCCGGTGTATTGGCTTTTGCAGCCTGCAACAAAGAGCCCGAACCATGGGAAACTTTGCCTGATACGCCCATAGTCGGAGACGCTCTGACAGTCAACGGACAGTCCAACACGGATGGGTCGCTCTCATTCATGGCCACGAGCGCCACGGAAGGAATCCTGACTTTGACGAACATCGTTCCGGGCTATCCCTCAATTACAAACATGCCCGTCACGCTGGAAAGCCGGTCGGACGGTTCGTTCCATTTCTCCGGCGAACAGGGTATGCCGACGCCTCCGGCCATCAATGACCTCAGCCAACTGCTCACTTCCAAGACAGATAAAGTGCCCCCTCAACCGTCCGTGGCCATTGTCAAGGTAGACGGAACCATCACGACGGTCGGCCAGGCGAACATCACTACGGACATCGTCAGAGCGGCGGAAGCCAACGGCGGACTGAACGGCACGTGGAAACTGCTCGCCAACTGCGGAAAGCTCGATGAAGAAGGCTCGTTGCAAACAGCGCCGATCTGGGTTACATGGAACGCAATAGACGAAACTCAAGCCAACGGACAGACGCTGGCGCAGGTATTGAGGACAGTCGCGAGTCCTATCCTGTTCCAGTACCTTAGCCAGATTACCCTTGCCGACAACGGCTGGCTGACGGCCAGATACCACACCGGCAGTCCCGTAAAGGATTCTTCAGGCGACACGTTCACCGATTTGATTACGGTTTTGCAGGCGATAGATACGGATGCGGACGGCAATGCCGTCTTGAAAGTCATACACGACGGGACATGGAACGATTCACCCCAACAGCTCGTATACTGGTATGTGCACGACGATATGATTTATCTGCTGCCCGACATACAGGCCATCATCGCATTGGCGACGGACGGCAACGGCAGTGAGGTCTCCGGTGCACTGACTCCGGATGTCATCACGGAGCTTCTGGCAGGTCTCGGCCTTGATCTGAACGATCCCGGAACGCAAGTGCTGGTCACAAAAATATTGGAGATGGTCCAGACCGGCATGCCGCTGAAATACAATGTCGAGGGCGACATGCTGTCGCTCACCGTCACCAAAGAAATGGCCGCGCCGTTCATAGACGTATTGGTCAATACCGATCTGCTGTCCATGCTGGACGAAACGCTCGCCGAAGGAGACTCTTTCACGTCGATGATTATTTACGGCCTGCTCGGCATCAGCAAATTCACAGATTTGAAAGATATCTGGGAATCCAACACCGCCGATTTCTCCATTACGTTGAATTTCACGCGCTGACAGATGACGCCATATTACGATGCGAGGCCGACCGAAAAGAGGATTTTTGAGGTCGGCCTCTTACTAATGACTTTTTACGCAGACACGACCATATCAGCGATACCGTCAGGAGTGAGATTGCATTCTTTCAGGACCTCGACGGCATTGTATCTGTTCAGGAACTTTTTTTGCAGGCCTAAATTGATTACCTTGACAGCGGCATCACCATAATAGGATGCTATCTTTTGTCCGAACCCACCGTCTATGATGCCGTCCTCGGCTGTAATGACCAGATCGAAATCTTTTATAGCGTCGAGACAGGCCGTATCGAGCACGGACACCTCCCGCGGGTTTATCACCATAGGGTCAAGGCCCTTCGATGCAAGATGCTCGGCCGTCTGCTGCATTGCCGGAAGGAATGTACCCGCACCTATAAGGGCTATTCGCGAGCCTTTTCTGACTATCTCATACGAGGGGCATGAATAGTCGTCTAAAATACCGATATTTGAGTCGGAACGCACTGCACCACCCGGAACACGGATAACTACAGGCCTCTTGTGCTGGTCTTCCGACCAACGGAGCATCGCCAAAAATTCCTCCTTGCATGTCGGGGTCAGAACGAGCAGATCGGGAATATTGGAGAGCAATCCCAGATCAAAGAAACCGAGATGAGTCTCGTCATTGATACCGAAAATCGAGCCATAGAATACAACGAATGTTGCCGGCTGGTAATTCAGGGCAATGTCCTGACTGAACTGGTCATAGGCCCGCTGCAGGAAAGTACTTGCAAGTGCTACGACCGGACGTGCCCCACCCTTTGCGAGACCGCTTGCCATGGCAACAGCCTGTTGCTCGGCAATACCGACATCCACAAACTGACAGCCTGCTTCTTTGCGACGTTCAGGAGTAAAACCTATCGCGTCAGGTGTTCCTGCATTGACAACTACGAGTTCGGGCACCTCCTTCATCCGGGCAAGCACCTGATTGGCGAACAGGTCTTCATATCCTTCCGGAGCATCGGATGAAGAATAAGGTTCTCCCGTCTTGAGATCGAACGGAGCGGAGAAATGGAATTTTTCCTTATCGGCTTCCGCGACAGGGAGTCCCATTCCTTTCATCGTATTTATATGCACCACTACGGGATGGTTGATGTCCTTGACCGAACGGAACATATCGACAAGACTGGGAATATCGTTACCGTTATGGACATACCGATAATCAAAGCCCATTGCCCGGAAAAGATTATACTCCGCTGTTCCGTCGGTTTCGCGCAGCAGACGCAGGCCATCATAGATACCGCCATGGTTTTCTGCGATACTCATGTCATTGTCATTGACAACAACGATGAAGTTTGTACCGAGGGTCGCACCGTAGTCAAGCCCCTCGAACGCCACGCCCCCACTGAGCGAGCCGTCGCCGATAACGGCTATCACATTTTCCCTGCCTCCTTTGAGGTCGCGGGCCTTGGCAAGTCCGGAGGCCAAAGAGACAGCGGAAGATGTGTGACCGAGCGAGAAAAGGTCATAGTCGCTTTCCTGCGGATTGGTGTATCCGGTCACGTCATCATAGTGCGCCGGATCTGTAAACGCCTGCATACGGCCGGTCAGCATCTTATGAGGATAGGTCTGATGCGAGACATCGAATACGATTTTGTCTTCGGGAGTATTAAAGACATGGTGAAGGGCAATGATTGCCTCTATCATACCGAGATTCGGGCCGACATGGCCACCGTGGGCTGACAACTTTTCAAGAAGAGCCTTGCGCATAGCCGCTGCAAGGTCTTTCAACTGTTTTTCATCCATTCGGCGGATATCAGCAGGGGTTTTGATTGCTGATAAATCTATACTTTTCATCTTATATGATAGTATTTACTGTTAATCAATGTATTTGATAATTTTCGCAGGTACACCGGCCACTACTGCATTGTCCGGCACATTCTTGGTAACGACTGCACTTGCCGCCACAATGGCATTCTCTCCAATGGTGATGCCGGGCAATATTGTTGCACCGGCACCGACCCACGCGTTGCGCTTGATTTCTATTGGGGCGCAAGTCAAGAGCCATCGCTTGTGTTCATCGTGGTTGTTGGTGATCAATTGCGCATTAGCGGCGATCCTGGCCCCATCGCCGATTGTAACACCTCCGGCTGCCATGAAAAGCACATTGTTCAGTATGGCACAGTTACGACCTATTTTTACCTCCCTGCCTCTAACCACATTTATCATCGGCATGATCGTCGAGCCTTCGCCAAACTCACCGAAGAGTTCCTGTACTAATGCATCGTACTCAGGAGTATGGGGCATTGTATGGTTCAACTTAAAACAAAGTTGGTTATTATATACATCTTTCGCTGCATCTTCTTCCGAGATGGCACTGAGATCAATTATTGTATAATCTTTATCCATAATTAAACGTTTTATTTTGAGCGCGAAATTACAGCATTTTACCCGCATGCAAGTTGTCAATATTACGCTAATACTTGCACATTTTTACGTAATACGATAACTTTGCATCATGGCAAAGCATCTTCATGAATTGATAGTGTTCACAGAGGATTTCAGTCTGGTCAACTCCCCGGCTTTCTATGACTGTGTGGTACATCTGATATGTACCGGTGGAACCGGAAGTTTCCTCTATAATAACCGTCTCTTTACAATGTCGAAAAACGATATTGCGGTAATATCACGCCCTCAGTTAGTAACTGACATGCAAGCGGATGATGAGTTCCGGTGCGAATACATTGCCGCACCCGCTAAGTTCCTTCATAATCTTCTGCCTGCCAACAGTTACGCTATTCAAGGAAGGGTAAGCCTGTTTGACAACCCAATAATAACAGTGTCAGATATAGATGCGGCACACTTCAGAACTGACCTTGCCAATATCAAAAATCGAATCGACAACACTGATCATTGTTTCTATCAGGAACTGATGGGAAGCCTGTTGCAGACGATGGTATATGATTTATTTGACTTTCATGCCAAGACCAACGACAATATCCTTACTACTGACCGCGTGGGTTATATTACAGCTCAATTCTTTACACTGATAGAGGGAGGCCGGCCGAAGACGCAAAGAGAAGTGTCACATTATGCAGCTCAGCTTAATGTGACTCCGAAATATTTGTCGGATACGATAAAGCGTGTGACCGGAACAAGCGTCTCAGCCCACATCAATAGTGCCGCCACGGCGATTGCACTGAAATATCTTAAGGACAATACCATGTCAGTGACCCAGATTGCCGATGAAATGAATTTCTCATCATTGAATTATTTCAGCCGTTTCTGTGTGAAGCATATCGGCATGTCTCCTGTGAAGTTCCGCACGGCCGGTGCAAAAAAGCGAGGACTCGTCTGACTCACGTTATTTAAGACCGAGACCTTCAAGCCATTTTTCAACACTTTTCTTAGCCGAAGCCTGATTCTCCTGGGCAATCTTTCCCTGAATGGCAAGTCCTTTGCCCGTCAGAGTATTTGCCCCTTACATTCGGCAGCGATTTTACGGTCGGTCCTGCCCCATTCCTTTTCGCAAATAGTATAAGGCAATTGCTGTTGACAGTCGGCACCGGTAACTACATACGTATAGTCGCCTACTTCGATTTCAGGAAGGCATCCGCTCTCTGCATTCTTGCCCACGGCAGTGAAAGTTATTTCTCCTCCTCCATAGCCAATCTCACCATAATAAGGACATCTATAGTGAGGAGGAGAATACAGAGTTGCACCTGTTGTCTCAAAATCTATTTCTTCAAATTTCTCCCATTCATCTTCGCAGGAGGCAATACTCAGACAGCCGATGACGCCTATAATTATCGATGATATCAGAAACTATTTAAATCCGATGCCATCACAAAAACTATTTCAGTTTGTCGTACTCCTCGTCCGTGACGGGTTCGAGCCACTCGTTGGAGGCATCCTCGCCGGGAATCTCGAACGCAAGGTGCGCAAACCAGCCGTCGGCCGCGGCGCCGTGCCAGTGCTTCACGTTCGCGGGGATATGGATGACCGTGCCCGGAAGGATCTCCTGCGCGGGCTTGCCTTCTTCCTGGTACCAGCCGCGGCCCGCCACGCCGATGAGCATCTGCCCGCCGCCTTTCGTCGCATGGTGGATGTGCCAATTATTGCGGCAGCGCGGCTCGAAGGTCACGTTGGAGACTTTCACCTGCTCGGTCGAAATCGGCGCAAGATAGCTGTTGCCGATGAAATACTGCGCGTAGGCCGTGTTCGGTTCGCCGACGGGGAAAATCATCCCGCGCTGGAATGCGGCTTTGGCATCCTCCCCTGCCGTATCTTCCGCCCACACGTCTTTGGCAAGCCGGAAAGCCGCCCAGGCCTTCGGCCAGCCGGCATAGAAGGCTATATGCGTGAGGATTTCCGCGATCTCGGTGCGGGTGATGCCGTTGTTCTTGGCGGACTGCAGGTGGTAGATCAGCGAAGTGTCCGTGATGCCCTGGCTGATGAGCGAAGTGATGGTCACCAAACTGCGGTCCCGCAGGCCGAGCTTGTCGGTCCGGCTCCACACCTCGCCGAAAAGTACGTCGTCATTGAGTTCCGCGAATTTCGGCGCGAACTCACCCAACTGGTCGTGTCCGGCCGTTTGTACGATTTTTTCCTGTGCCATGATATTTATCGTTAATAAACTGATTGTCAATAATAAGATGATACGTTTCATAACTATATTCATTGAATTGTGTTTGTAATGGTGCTGGCGGGGTTAAGCGGCCTCTGGTCTGACAGTACCAATGTCTTGACCATCTGCAAGGTTCCCTGTTTGTACTTTTGAAAATGTGCCGATGCGATGTGCGACCTGTATGCCTCCGCGCTGGCATAGGTTTCGAGAATCGTAATCCGGCAAGGGTTATCCTGTTCCGCTACGGCGTACATGGTCAGCACGCCCGGCTCGGTGCGCAGGGAGATTTCGCCGACTTCGGCGGCATATTTCATGTATTCTTCTAAGTATTCGGGATAAACCTCTATCTTCGACAGACGCACGATGCCGTCCGGCTGCATGGGCTGTTTGGGACACATTCCCTTCGTTGCCAACGGGTTGTTGCGAGAGCGGGACGTCTGCGCAAGGGCCTCGCCTCCGAACAACGCAATCGCATTTCCGGCCAGAATGTCATCCACGTACGGCGCCGTCTGTTCGTCTTCGGCCAGCCGCGACCGCAGGCTTTTCAGCGCCTCGGTCAGGACGGCTGCCGGTTGGTAAGGATAATCGGAACCGTACAGCAGATGATCGGGCGTAGTAAGGGTCAGCAGGGATTTCACGACGTCGGGCGTTGCCCCTCCGGCAAGGTCGTAATAGAGGCGGGAGAGGTTGGCTTCCCAATCGACCGCCTGCATATAGCCTTTTGCCTGCATTGCCGGCAGAATGGCTTTCATGCGCGGGACGGCCAACGGCAAAAACGACCCGCAGTGCGGCACGACAATCCGAAGGCCGGCATAACGGGCCGGCACGTTGCGGGCAATCATATTGAGGACTGCACGCGTGGTTTCGGAAGGATATTCGTAAACGGCGAGCGGTGCGGTGGCGATGATGTCTTCGTTTACCGGAGACGGCTTGTGCGGATGCAAGAGGATGACCGCCTTGCGCTCGTTCAGCACCGCCATCAGCGGGTCGAGCGCCTCGTCGCCCACATACTGCCCCCGGCTGTTCGTCGCGAGCTTGATGCCGTCCGCGCCGAGCGTATCGAGTGCATAAACGGCCTCTTCGATGGCTGCCTTTACATCGGGCAGGGGCAGCGAGGCGCAGAACAGGAATTTGCCCGGATAGTCGGCTTTCAGTTTGGCGCAGGCTTCGTTGTAGCGGCGCACCGCCTTCCGGCACTCCTCCGTATCTCCGAAATAGGGCTGGGGTGCGGGCATGGAGAGCAGAGCGGTTTCGATGCCTGCCGCTTCCATGAATTTCAGATGAGCGGATACCTCCCATTCAGGCAAAGGGAAGGTCTCCTCCATGGCAGCCCCATGCCGTTCGAGCAGCGCCTTGAATTCGGGCAGTACATTGTGGCAATGCACATCGACGGCTTGTTGCGCCGTCGCCGTAAAGAGCGGGAACATAAACAAAAACAGAAAAAGAACTCGTTTCATCGCCCGCTGCCGTTCAACAATTTCCCTTCGGCCCAGTTCAGTGCCGGATATTCGGCTTTCAGGCTTTTGGCGCTGTGGGCTATGCCGCTGCCGCCCGAAGTGGCAAACGGGACGATTGTCTTGCCTTTCAGGTCATGGCTTTCGATAAACGAATTGATTATCCGCGGCGCCAGATCCCACCAGATGGGATAGCCGATATAGATGACCGTGTAATCCGCCGTGTCCAACGGCTTGCCGGCCAGGGCCGGACGCGACTTCGGGTCGTTCATCTCCACCGAACTGCGCGACTGCCTGTCGTGCCAGTCGAGGTCGGCGCTCGTGTAGGGCCTCTCCGGCGTGATGGCATAAAGATCTCCGCCGGTCATGTCGGCCAGCTTGGCGGCGGCCTGCGCCGTCGTTCCTGTCGCCGAGAAGTAGGCGACCAGCACGCGTGCTTCGTTGTTCTGTGCCATAGCTTGTACGTTTGCAATCAACAATGCAGCCATTGCGAATAAAAGAGTTTTTGCTTTCATATCTTTCATTACACATCCCTTGTTTTTTATATTCCGAAATGCAAAAGTAGGAAGAACGTCTCGCATTTATTTTGCTGCGAGGCTCAAAATACTTTGTTGTAAAGCTCAAATCATACTGGGTGCACAACCGTATGTTTCCTTATAAACTTTCGAGAAATGGGAAAGATTCTTGAAGCCCACATCGAAGCAGGCTTCCGTTACCTTCTTCCTGCCGGATTTTATCAGGTCGTGTGCCGCTTCCAGACGCCGTCTGATAAGCCATTTCTGTGGCGTCAGATTGCTCACCTTCGCAAAGTCGCGTTTGAAGGTCGCCAGGCTGCGGCCGGTATAGCCTGCGATTTCCTCCATCGACAAATCATACATATAATTCTCATTCAGATAGTCGAGAATGTCGATTTTCCACGGGTCGACGAAATCGAACAGCGAGGCATAGAGGCTTCTGTCCGTATGGAGCAGCACGTAAGCCCCTTCTGTCATTTTCAGTTTCAATACGTCGTCGGAAGGCCGTACGCCTGCATCGAAATAAGGAACCAACGACTCGAACAGGCTGCGTATGTCGGGACGGTCGCTCGGCAATACGCGCAGGCTCACCTTTTCGCGTTTCGATTCCATGCGAATCTCTTTTCGGTCAAGAGTCTGATAGAACTCCCGCAAAAACGGTTTCAGGAATTTAAGCACGATGGAGCGGTAAGGATGCTCAGGATCCGCATGTTTCTGCAGCCACATCCTGTTGTCCCGCCGCATGAAGGCGCACTCGCCCGGATGCAATACCGTCTTCTTTCCGAGTTCTTCTATCTCAAGTTCGCCGGAGCACAGATAGATAAGCGTATGTTCCCTGTTCTCGTGGGCACATCCTCTGTCGTCGGTGAAAAAACTCTCAATAAGCACATTCGAGCAGTCGTATACATCCAATCGTTCCATTTCATCCTCTTTTTTTTTTGCAAAAATAACTATTTATACCTGTTGGTTGAATTAAATCAGTGCATATTTTATCTGTCCAATGGGATGATGATTAACGAAATTGACATATTGCATGAAAGTCATAGCGGCGATTTTACCGGCCGTTCCGGTGAAAAGTCCGCAG
>CANPZS010000020.1 GCA_947588835.1 uncultured Bacteroidales bacterium | reverse complement strand
GCGTTCAGGAAGTTCGGCTGGGTCGTCGAAATCGTGCTTCGCCCTGACGAACGCCCCGGCAAATTCCAGGTCCTTCCTAGACGATGGATTGTCGAAAGAACTTTCTCCTGGTTGGAGAACTTTCGCCGACTGACCATCGACTATGAGTTCCTGGCGGAGACCGCTGAGGCTATGGTCCAGCTGGCCTGCGTCCAGATTATGCTTAACAGATTTTTTGTATAATTTCAAAACAGCTTCTAAGAATTAACGACTTTTTTTGTCCCGATTTTCCGCTTTTTCGTTCTCTATGAATGCCACATGGAAACGCTGTCCGCGGAATTTGCGGCGGAGTCCGAGTTCTATGGCATTGTCTCCCTTCCTCAATTTCACCGGTACGGGATCGTTCATCCAGTACAGCTGTTCATCGGTATAAGGAAGTTCTTCCTCGGGAGCAGCCCAAGTGTTGAAATGAAATGAATACGCTCCCGGCTCCTTCCATTCGGGAGGGGAAATGCGCTCCCCGTTCACCGACACATAGCCGTCGTTGGGCCATGCTCCCTGCGCCGGCACGCCGTCGGATATCCGGTTCGAACGGGCTGGAGAATCGAATCCTATGTTGAAATACTTCACGCAATCCTTGTCGGAACGGATGGTCCTCCGTACAACGCATTCCGGCATCGTGCCCGGATCGATGCCGTGCACGGTGCACAAGGCGTCGAGGTCAAGTATGTCGCCATACGCCGTGATTTCCGTTTCGCCGGACGGATCCGAAAAGACCACCTTCCATTCGGGCGCATGCAGGGGAGTCCAGTATGTAAGTTCTTCGGGTATCAGATGATCCCTGTGCCATGCGACCCTGCGCTGGAACTCTTCGAACGACTGCATCTCTTCGGTTCCATCCGCCGGGAGAACGGTTCCTACATATTTTTCCGCGGTCCTGCCTCCGTTCCAGAAACGTTCCGCGAAGGCAAGCATACCGGCGGCGAGCCCGTTGTGGTGCTCAGTGCGATTCTTGTCCGCGACACGCACGTCGTTCCACATGCACAGGATGCCTCCGAGGGCATTTTCGTCGCTCCTGCCCACATAACACGGCGTATGGAAAAATATTTTCGCCGGAAACAGGAGCGGATCATAATAGTTCAGATAGCCCATCGAAGAATCTACGAACTTGAAATCCGGAGCTGAAAGCTGCTCCATGACGGATCCGTCGCGCCATATCTGACGCACGGAAAGGCTGTCAGCCGGCAGGCCGGGCTCCCATACAAAGGTAGTGCGGCCATGACTGCGTACCGTCTCCTGAGCCCATGCCATGAAAGATTCAGGATCCCCGATGCGCACCTCGTCCGAACCGATATGGATATACGGACACATATCAGCCGGTATCTCATTGCAGAACTCGTCTATGCAGTCCTCAAGTATCTTCTTTCCCTTTTCGGAATCCATCCCGCAGCCGAACGCGGCGGCGAAATAGCTGCTGTGGCCCGGCATGTCTATCTCCGGCATGACGGTTATCCCTTTGCTGCCGGCGTATTCTATTATCTCGCGGATATCGTCATAGGTATAGAAAGCCCCTGTGTCGCGTCCCGGACGCTGATATGCCGGATCGTTGAGTTCGGGATGACAACGGCATTCCATTCGCCACGCCGGATAGTCCGTAAGATGCCAATGGAAAAGATTCAGCTTGTAGTCCGACATCAAATCCAAATAATGCTTTATTATGTCCTTGCCGGCGAAATTGCGTCCGTCATCCCACATGAAGCCGCGCAGTGGAAATTCGGGCCAGTCCTCTATCTCCACCTGAGGGTAACATCCGTTTTCATCCTCAAGCTGTTTCAAAGTGCGTCTCGCCCAAATCTCCGCCTTCGGCGACGCGGCCCTTATCTCTATCCTTTCCTTTGACACCGACAGAGAATACCTTTCTTCGCCCCAGTCGTCCGGGACGTCGCCGAGCACCACCGTCTCAGCCGGCCTCACCATGGACTTTCCGGTGATTTCCACGCTTTTCGGCATGGGTATAAGATTGCCGGCGGGGTTTTCCTTTACGGAACAGGACGCGGCAAAAAGAGAAACCGCGGCCGCCAGGACTGGAAGATATGATGACGAACTAAAAATTTTCATGACAATACAATAAAAATCATTTGGGCAGAGGCCCTATCAAATTGGCAGTGTCCACAATCACGGACGCAGTGTCGCTCACCACTACGCCATAGCTGTTGAACGGCCTTTCTATGACGGACCGGCGCGCCATTTCGTCCGAGCGCAGACCGAATCCCTGCATATATCCTTTCGGAGAAAAAAGTTTTACGTAGCAGTCCGTATAAATCTCTTTTTCGGCCCTGTCCCAGTACAGGGTGTCCGTCTCCATGGTTTCCATATTTATGACATTGCGCACCACCACATGGCCGTACGCCTTCCATATTTCTTCCTCATCCGTCGTTTCATGACGGGCGTTGTCGGAGCGCACCGTGGTTTCGAGCAGCCCGTCGTCATTATATGCGAAAACGGACAGGCCTTTCGGAAACAATTCGTACGACATGGTGTCGTTGGAATACCTTTCCATGACGCCGGCCTCGACCCTCATCTTCAGCATGCCGTTCTCAGTCTGCACCAAAAACATGCTGTCGAGCGTCTGTACGGGCGATTCGTCCATATTGAGGTTTTCCGCCTGCCTGAGCTTGCCGCCGCACGAACATACGATGACAGCAACCGCAAACGCGGTTGCTGTCATCGAGAATATTCTTCCGCCAAGTTTCAAGACTATTTGTTTACCCTTACGGTAGTCGTCGCGGTCATGCCGTTGCAGGAAACGGTATATGACTGTCCTGCAGTGAGATCATACATGAATGCCTCGGCGGCCTCCGGATAATATGAACTGTATTGGCCGATAAGACGGCCGGCGTCTTCGGCAAGCGTAGGATCGGCATTCCTGGCTTTCTGAAGATAATCCACGGCAACCCAATAGGGAGCACGCTTGGAAATCTCGTCATCGCCGCAGGAGCTGGCCGCCCATATAGTTCCGATAAGGAAATATGATTTGCCTGTCCATGACTCGTCGAGTCTCGCGGCTTCGAGAGCTGCGGAATAGGCCTTCGCCTTCTGGTTGTTCTTCAGGCAGATGTTTGCAAGCTCATAGTCGTATGCAGCCTTCTGGGAATTCTCGACTCCCTCAAAAGCGATGGCCTCCTCAAGATACTTTATCGCCTCTTCGCTGTTGCCCCTCGCATTGTGGAGCTTGTAAAGGAAGTACGCCGAATTGTCGGAAGGATCATTGGTGTGCATGGAAGTGACGGCCTTCAGATAAAGATCGTTGTTGAAGCAGTCCTCGGCATTGTTCATCAGCTTGGCGATGGTGGTGGCGAGAGCCACGTTGTCTGGATCCGCATCTAAACGGGGTCCGAAAATGCTGATAAGGTTGTCGCATGTGGCCACCTTGCTGTCCGCGAACACGGACTGAAGCGTAACCTGGGCCTGGGCCTTGTCCTCGGCGTCGGAGTCGTTCTTTACAGGCATCGCATCGGCGAATCCTATGTTGCGCTCATAAAGTGCGATGACGTCGTCCGCGGTGAGCTTTCCTTCCTTGTAAAGTTCTATGCCAGCCTGGAGATTGTTCACGAGAATGGCGGGCTTGGAGTTTTCCTTCAGGTCGGACACTATGCCGTCGAGTTCCTTGTACAGGTACTCGTGATCATTGCTCTTGTAGTTGATGAGATACTGTCCGAGGTTGTTCAGCACGGTCAGCCTCGATTTGGGATAATACTCGAGCCTTGTCTTCTGGAGAGTAATGAGAGTGTCCGCAAGCCTATTGACGTAATCTTTGTCGGAAGCGTTGCGGGAAATAAGACTGGACATCAGAGTAGAACCGTGGATAAAGAGGTTCTGCGACGCCGTAGGAGGGCAGATGTGATATGCTTTTCTCCAGCTCGGAAGCGCGGCGTCATAACTCTTCTGCTTAAAATACTCCGTATAATACGAGAGATACTTTATGCACTCGGCACTGTCGGCACCGTATTTTCCCTGGGCAAAAACGTTTTTGCCGGAAGAAAATGCCAAAACGGCCAAAAAAACAAGGATAATTTTTTTCATATACTTGATTTTTAGTTTTTATTCATATCTGTGCTTTCGGAACCATATGTCGAATATGTTCACGCCTATGTTGAATCCTATGTACCTTTCACGCACCATATCGTCCACGACGCTTCCCCTCTGTCCTATGTCGAGCGCGAACGAAATGCCGTTGTATCCCATGTACACGGGCACCGTCATCCCCAATGTCAGGCCGTATGACGTGACGGTCCGTCCGTTGAGCCTGTAATATTCTTTGTCATAATAGGCTCCGGCCCTGTAGGTCCATCTTTTGTAAAAATACCTTATGTCGCTCCTGTTCGGGGTTATCTCGAACCCCGCCTTAAGCGAACTGGATACGGACGCAGAAAAGACCGCGTCGCCCCTGTCGGCGAATCCGGCATGGCCGTCGAGGCCGCTGTCCTTCCAGCCGGAGCGGAAATAATCGACTTCGAACCTCCACCTGTCGCCGCTCCTCAGGGCTATCCCTATTCCCAGTTCGTCCCCGAACCTGAGATTCCGGCTCCCGAGGGTGTCCACCCTATGGGTCAGCGTATCCGTCTGGCTCGCAAGGTTGGCGTAGGTATAGTCCGTCACGTAGCCCTTCATCTTTGAGCTCAGCTTGTAGGTGGCTCCCAAAGTCATCGTGACCTTTCCGAGAGGCTGCTCGTATTGCAGGCCTATCTTGCCCGTTGTTCCGCGGAGCTGCATCACGTAGCCGCTCACGATGTTTCTGTATGAGGACTGGGAGAACACCATGTTCACCGCCTTGTCTATGTCTCCGAAATAGTATATGGCTTCGGCCCCGACCGAAAGCCTGTTCCATAAATCTACTCCGCCGGCCACGTACATCTGGTACAGGCCTCCGTCTCCGGTGGCGGCGTATCCGATGTTGCCCGTATTGCCTATGACATCCGGATCCGTCTCAATGAAGGAGTAGTCATATCCGACGTTGCTGTAAGGCATTATCCCCAGCATCATTGAAAAGGACTTGTATACAGGAAACGACATTACGAAATCGCTGATGTTGAATGTATTGTTTCCCGACTTCAAATCATTCTGGCGGAACGAGACGGCCTTTCCGGACAGGCCGAAGTCGGCCATGAACGAAAGCGTGTCCCTCGCCGTCACGGAGGCCGGATTCATGGTGTTTATGAACCTCCTGTTTCTCGTGGCTACGCCTACGCCTCCCATGCCGGCATTGAACGCCGTCCCCGGCTTCTGCAAGTCGCCGACACCGTATATGGAATAAGGCGTGTACCCGTTGTAGGCACCATCCTGGGCATGCAGGAATGATACTGAAAACAAGATGCACAAAGTCAACGATATTTTATTTATCAGCCTTATTGACATATTCGTCAGCTATTAGCGCCAGCCCCATAAGCACGAGGTTGCAAATTACAAATATGGAGTTTTTCATCCTTTTTGCAAAATAAATCGCATCGCCCCCCGTAAATACGGTCATATTTTCCGGATGGGCATTCTGATACCCCTCTATTTCAAACATTATGCCCGAAATGACTCCGCTCTCTATGGACGTGCGGACGGAATTTCCGCATGGAAGTATTTCTTCCGGCAGATTCACCGTCGGAAGAGCCTTCGAATAGCGGTTCAGCGCCTTGAACCTGGTGAGGCAGCCGAGAGAAACGTTTCCGCCGGAATACGTGCCGTCCGCGTCTATGAAATCTATCGTGAGCGTATTCCCGAAATCCATAACGGTACATCCCCTGCCCTTGAAAAGATATCTGCACGCCATCACCGACGCCGCACGGTCGTAGGTCAGATATCTCGGTATGCCGTGCGCACCGAGTATCTCAACGTATCTGCCGTCGAGTATCATAAGGTTCTGACAGGAGCCGCGCAGACGGTTTTCATCGTACTCAGATATGGCATATACCGATGAAACCACCATCACGTCGGGCTTTTCCCTGTCCAAAAGCGAAAGTATGAACTTTATTACCTTCTCTCCCTGATATCTGAAAGTCTTGCCTAATGTCATGCCGTCTGACCAGGCCGCCTTCAAGGCTGTATTGCCTATTTCAACTAAAAGATTCGCCACCGCAAAAAATGCTTTAGAACATGCACGGGCTGCAAATTTAAGAATTTTCAGGACAATTCCTGCAAAATGCCATACGCCTTGTCCATCGAATCGATGTTTTTGGTCACTATGCGCAATTTCCCGTCTTTCTGTTTCAGGTTCAATCCTGAGCCGGATTCGCCGACGGCTTTCAGTATCCTCTCGAAAGTGCCGGAAGCATAATATTTGGAGGAAGGGTCCGAAATGAAGAACATTATCAGCATTCCGTTCTTTATTATTATCTTTTCGAACCCGAGCCTCGCTCCGGCGTTGCGTATCTTCACCACATACAGCAGATTCTCCACTTCTTCAGGCAGCGGTCCGAAACGGTCTTCAAGCCTGCCGGCCAGCAGGTCTATGCTCTCTTCGTCCGACATGGAATCGAGCTGCTTGTATATGCGTATCTTTTCGGGATTGACGTCTATGTATCCGTCCGGTATGAAGGCCGGCCTGTCGGTATCTATGATACAGTCGGACGAATACCTGTCCTCAGCCGCAGGATCGAAGGTTCCGGTCTCCACGCCGATTTCCTCCATGGCCTCCGAAAGTATCTTCTGATATGTTTCCAGGCCCATGTCGGATATGAAGCCGCTTTGTTCGGCCCCGAGCAGATTGCCCGCTCCCCTTATGTCGAGGTCCTGCATGGCTATGTTGAAGCCGCTGCCGAGATCCGAAAATTCCTCGACCGCCTTGAGACGCCGGCGGGCTTCGTCCGTAACGGTGGCGAGGGGCGGCACTATCAGATAGCAGAAGGCCTTTCTGTTGGAACGGCCCACCCTGCCCCTCAGCTGATGAAGGTCGCCGAGCCCGATGTTCTGAGCCTGGTTGATGATGATGGTGTTCGCATTAGGTATGTCGAGCCCGTTTTCGATGATGGTAGTGCAAAGCAGCATGTCATACTCTCCCCTTATGAAGTCAAGCATCCTGTTTTCCAGTTCTTTGGATTCCATCTGGCCGTGGGCTACGCATATGCGCATGTCCGGAACGAGACGGCGGAGTATCTCCCGTATGGAATCGAGCTGATCGACTTTGTTGTGCAGGAAGAAAATCTGTCCTCCCCGGTTAAGTTCATATTCTATGATGCCCTTGATTTCTTTTTCGTCGAACAGAATGATCTCGGTCTGTATCGGTATCCTGTTCGGCGGAGGAGTGTTTATGATGGAAAGGTCCCGTGCCCCGAGCAGCGAAAACTGCAGGGTCCTCGGTATCGGAGTCGCCGTCAGGGTGAGCGTGTCTACCGATTCTTTCATGGTGCGCAGCTTTTCCTTGGCCGAAACGCCGAATTTCTGTTCCTCGTCTATTATCAGAAGGCCCAGATCCTTGAATTCAAAGTCTTTGCCGAGTATCTTGTGCGTACCTATGAGTATGTCGATTTTTCCGTTCCTCAGATTTTCCTTTACGGAAGAAATTTCCTTTGCTGTGCGAAGGCGGCTTACATAATCCACGGTGCACGGAAAATCTTTGAGGCGGGCTGAAAATGTATCGTAATGCTGCAGCGCCAGTATCGTTGTGGGAACGAGAATGGCCACTTGCTTGCCGTCGGAAACTGCCTTGAACGAGGCTCTGACGGCTATTTCCGTCTTGCCGAAGCCTACGTCTCCGCATATGAGCCTGTCCATCGGATATTGGGCTTCCATGTCGAGCTTTACGGCCTTGGTAGCCTTTTCCTGGTCAGGAGTGTCTTCATACATGAATGACGATTCCAGCTCTTCCTGAAGATACGAATCCGGCGAGAATGCGTAGCCTTTGGAAGCCTTCCTGACCGCATACAGCTTTATAAGGTCCCTCGCTATGTCCTTTACCTTCGATTTGGCGCTGTTCTTAAGATTCTGCCATGTCTTGGAGCCGAGCTTGTTGATCTTCGGAGCCTCCCCCTCCTTGGAACGGAAGCGTGAAATCTTGTTCAGCGAATGCACTGACAAAAATACGACGTCCCCGTCCTTGTATGTGAGCTTTACGGCCTCTTTCATCCTGCCCATGTCGTCTTTCATGCGGATAAGACCTCCGAAAATGCCAACGCCGTAGTCTATATGCACCACATAGTCCCCTATGTTGAACGCGCTCAGATCGTTCGCGGTCAGCCGCTCGCTCTTTTCAACGGCGCGCCTTATGAATACGCGGTGAAAACGGTCCAGTATCTCATGATCGGTATAGCAGCATATTTTGTCTTCATTGTCTATGAATCCTTCGTGAATGTTCTTGCCCTTGACGAATTCGGGCATGGACTTTCCGCATTGGCTCAATATGGATTCCAGTTTCTGGAGCTGCGCCTCTTTTTCGCCGTATACAAACACCTTGTAGCCATTGTCGAGACGGTTTCCTATGTCCTTCGACAGCATGTCGAAATTCTTGTTGAACGACGGCTGCGGCGATATGGAAAAAGAGACGGCATCGTCAGTCTTTATGGACAGGGGGATTTCGAGGAAAACCTTTCTGAAACCCCGGAGCGAAGAATAAAACTCCCTGTCCATGTACATGTCCGCCGAATCCAGCCATACCACGGTGTCCGCAGGAAGCAGAGAAGATATGGAGACGCCGGACGATCCGCTTCCGCCGGCGGCGATGTCGGGATAAATGTCGGCGCCGTCAGTCTCCCCGACCGACAGCTGCGTATTGCAGTCGAAAATACTTATCCTATCGACTTCGTTTCCCCAGAAAGATATCCTGTAAGGATTGTTGAAAGAATATGAAAATATGTCTATCAGCGAGCCTCTTATGGCATATTGTCCCGGCGCGGACACGAAATCCGTCCTGCAGAAACCCATCCCAGCAAGTATTTCCTTTATTTTTTCGTAGCTTAATTCATCTCCTTTCCTGATTTTGAGCAGGGCTTCATCCAAACGTTTCCTTTCAGGGACAAGTTCTTCAAGCGCCTCCGGATAAGTGACCACGTAAAGCGGTTCTCCGCTGCCCGCACCGGACAATATCCGGCCTATGGCCGAAGTCCTCTGTACGCCGAGAGACGATTTGTAATTGCTCCGTTCTACGGACTTGCCCGAATCCGGAAGAAAGAACACTGCGTCCCCTTCGGTAAGATTGTAGAGATCGGCCGTGCAATATTCGGCGCTTTCCTTGTCCGGAAGGACTATGAGATGGGTGCCGGACACGGCCGCCCGCGACAGGACGAACCACCTTGCGGACAGAAAAAGGCCGCTGCAGAATGTTTCTTTTGAAGAAATTATATGTTTTCCGAGTTTTTCGGACGATTTCGTACTTATTAACATTTTGCTTCAGAATGTTGTTATAAAAATGTTGAAAAGCCTGTTCAAAACTTTGTTGATAACCTCATCTTGGATCAATGTTCACATGTCAACATCCGAAAGACGGTCCGACGTATAAGTTTTCAACAATGCACTATACTATAAAATTATTGATTCACAATAGTTGACGATAGTTTTCAACATTTCATCAAAACTATAAAAAACATAAAAACATATATAAATTCATTTTATATTGTTGCCGCACATCTGCGGCGGATTCGCATTTCATTGCAAATTTGCTATTTTTGTATCACGGAATATTGAAAAACATGTCGGAAAACCAATTTGATCCCCATAATACAAACGCCGGCAAAGATAATGAATTGGACGGAATAATAAGGCCGCGTGAACTGGACGATTTCACGGGCCAGAAAGAGATAGTCTCCAATCTGAACGTCTACATAAAGGCCGCGAAGATGAGAGGCGAGGCCCTCGACCACGTCCTTTTCCACGGCCCTCCCGGATTGGGAAAGACCACGCTCGCGCATATAATAGCGAATGAAATGGGCGTGAACGTGAAAGTCACTTCCGGTCCTGTCCTCGACAAGCCGGGAGACCTTGCGGGACTCCTTACTTCGCTTGAGACCGGCGACGTCCTGTTCATAGATGAAATACACCGTCTGTCCCCGGAAGTCGAAGAATATCTGTATTCGGCCATGGAGGACTATGTCATTGACATCATGATAGACAAGGGGCCTGGAGCCAGGTCCGTGAGGATTTCGCTGAACCCTTTCACTCTTGTGGGAGCCACTACCCGCAGCGGCCTGCTTACCGCTCCGCTGAGGGAAAGATTCGGCATAAACTGCGCTCTCGAATATTATGATACCGACGATCTTGTGCGCATAGTGAAACGGAGTTCGTCCATATTGAAAGTGGACATAGATGAAGATGCGGCCATGGAAGTGGCCCTGAGAAGCCGCGGCACTCCTCGTATAGCCAACGCCCTGCTCAAGAGGGTGAGGGATTTCGCTCAGGTGATGGGGGACGGACACATCGATTTGAAGATAGCCCGGTATGCGCTCAACAAGCTGAAGATAGACAAAAGGGGGCTTGACGGCATCGACAATAAGATATTGCGCACCATAATATCCACGTTCAAGGGCGGACCTGTCGGCGCCGGCACGCTGGCTACGGCCATAAGCGAAGATCAGGGTACTCTCGAGGAGGTATATGAACCTTTCCTTATAAAGGAGGGCTTCATACTGAGAACACAAAGGGGCAGGATCGCCACCGAGCTCGCATACGGCCATCTTGGAATCGACGTTCCGCGCGGCGGGTCCGAAGACGGGACCGTCGGCAATCTGTTTTGAAAAATCATCGGACATGAAAAGAATAGTATCATTTTTAATTTTTTCTCTGTTCGTTTCAGCCGTTCTGCCCGAATGCTGCTATTCGTGTACGTCGGTTCTGATATCAGGCAAAAGGACGGCTTCGGGAAGGCCGGTCATGCTCAAGCACAGGGATACCGACGATCTGAACAATGCCGTAAGGCGTTTCCGCGGACCGAAATACGATTTCATAGGTTTGGTCAACGCCTCGTCTCCGTCCGACGAGGTCTGGACAGGTACGAATTCAGCCGGATTCTGCATAATGAACACGGCTTCGTACAATATAAAGGATGACGACGTGCCGGCCGACCGGATGGACAGGGAGGGAAAGCTCATGTACGTCGCACTCGGCCTGTGCATGACTCTTTCCGACTTCGAGACCGTGCTCGACACTCTTCCCCGGCCCCTTGGAGTGGAGGCCAACTTCGGTGTGATGGACGCGGACGGGGGAGCGGCCTACTATGAAGTGAACAATCATGGCTGGGTGAAATTCGACGTGGCGGCTTCGGAGGCTGGCTACAGGGTGGTGACGAATTTTTCGGAATCCGGCAGGCCTGAGGACCGCTTGGGATACGAAAGATATCTTACCGCCTCGTCCATAATGTCCGGACTCATGTCGTCTGAAAAGGCGGATATCGATCATACGGTACTTTTCGGCAATGTCTCGCGTTCGTACAGACATGAGCTTCTCGGACTGGACCTGAATGAAGGAAGGGGACTTACGGACACCGGACTCGCAGTCGACCAGGATTTCATTCCTCGCAGGATTACGTCGGCTTCCATAGTTCTGGAGGGGGTGGCGCCCGGCGAGGATCCGCATCACACCGTGATGTGGACAATTCTCGGATATCCCGGGTGCGGCGCTGCGGTGCCGTTGATGGTAGGAGAGAGCGATATTCTGCCGGAATACGTGCTTCCTGCGGAGGATGGCGGGCATTCCCGGATTTGCGACGTTTCGATGCATGTCAAAGACTCTTTCGTATTCAGATTCAATGTCAGCAACGGCAGCCGCTATTTTGACGCGCTCGCCCTCCTGAAGGGCAGGGACGGCAGGCCCGCGCTGCTCGACTGCTGCCGCTCGGCGGAAAAAGCCATAAATGAAAAGTTCGACGGCATTTATTCGGAATGGGTGTCCGGAAATATCGGTGACAAGGAATTTTACGGAGCTTACAGTCTGCTCACGCCATCGTTTTATGACGAATATTTGTCGAATTTTGCCGTTTTCCTGAAATAATGAAAGGCTTTAATTTGTAGTTTGATTAAAAATAGCTAAAATTGTAGACAAATTCAAATAACTGTAAAATGGCCGACGCTAAATTAATCTCAAAAATTCCTGACGGTCCGCTTGCGGAAAAATGGACCAAGCGCAAGTCTGAAATTAAAATCGTTAGTCCGAACAACAAGAGAAAGCTCGAGATCATAGTGGTTGGAACCGGTCTTGGCGGAGCTTCCGCGGCCGCTTCTCTCGGAGAACTCGGATATAACGTCAAGATTTTCTGTATCAGCGATTCTCCCAGAAGGGCGCATTCCATAGCCGCGCAGGGAGGCATCAACGCTGCCAAGAATTATCAGAATGACAACGATTCCGTTTACAGGCTCTTCTATGATACCATCAAGGGCGGCGACTATCGCAGCCGTGAAGCCAACGTCTACCGTCTTGCGGAGGTAAGTGCGGCCATTATAGACCAATGCGTGGCCCAGGGAGTTCCTTTCGCAAGGGAATACGGCGGATATCTCGCCAACCGTTCTTTCGGAGGCGTGCAGGTAAGCCGTACGTTCTATGCGCGAGGACAAACCGGACAGCAGCTTCTGCTTGGCGCCTATGCGTCCCTCAACAAAGAGATAGCCGCAGGTACCGTGAAGAGCTATCCCCGTCATGAGATGCTTGATTTGGTAGTGATAAACGGGCAGGCAAAGGGCATCATAGCCCGCAACCTCGTGACAGGAAAGATCGAGAGATTCGGCGCGCATGCGGTAGTGCTTGCCACCGGCGGTTATGGAAATACCTATTTCCTTTCGACCAACGCCATGAACAGCAACGGTTCGGCCGCAATGCAGTGCTACAGGCGCGGAGCCTTTTTCGCAAATCCTTGCTTCGCCCAGATCCATCCTACCTGCATCCCCGTGCACGGAGAACAGCAGTGCAAATTGACTCTCATGTCGGAGTCGTTGCGCAACGACGGCCGGATATGGGTTCCCAAGAAAAAAGAAGACGTGCAGAAATTGCGCAGGCATGAAATAAAGCCTTCCCAGATACCCGAGGAAGACAGGGACTATTATCTTGAGCGCAGATATCCCGCGTTCGGCAATCTCGTTCCGCGCGATGTGGCTTCACGTGCCGCAAAGGAGAGATGCGATGCCGGCTTCGGAGTCAATGAAACCGGTCTTGCCGTGTTCCTCGATTTCAAGGATGCCATCAAGCGTCTCGGACACCAGAGGGTGGAGGAGCGTTACGGCAACCTGTTCCAGATGTATGAGAAGATTACGACCACTTCTCCCTGGGAGGAGCCTATGATGATTTATCCGGCCATACACTATACTATGGGAGGACTTTGGGTCGACTACGATCTACAGACCACCATTCCGGGACTCTACGCCATAGGCGAGGCCAATTTCTCCGATCATGGAGGAAACAGGCTCGGAGCTTCCGCATTGATGCAGGGACTTGCCGACGGATATTTCATCCTTCCTTATACCATAGGCGACTATCTTGCCAAGAAATTCTCGGAGCCCAAGACGGATACCGATGCGCCTGAATTCGCTGAGGCTGAGGCCGAAGTCACCGGAAGGATACAGAAGATATTGGGAGTGAAAGGCACCGAGACAGTGGATTCAATACACAAGAAACTCGGACACATAATGTGGGAATATGTCGGCATGGCCCGCAATGAAGAAGGTCTGAAGAAGGCCATAGTTGAGATAAAGGCTCTCCGTGAGGAATTCTGGAAACAGGTTCGTGTTCCCGGTACCAACGAGGAATTTAACCAGGAACTCGAAAAGGCTCTCAGGCTCGTGGATTTCTTCGACATAGGTGAACTCATGGCCCGTGACGCCCTTGAAAGAAGGGAATCCTGCGGCGGTCATTTCCGTGAGGAAATGCAGACCGAAGAAGGTGAAACCAAGCGCGACGACGAGAATTTCATGTATGTCGCCGCATGGGCATACAAGGGCGAGGGCGTCGAGCCTGAACTCCACAAGGAACCTCTGAAATACGAGAACATAAAGATAGCAACCCGCAATTATAAGGATTAACGTTATGGAATTCAATATAAAAGTTTGGCGCCAGAAAAACGCAAAGGCACAGGGCCGTTTCGAGATATATCATGTCTCCGATGTCGAGGAGGACGCTTCGTTTCTCGAAATGCTCGACATACTGAACGATCAGCTTATCCGTCAGGGCAAGGAACCCATAGCTTTCGATCATGATTGCCGTGAAGGCATTTGCGGAGCCTGCTCGCTGTATGTGGACGGCAGGGCCCATGGACCCGACGACCAGGTGACCACCTGCCAGCTGTTCATGAGGCACTTCAAGGACGGAGCCACCATCACCGTGGAGCCGTGGAGATCGGCCGCTTTTCCCGTCATAAAGGATTTGGTCGTGGACAGGGGCGCTTTCGACAAGATACTTCAGGCCGGCGGATTCATCACGGTACGTACCGGGGCGGCACAGGATGCCAACGGCATTCTTATTCCTCATGACGACGCCGAAAAGAGTATGGACGCGGCGGCGTGCGTGGGATGCGGAGCATGCGTGGCCACCTGCAAGAACGGTTCCGCCATGCTGTTCGTGGCCGCGCGCGTAAGTTCGCTTGCTCTGCTGCCTCAGGGCAGGCCCGAGGCGGCGCGCAGGGCAAGGGCCATGGTCGCCAAAATGGATGAACTCGGTTTCGGAAACTGCACCAATACCCGCGCCTGTGAGATGGAGTGCCCCAAGCATGTGACCATTGATCACATCGCGCGCCTCAACAGGGAATACATCAAAGCCAAGTTCAGAGAATAGTCACCACAGAAAATTATTGAAGGGATAACGTCCCGAATGGATCTCCGCAACCATCTTGTACAGGTCGTTGCGGAGTTTTTCAATTCCAATTTTTTCTTTTGCGGAAATGAATATGCACGGTGTCTTTTCCTGCGCTATCCATGAATTTTTCAATTCTTCGAGAGTCCTGTGCTCCTTTCCTTTTGGCTCAAGGGAAAATTCATCGTATTCTTCGTGCCTGTACGCATCTATCTTGTTGAATACTACGAATACGGGCTTGTCGGCGGCCTTTATGTCGCTGAGAGTCTTTTCCACCACTTCCATCTGTTCCTCGAAATCCGGATGGGAAATGTCCACCACATGTATGAGAATGTCCGCCTCGCGCACTTCGTCGAGGGTGCTTTTGAACGCTTCTATCAGCTGCGTAGGCAGTTTCCTTATGAATCCTACGGTGTCGCTGAGCAGGAAGGGCACGTTTTCTATGACTACCTTCCTCACCGTGGTGTCGAGCGTGGCGAACAGCTTGTTTTCTGCGAACACGTCGCTTTTTGAGAGCAGGTTCATGAGGGTGCTTTTTCCCACGTTGGTATATCCTACGAGGGAAATCCTTACGAGGGATCCTCTGTTGCCCCTCTGTGTGGCCATCTGCCTGTCTACCTTTTTAAGCTGTTCCTTAAGTTTCGTTATGCGTTCCTTCACGATGCGCCTGTCGGCCTCTATCTGGGTTTCGCCCATGCCGCCTCGCGTTCCCATGCCTCCTCTCTGTCTCTCGAGATGGGTCCACATGCCTGCCAGCCGCGGAAGCATATATTGATATTTGGCAAGCTCCACCTGCATTTTGGCATACGAAGTCTTCGCCCTTTGGGCAAATATTTCAAGTATCAGGCTGGTCCTGTCTATTACGTTGCTGCAATTTATTATCTTTTCTATGTTGCGCTGCTGCACCCCCGTGAGTTCATCGTCGAAGATGACGTATTTTATTTCGTTTTCTTCGCAGTACTCTTTTATTTCGTTGAGCTTGCCCGTACCTATATAAGTAGAACTGTCAGGCCTGTCGAGTCTCTGGATGAATTTTTTGTTTCCTTCAGCCCCCGCCGTCTCGGCGAGGAATTGCAGTTCGTCGAGGTATTCGAGCACCTTTCGTTCCGATTTTTTTTCGAGAACGACGCCCACGAACACGGCTTTTTCACTATTACGTTCAATCATGGCAAATGAAAAGCCCCTGTTCTTATATGGAGGACAGGGGCTGTATCTATGTGTTGTCAGACAATTATCTCAGCTGGAATATTACGGGGAATGTGTAGTTCACTTTCACGGCACGGTCCCTCTGCCTTCCAGGAGTCCACTTCGGCGACATGGAAACCACGCGTACGGCCTCTTTGTCAAGCGATTCGTCCACTCCGCGCACTACTTTGACATTGGATACGCTTCCGTCGGGATTAACGGTGAACTGCAAAGTCACCCTGCCTGATACGCCGTTTTCCTTCGCGATTTCGGGATATACGAGATTTTTGTTAACCCATTTGGTGAATTCATTGGCGTCGCCGCCGTTGAATTTCGGTTTTTCCTCCACGAACTGGAAGGGAATGGCCTCTTCCTCGACTTCTTCCTCGACTACGTCTGCCTCTTTGTAATCCATGATTTCTATGCCGGTGTTGGCATCGTCCTCAAGGTTCATGAACATGTCGTCATCAAGTTTGATTTCATCGTCCACGATGTCGATCTGGTCGGAAAGGACAGGCATCTTGGGCACCTCCGGCGGCGGGGGAGGGGTCTCGTTTTCGATGGCGATCATCTCATCTTCGACGATGGCCTGTGTAGTGTCTTCAAGCATGCTGATTTCACTTTCCTTTGATTTGAACTCGAAAGCGAAATATACGACTGCAAGGGCAACCACAAGTCCGATTTCCGTAAAGAGCAGTCTTTTGTTCTCAAGACTGGCCTTGCTTGTTTTTTTGACTTCCATATTGCGCTTTAATTTTAGTCAGGTACGCTCCAAAGATATGAATTATTATTTTTATTTCAAACTTTTTGAATGATTAGTGTTTATTTTGTCATACATTTGCACCGAAAAACGATCGTATGATTTCTTATCATTGTGCAGATATTGATTTCCTCTTCAGGGGAAAGACAGTGAACAGCCGCTGGCTCAGGCTCGTCGCCGAAAGCGAAATAAGGCGCATAGGCGACATAGCCATTATTTTCTGCTCGGACAGACATATCCTCGACATCAACCTGAGGTATCTCGGACACGACTATTTTACCGACATCATCACATTCGATTATTGTGAAGGGGACAGGCTGTCCGGAGACTTGTTCATAAGCATAGACACCGTAAGGGAAAATTCGATCTTTTACGGGACCGACTTCAATGATGAACTCAATAGGGTGATGGTGCACGGCATTCTGCACCTCATCGGCTATGACGATCATTCCGATGAGGAAATTAAAGAGATGAGAAAGAAGGAAGATTATTATCTTTCCATTAGAAAGCAGCTTTGACATGGAACGTACTTTTGACATCATAGTCATCGGAGGCGGCCATGCGGGCTGTGAGGCTGCCATGGCCGCGGCCAGCATGGGTTCGTCCGTGCTGCTTGTCACCGTCGACATGGGCAGCTTTGCCAAAATGTCTTGCAATCCTGCAATAGGAGGTATAGCCAAAGGACAGATTGTCAAGGAAATAGATGCTCTCGGAGGCTATACGGGCATTGTAACGGACGCCACTACCCTCCAGTTTCGTATGCTCAACCGTTCCAAGGGTCCGGCAATGTGGAGCCCGAGGGCGCAATGCGACAAGGCACGTTTTTCTTCCGCATGGAGATATGTACTCGAAAGTAATTGTAATTTAAGTATTTACGCAGATTTTGCGACTTCTTTTGTCTTTGAGAATTCAAAAATTGCGGGAATCCGTACGGCTACGGGCGCAATTTTTAAATCTCAGGCGGTTATTTTGACCGCCGGCACGTTTCTCGGCGGACGCCTTTTCGTCGGAAGGACGGAGATGCAAGGAGGCCGAATCGGCGAGATGTCTTCGGAAGGACTCACCGCCCAGCTTGTCGAAAGGGGACTGACCGCAGGAAGGATGAAAACCGGAACTCCGCCCAGAATAGACATTGCTTCGGTGGATATCTCAAAGATTCCCGTCCAGACAGGAGACACCGATCCGGACAAATTTTCATTCCTGCCGTATCTTTCCACGGCGCAGAACGGCACCCCTCAGATGCCCTGCTATATATTGCATACCAATCCGTCCGTGCATGACATTCTTAGGAGCGGGTTTTCGGATTCTCCGCTGTTCAACGGCATGATACACGGAAAGGGGCCACGCTATTGCCCGAGCATAGAGGACAAGATACGCACCTTCTCCGACAAGGATTCTCACCAGCTGTTTCTTGAACCGGAAGGCAGATACACCAGAGAATACTATCTTCAGGGATTTTCATCCTCTCTGCCGATAGACGTGCAGATGGATGCGGTACATGCCATCGAAGGACTTGAGTCGGCCGTTTTCTACAGGCCTGCATATGCCGTCGAATATGATTATTTCGATCCCGCGCAGCTAAGGCCTACCCTGGAGTCCAGAATAGTAGAGAATCTTTATTTGGCCGGACAGGTGAACGGTACCACCGGATACGAGGAAGCCGCCGCACAGGGAATAATGGCCGGCATAAACGCCCATCTGAAAATACGTGAAAAGGAACCGTTCATACTTCGCAGGGATCAGGCCTATATAGGCGTGCTTATAGACGACCTGATAACAAAGAGCGTGGACGAGCCTTACAGGATGTTTACTTCGCGCGCCGAGTATAGGATACTTTTGAGGCAGGACAATGCTGACGGCCGTCTGACCGCCCTTTCGCATGATATCGGGCTTGCGGATGAGTTCAGATATTCTTATACGCAGAGAAAGTACGAAAGCATCGGCCGCCTTACGGATATGTGCGACAATGAAAATATTCGTCCTGACGTCGTGAACGAATATATGGAATCCGTAGGATCCGCTCCGTTGGACGGTTCGAAAAAAATAACGGAAGTCGTTTCCCGTCCGCATGTCAGATTGACGGATGTCTTGAATTTTGTTCCACGTGGAACATTTGAAAAATATTCCGTCGATTTTTCCTATGATGCGGCCGCTCCTTACGAGAATTCAATTTTGTGCGGAGAAAAATTCGGAATGCTTCAGGAAAATTCAGGCTATCCTCTGAAAAATATCGATTTCGGACGATGCGAGGAATTTATATGCGAAAACCATAAAAAACAGATTGTCGAAGCGGCGGAGACGATGGTGAAGTACAGAGGATATATAGAAAGAGAACAGCAGATTGCGGAAAAACTCCTTCGTCTGGAATATGTACGAATTCCTGAAAATTTTGATTTTAACAGGATATCGGGCCTTTCCATCGAATGCCGTCAGAAACTGGAACGATACAGGCCTGCCACCATAGCCCAGGCATCGAGGATTTCCGGCGTGTCTCCTGCGGACATATCTGTCCTGCTGGTATATTTCAACAGATAATTACAGGCGTTTGAGGGCCGCCTTGATTATGTCTTCTATTTTCGCGTCCGCATTTTCTTTCAGAATGGCGGGAAGGACCTTGCCGATGCTTGCTTTCTGAAATCCCAGCATTACGAGCGCGGTCGTAGCTTCTTCCACGACGGCGTCGCTGCCATGTCTTATCTGCGCCGGGATGTCGGCTCCGGCGCCTTTCACTATTTTGTCTTTCAGTTCGAGCACAAGGCGCTGGGCTGTCTTCAGGCCGATTCCTTTCACGCTTTTTATGCGGTTTATGTCTTCGCCTATGATGGCATTGCGGATTTCGTCCGAAGTCAGCGAGGACAGCATCATCCTGGCGGAAGCGACTCCGATTCCGGATACGCTTATCAGAAGCCTGAACAGTTCGCGTTCGTCCTTGCCGGCAAAGCCGTAGAATAATTCTTCTTCCTCGCGGATATAATGATGAATGTATACGGTGACGTTTTCCTTGTCCCGGAAAGCCTCGTATGTCTGCAGGGAAATAAGTATTTCGTAGCCTATGTCATTGCAGTCCAGAATCAATTCTGCCGGTGTCAATTCTACGATCCTGCCTTTGATGTAGTCGTACATGAAGATGTCGGTTATATTTCGACAAAATTATGGTATTTTAGTGTCAAATGAAATATTACTTTAGTAAATTTGCATTGCGGTCTATGCTTTTTGACGATGGATATTCAGAAAATAAGGAACCAGTTTCCGGAACTTTCCGAGAAGGTATACGGTAAATCTTTAGTGTATTTCGACAATGCGGCGACATCTCTGAAACCTGTTTCCGTTATAGATAAGTGGTTGAAAATGAGCGAGAAATATAATGCCAACATACATAGGGCCGTGCATTATACCGCCACAGTCGCCACCGACGAGTTCGAGGCTGCGAGGGACCGTGTGAAAGATTTTCTGAACGCGCCGTCAAGGGACGGGATCGTCTTCACTTCGGGTACGACCGCTTCTATAAATCTCGTGGCGTATTCTTTCGGCGAGGCATTCATACATGAAGGGGATGAAGTGCTGGTGACCGAAGCCGAACACCATTCCGACATAGTGCCGTGGCAGATGCTTTGCGAACGAAAGGGTGCCGTGTTGAAGGTGGCCGGCGTGGACGACGACGGATACATCGATTTGGAAAGTTTCAAAAAACTGTGCGGCGGACGAGTCAGGATTGCGGCCGTCACACATGTTTCCAATGTGCTCGGAATAGTCAATCCCGTAAAGGAAATGGTACGCATATGCCATGAGGCCGGCATACCGGTTCTGGTGGACGGAGCGCAGGGAATAGTGCATGAAAAGGTCGACGTACAGGAAATGGACTGCGATTTCTATGCTTTTTCGGGCCATAAGATGTATGCCGCCGCCGGTACCGGCGTCCTGTACGGGAAAAAGAAATGGCTTGAACTGATGCCGCCGTATATGGGAGGAGGGGAGATGATAGAGACCGTAAGGTTTTCCGGGACGACTTATGCCAAGCCTCCGGGAAAATTCGAGGCCGGCACGCAGAACATATCCGGCGTACCGACTTTTGTGCCTGCCATAGAAATGCTTGAAAGCCTTAATGGCGGCGATTCGCTTGCGTATGGAGAAGCGGTGAATGAATATCTTGCCGACAGCCTGTCGGCAGATGAAAGGATAAGGGTATTCGGAGTTCCACGTAGAACAGAGGACAAGATTCCGCTTTTCTCGTTTGCCGTGGACGGAGTCCATCATGAAGATCTCGCCCTGCTGCTTGACAAGATGGGCATAGCCGTCAGGTCGGGACAGATGTGCGCCGAACCGCTTATGGACCGTTTTGGGGTGACCGGAATGCTTAGGGTGTCGCTGTTGCCGTACAATACGATGGAGGAGGCGGAATATTTTATCAAATCGCTTGACAAGGCTATACTTATGTTATCATAGAAATCATGGGAAGTACGTTGCAGGAAGCCAAGGACCGTCTTATAGAGGACTTTTCCATGTTTGACGAATGGCTTGACAAATATGAATATCTTATAGATCTCGGAAAGAACTTGCAGCCGTATCCGGAAGAAAAGAAAACGGAGGACAGGCTCATAAAGGGCTGTCAGTCGAGAGTATGGATGGACTGGCGCCTGGAAGACGGCCGTATTTATTTCACGGCGGACAGCGATGCCATAATCACGCGCGGCATTATTTCAATGCTCATAAGCGTGTATTCAGGACGCACCGCCGCCGAGATAGCCGCCGATGACTTTTCTTTCATAGACCGCATCGGACTCAGGGAAAATCTTTCTCCGACAAGGACCAACGGATTGTTGTCGATGATTTCCACCATAAGGTCCGTCGCACAAAACAATATATGATTATGCAGGAAAACAATTCTTCGTCGAATGACGGACGCCGGGAGGTGCTCACTGCCGAGGATGCCGCGGCTTTGGCCCCTTTGTATTCCGACGTCGTTATGGCCCTGAAGCAGGTATACGATCCGGAAATACCGGTGAACATATATGATCTTGGCCTGATTTACGAATTGAATATCAATAAGAAACGAGAAATTTACATAAAGATGACGTTTACCGCGCCCAACTGTCCGATGGCGGATCAGGTGCTGGCCGAGGTAAAGGAAAGCGTTGAGGAGGTTCCTACGGTGGCTTCATGCGAGATAGAGCTTGTATTCGAGCCTGTATGGGACAAAAGCATGCTCTCCGAAGAGGCGAGGGTAGAGCTCGGTTTCGATGAGTAGCGTGGACGTATATTTTTCTTTGGGCAGCAATCTCGGGGACCGTGCCGGGAATATCCGTGCCGCTCTTTCCATGATGGATGACGTTTTCGGCGTCCATTATTCGGCATTGTCCGGCATGGCGGAGACCAAGCCGTGGGGGTTCGTGAGCGACAACGATTTTCTGAACTGTTGCGTGCTTTACGCTTTGGAGCGGAAATCGGAAGATGCGTCGCTGGACTGCCTCGATGTCCTCAGGAAATGCAAAGGCATCGAGAGATCTCTCGGCCGGACCGGATCGTCCGGCAGGGAAAGACGCTCTTATGCCGACCGTCCCATCGACATAGACATTCTTTTTTTCGGACAAGAGAGAATAGACCTTCCGCCGGAACTTATAGTGCCACATCCGCTCATAGCTGAGCGAGATTTTGTGACAGTTCCGCTCGGCGGGATAGCGAAAGAGGACTTAAAGCACGCATTTCCTGAAATATTTGATTAAATTTGCGTTCCCAAAATCGTTAAAGATATTGAATCATGACACAGGAAGAAGTTTTCAAGGCCCTTGTAGCCCATTGCAAAGAGTACGGTTTCATATTTCCTTCGAGCGAAATATATGACGGACTTGCGGCAGTATATGATTACGGTCAGCTGGGCGTGGAGTTGAAGAACAATATAAAGAACTATTGGTGGAACGCAATGACACGTCTCAACGAAAACATAGTCGGGATAGACTCATGCGTGTTCATTCATCCCAAGACATGGGTGGCTTCCGGCCACGTGGCGGCGTTCAACGATCCTCTCATTGACAATAAGGATTCCAAGAAAAGGTATCGTGCGGATGTCCTCATAGAAGATTATCTTTCCAAAATCGAGGAAAAGATTGAAAAGGAAGTGGAAAAAGGCCGCAAACGTTTCGGAGACGGATTCGACGAGGCGAAATTCCGCGCGACGAACCCCAACGTCCTCCGCGAAAAGGCGAGGTACGATGAGATCCATGCGAGATACGTGAAGGCCGAGGCGGAGAACGATCTCGCCGGGTATAAGCAGATAATCCTTGATTGCGACATATCTTGTCCTGTTTCCGGGACCAAAAATTGGACGGACGTGCGGCAGTTCAACCTGATGTTCAGCACGCAGATAAACAATACCGGCAATGCCGACGACAAAATTTATCTCCGTCCGGAGACTGCGCAGGGAATATTCGTGGAATACCTCAACGTCCAGAAGACGGGACGTATGAAGATTCCTTTCGGCATAGCCCAGATAGGAAAGGCTTTCCGCAATGAAATAGTCGCCCGTCAGTTCATATTCAGGATGAGGGAGTTCGAACAGATGGAGATGGAGTTTTTCGTGAAGCCGGGCACGGAGATGGAGTGGTTTGCCAAATGGAAGGAAAACCGGATGAAATGGCATGTGAACATAGGCATGGGGGCGGAAAATTACCGTTTCCACGATCATGAGAAACTGGCCCATTACGCCAATGCCGCCACCGACATAGAATTCCGTTTTCCTTTCGGCTTCAAGGAACTCGAGGGCATTCATTCGAGGACGGACTACGATCTCGGCAACCATGCCAAGCTCTCGGGAAAGAAGATAAAGTATTTTGATACCGAGACGGGCGAGAGCTATACTCCTTATTGCGTAGAGACATCCGTAGGCGTCGACCGCATGGTCCTGGCCGTCCTGTCGAATTCATACAAGGTGGAGCAGCTTGAAAACGGGGAAAGCCGCGTAGTCCTGAGCATTCCGGCGCCTCTCGCGCCCGTCAAGGCCGCCGTCCTTCCTCTCGTCAAAAAGGACGGGCTTCCCGAGCTCGCCCAGAAGGTTGTGGACGAACTGCGGTACGATTTCAATTTCCAATATGACGAAAAGGACAGCATAGGCAAGAGATATCGCCGTCAGGACGCAATAGGTACGCCTTTCTGCATTACGGTGGACCATGACTCGCTTGTGGACGGCACGGTAACGGTGCGGGAACGCGACACCATGGCCCAGGAAAGGGTCAAGATAGAGGATCTTCGCGCGCTTATAGACAAAAAGGTGAATATAAACAATTTGCTTAGGAACCTTTAGTCCTCGTCCGGCCAGCCTTGCGCCTTTATGGGAAGCTCCGCTCCGTCGGGAGTGACGAGCACCGCGCCCACCTCAGTCCTTGCAAGATGCCCTATGACGTCAAACGTCTGGAATTCCCTGCGGAATTTTTCGGCTTCAAGAATGGGAATAGTGTACAGCAGCCTGAAATCGTCTCCGCCGTTCATGGCGGCGGAAACCGGATCGATGTCGAGTTCCTTTCCGAGCGCGAATGAATCGCCCGCGAAAGGAATTTTGTCCACATAGATTTTTGCGCCGAGTCCGGAATCTCTTACAAGCCGTTTTACGGCGTCTGAAAGGCCTTTTGACACAAGATATCCGAATGAAGGCATTATGCCCGCATCTGCAAGACTGTCGGGCACGCAGGGGCTCAGTTCGGGCTTGAGGTATGCGCCGATGAACTGCCTGTATTTTTCAAGCTCCGGCTGCCGTCCGTCGTCCGGCGATTCGCAGAATGTCTTTTTCTCCCGCTCGAGCACCTGCATGCCGAGAAAGGCCGCACCGAGACTTCCCGAAACGCAGATGAGGTCCTTGCTTGCCGCCGCAGGCCTTTTCCCGGCCGTTTTTGCGTCCGTTGCCCCGCAGGCTGACACGCAGACGTAAAGTCCGTTGGGGGAGGGACAGAGATCAAGCGACACATCGATGTATCCGTGCTCATGGGCGGCCGTCACCATGCCGTTCCACAATTCACCTATGTGCCCGAAATCCAATTTCGCGGAGATTCCGAGAACGACGGACAGTGTCATAGGACGGGAAAGTCCGGCATACAGTTCACCCGTTACAGCCGTAACGCATTTGTATCCAAGATGTTTGAGCGGACAGTAAATGAGGTCGAAATCTATTCCTTCCGTGAAAAGCCTGGAGGAAGACATTACCGACGCCTCTCCTCCGCTTTTGAAGCGGCTGTCGCGGAACGGCCCGTAGCCGGTCCCGTCATAAAGTCTTCTTATTGCCTCTATCCGTCCTATGTCGGTGAATCTGTCTTCTGCCATGGCGTTTATTTTCTTATTGCATCGAATTTTTCTATGCCGATGCTGCGCAGGTCGCGTATGAATTCCGAAGATACGGCAACCTTGTATTTTTTCGAATAGAACTGTATGCGGAATTTGGTATTGGGATCGTACAGATACATGGTGAGCGGCAGTTTTCCTTTGTGCTTTTTTACGGTGCTTACGAGGTTTTTGCGGAAGCTGTCATTGAGCATAGGAGTCGTCAGATCCATGGAAAAGCCTCCGAGCAGGTCTTCCGAAGTATTTCCGAGCAAACGTATCTTTTTGATTTTAAACGCATACGGCGCACTTTTTCCGGCATTGCGCTCTTCTGCCTTGGGTATGTATTTTTCGCCTATCTCCCCTTCGATGAACAGGGACGAGTGCGGCTGCATGTATTGCATGAAAGCCTCATGGTCCTTGCCGAACAGGGACAGTTCATAGCTTCCGCTGTAGTCCTCTATCGTGGTCTTGGACCACGGACGCCCGGTCTTGGTGACGAGAGTCTTCGAGTCCGTCACTATTCCCGCCACGCAGATTTTTGCGGTTCTGCGCTGCCTTTCGCATTCCGAAACCGTATCGTCCAGCATGGCGAGCTCGCAGTTTGTGAAAGTATTTATCTCGAAATCGTATTTGTCGAGCGGATGCGAGGACAGATACATTCCGACGAGATCCTTTTCCTTTTGGAGCAGGTCGAGGACGTCTTCCTCCGCTACGGGCTCCGGTAGCACCGGACGTTGGGGCTTCATCTCCTCCATGTCTCCGAAAAGCGAGGACATCGAATCGACCGTGTCGTTGCGGAACAGTTCGGAATACCGGAACAGTTCTTCCGTGAATGATTCTCCGCTGCGTCCCGGCAGGACATATTGTGTACGCTGCCGTCCGAAACTGTCGAAGGCTCCGGAGAACAGCAGTGCTTCGAAGGCTTTGCGGTTTATGCTGCCGCCCATGCGTTCCACGAAATCGAAAACGTCGCTGAACGGCCCGTTTTCGGTGCGTTCCTTTATGATGGATTCGACGATGTTGCTGCCGAATCCGTGGATGCCGCCGAGACCGAAGCGGATGTTGCCGTCCCGGTTTACTGTGAAGTGGGAGAAACTTTCGTTTATGTCCGGATTCAATACTTTGATGCCGCTGCGCTTGCAGTCATCCATTATTTCTTTTATCTCGGATATGTTGGAAAGATTCTGGCTGAGGTTGGCCGCCTGGAATTCGGCCGGATAATGGGCCTTGAGCCATCCGGTCTGGTAGCTTACCCACGCATAGCATGTGGCGTGCGACTTGTTGAACGCATAGGAAGCGAATTTCACCCAGTCCCTCCAGATTTTTTCCAGGATTTCGACGGGATGTCCGTTTCCGGTGCCGCCTTTTATGAAGTCGTCATGCAGGGACTGGAGGATGTCTATGTTCTTCTTTCCCATGGCCTTGCGCAGCTTGTCGGCCTTGCCTTTCGAGAATCCGGCGATTTTTTGGGAAATAAGCATGACCTGCTCCTGATACACCGTCACCCCGTATGTCTCTTTCAGAAATTCTTCCATTTCCGGAAGGTCGTAGGTGATGGGTTCTTCGCCCCGTTTGCGGGCCACGAACTGCGGAATGTAATCCATAGGGCCCGGACGGTACAGTGCGTTCATCGCGATGAGGTCCTCCAGACGCTCCGGATGCAGTTTCTGCAGCCAGTCCTTCATGCCCCCGGATTCGAATTGGAAAACGCTCTTAGTATCGCCCCGGCTGTACAGCGCGTAGGTCTGGGGATCGTCGAGCGGAATGTTTTCTATGTCTATGTCCGTCCCGTGCGATTCCTTTATTTCGGCAAGGCATTCCTTTATGATGGAAAGTGTCTTCAGGCCGAGAAAATCCATCTTGAGCATTCCCACGTCCTCTATGTACGATCCTTCGTACTGGGACACCCACACCTGCTGTCCGGTGGCCTTGTCGGTGCCGAGAGTGATGGGTATGTAGTCCGTCAGGTCGCCCCTGCCTATGATCATGGCGCAGGCATGGATGCCCGTCTGACGGATGCACCCTTCGAGCTGCATGGCGTATTTTATCACGTCCTTTACCAGTTCGGTGCCGTTCTCCGCTTCATTCCTGAACTCCGGAATGTATTTCAGGCAGTTCTGAAGAGTCACCTTTTCGGGCTGGTCCTTGATCTGGAAAGGCTTGTCGGGAATCATCCTGGTGAGCCGGTTGGACTCGTCGATGGACAGATGGCTTACGCGCGAAACGTCCTTGATGGCAAGTTTGGCGGCCATTGTGCCGAAGGTGATGACATGCGAAATATGGTCTTCGCCGTATTTGTCCTGCACATATTTGATCACGCGGTATCGGCCTTCATCGTCGAAATCCACGTCTATGTCAGGCATGGATATTCGTTCCGGATTGAGGAAACGCTCGAACAGCAGATTGTACCGTATCGGGTCGAGATTCGTGATGCCGAGACAGTATGCCACGGCCGAGCCTGCCGCCGAGCCTCGTCCGGGGCCCACCGAAATGCCGTTGTCCTTTGCCCAGTTTATGAAGTCCTGTACTATCAGAAAATAGTCCGGAAAACCCATGCGGGCGATGGTCTTGAGCTCGAAGTCGAGACGGTCCCGATGCACCGCGTCCAATGTCCCGTACCTCTTTTCGGCTCCGAGATAGCTGAGGTGGCAGAGATAGGCCACGGAGCTGTGGAATTCCTCTCCCCTGTCGTTGCCCTTTTCGTCGAAGCGTCCGGCCTCGATTATGTCCGAATATTCCGCAAGATGCCTGTCCATGCCGTCGGTGAATTCTTTCGGCAACTCGAATTTGGGCAGGACGTGCCCGCGGTCTATGTCGTAGCGCTCCACCTTGTCGCAGATCTCCAAGGTATTGTATATGGCTTCCGGGTGGTCCGGAAAGAGGGCCAGCATCTCATCCTCGCTTTTCATGTATTCCTGCTGCGTATAGCGCAGACGGGATTCGGAGTCGAGGTATTCGTTGGTCGTAAGGCAGATCAGGCGGTCGTGCGCCGGCCCGTCCTCCTTCCTGACGAAATGTATGTCGTTGGTGGCGATAACTTTTACGCCGTGCTTTGCCGCCAGTTCGAAGATGACCTTGTCATATCTGAGCTGCTTTTCGTATACTTCCAATGACAGGCCGGGGACCTCCGTCTTGTGGAGCATCACTTCGAGATAATAATCGTCCCCGAACAGGTTTTTATGCCATTGTATGGCATCTTCGGCTCCCTCCGTGTCGCCGGCGAGAATCAGGCGCGGAATTTCTCCGGCCATGCAGGCCGACGAGCAGATCAGGTCTTCATGGTAGCGCTCCAGCACCTCATGGGATATGCGCGGCCTGTAATAATTGCCTTCCGTATGGGCTATGGAGACTATTTTCATCAGGTTTTTGTAGCCGTTGAAATTTTTGGCCAGGAGAATCAGATGAAAATAGTTCTTGTGCGACGGATCCTTGAGCTTGTGGTCGTAATGCCGCGTCACGTAGACTTCACAGCCGATGATCGGCTTGATGTCGGGATGTTTCTTCGCGAATTTGAAAAATTCCTTTACGCCGTACATATTGCCGTGGTCCGTGATGGCCAGGCCGGGCATGCCGAGTTCCGCGGCACGGTTGAAGAGATTCTCGATGGATGACTGTCCGTCAAGGATGGAATATTGCGTATGTACGTGAAGGTGGACGAATGCCATGTCGCTTTCGGATTTGTATACAAATATACTAAATCGGCGCGTATGGAACAAAAAAGGTTGGCTGCTTTGCCGCGGCCAACCTTTCAATGCATTGGTATTTGATTATTTCTTGCGGATTTTTGCAGTTTCCGCTTTCTTTTTGTCCCTTCTGGTGGTGGCGTCATACATTACGGGGGTACCTATCATTATGGAAGCGTATGTTCCGATGACGATACCGAGGCAGAGCGCCACTGCGAGACCCCTGATGGACTCGCCTCCGAAGATGGCTATCGCGAGCATCGGGAGGAGTGTGGAAACGGACGTGTTGACCGTACGGGTGAGCGTCGAATTGAGCGCAGAGTTCACAGTCTCCTTGAAGTCCGCGTTGGGATGCAGGTTCTTCTGCTCACGGATGCGGTCGAATATTACCACGTTGTCATTGATGGCGTAGCCGATGATGGTCAGGATGGCCGCTATGAAGGTCTGGTCTACGTCCAGGTTGAACGGCAGGATGCCGTTGAACAGGGAGAAGAAGCCTATGACTATGACGGCGGTGTGCGCCAGCGAAACGACGCCTCCAAGACCCCATGTCCAGCCGCTGAACCGCAGCGCGATGTATCCGAATATTACGATCAGGGCGAGCAATACGGAAATGATTGCCGACCGCTGTATGTCGCGGGCGATGGTAGGACCCACTTTGTCGGAAGATATGATGCCGTTTGGATTCTCCAGCGTGGAAGTGAATTCCTCAAGAGTGATACCGTTGGTATAGTATTTATTGAGGGCGTTGAACAGCAGTCCTTCCACTTCGGTGTCCACCGCGCTGTCCTCGTTGTCTACCTTGTACTGGGTGGTGATCTTCATCTGGCTTTCGCCGCCGAACATCTTCACTTCCACCGAGTACTGATCCTCGCCGGCGGCTTCCGCAGCAGCACCGAAAGTCTCTTCTACCGATGCGCGCACGTCTTCCGCAGTGACGGCCTGGTCAAAGCGTACGACATAGGTACGTCCTCCGGTGAAGTCTACGCCATAGCTGAAGCCTTTCAGGAATATGGACAGTACGGCGATCAATATGAGGGTGCCGGACGCGAGGTAAGACCATTTCTTCGCGCTGAGGAAATCGATTTTGGTATTCTTGAGGAAATTCCTCGAGAAGTTGTTGGAAAGGGAAACCGTCTTGCCTCTCTGAATCCTGTCGTCGAATATTATCCTTGTGATGAAAATGGAGGTGAGGACGGAGGTTATGATACCTATGATGAGGGTGGTGGCGAAGCCTTTCACCGGACCGGAGCCGAATATGGCAAGGATTATACCGGTGAGAAGGGTGGTCACCTGGCCGTCGAAGATGGCCGAATAGGCGTTCCTGTAACCGTCGGCCACGGCTTTGCCGAAGCCTTTGCCGGCCGCGATTTCCTCCTTGATGCGTTCATATATGATGACGTTGGCGTCCACCGCCATACCGAGCGTCAGGACGAGACCCGCGATGCCCGGCAGAGTGAGGACCGCATTGAACGATACGAGCGAACCGAAGAGCAGCAGCACGTTGCAGAGCAGCGCTATGTCCGCGATGACGCCTGCACCCGTGTAGAAGCATATCATGTACACGAGAACGAGGATGAAGGCGATTACGAACGAGATGAGACCGGCCTTGATGGATGCGGATCCGAGGGAGGGTCCCACGACCTGCTCCTGAATGATGGTGGCCGGCGCCGGGAGCTTGCCCGACCTGAGCACGTTGGCGAGGTCTTCCGCCTCCTGGACGTCGAAATTGCCGGTAATCGAAGAGTTTCCTCCGGTTATTTCGTTGATGACGTTAGGATAGGAATATACGAGACCGTCCAATACGATGGCAATCTGCTTGCCGATGTTGTCCTTGGTGAGACGGGCCCAGATGCTGGCTCCTTCCGCGTTCATCGACATGGAAACGGAAGGATTGCCCTGGTTCTGGCTGCCGTATTCCACCCGCGTGTCGGTGACCGAGCCGCCGTCGAGGGGCGCCCGTCCGTCGCGCGTATTGGCTTTTATGGCCACGAGTTCGAAAACATTGGCGCCGCTTACGTATTCCGAGGGCTTTACCGTCCACAGGCCCTTGAAGCCCTGGGGAAGATATTCATCGGCCACCAGCGACAGGTACCTGTTCACCGTGGCGGTGTCCACGCCGCTCGCGAATCCGAGGCAGGCGTTGTTCATGCCGCTCGGGCTGAGTACCGCGAACAGAGGATGCTGTTTGGCGAAAAGTGCCTTCTCGTCGAGGACGGAATCGGCCACTGCCGTGGAATCCTCGGTATCGTCCAATATCCTGGCGAGGGCGGCGTCCGCTTCCTGAAGATTGACCTCATTCGCCGTGAAAGTGGGCCAGAATTCGAGCGAAGCCGTGCCCTGGAGAAGTTTTCTTACGCGTTCAGGGTCTTTCACGCCCGGAAGTTCGATGAGAATCTTTCCGCTGTTTTCAACTTTCTGTATGTTGGGCTGGGCCACGCCGAAGCGGTCGATACGGTTCCTCAGAACGTTGAACGAATTGTCGATGGCGCTTTTCGCTTCGTTTTTGAGCACTTCTATGACCTGGGCGTTGGTGGATTCGGGTTTTACCTTGTCGCGCATCTCATAGGTGCCGAAGACGGCGGCGAGGGACTTCCCGGGCGCCACCTCATCCCATGCTTCTCCGAACAGGGTTATGAAATCGGTGGCCGTATTGACGTTCCTCGACTTGGCGAGCTGCATCGCATTGAGGAAATCCGGATCTACGCTGTCTCCCGACAGCGCCTTGACGAGGTCCTCAAGCTGCACCTGCAGCATCACGTTCATACCTCCCTTGAGGTCGAGGCCGAGGTTGATTTCCTTCTCCTTTACATCCTTGTAGGTATATCCAAAATATACTTTCCGGGCGCTTATGGAGTCGATATATGCCCTGTTTCTTACGTTTGATACGGAGTCGAGCACGAACTCTTTGAACTCAGGCGCGACATTGTTGGCCGCTATGAATTGCCGGGCCTGAATATCTGCCTGTGTCGCAGCCTTTTTCTCCTGAATGCGGGTTACCGCGGTGAAAGAAAGCTGCCAGATGGAGGCGATGCCGAGCAATATGGCAAGCAGCCTGATAACACCTTTACTTTGCATTTCTTCTATTTTTTATATCAATATTATTCGTTTGCAAAATACGGCAGTATGGACTCCTTTCCGATACTGCCCGCAAAATAGGGTACAAATTTACGATTTTTTTCTTATAAAGAAACTTTATCCGCCATAATTCTTATTTTCGCATGTTTGCATCCGTTTTTCGGGAAGGAATGGATGAAAAAAATGTATATTTGTAAGATGAAACAAAAACCATGGGACTGATAATAGCATTGTTCGCCGTAGGCATCATCCTTCTGCTCGCAGAGATGCTTCTCATCCCCGGCATAGGGGTGGCCGGAGTGCTCGGCCTGGCCTCTCTCGGAGGATCCTGCTATTACGGCTTTTACCATTACGGCATCGCCGGCGGCAC
Organism: uncultured Bacteroidales bacterium; assembly: GCA_947588835.1. Lineage (GTDB taxonomy): Bacteria > Bacteroidota > Bacteroidia > Bacteroidales > UBA932 > Cryptobacteroides. The sequence continues at coordinate 2,886 of CANPZS010000020.1, read as the reverse complement.
GATCGTCACGGCGGTATGCGTCATTTTGATAATATGTTTTATAGTGTATTCCCTCAGGGCCAAGACCTGGAAGCGGCTTTCGCTTGACGCCGTGATCGGAAAAAATCCCGCCGAAACGGCTTCGCTGTCCGTCGGGGACAGGGGGTCGACGCTGACAAGGCTTGCCCCTGCCGGTACGGCGCGCATAGGGGACGTTACCTGCGAGGTGCACTCCATTGACGGCATCGTGAATCCCGGCACCGTCGTGGAAGTGGTCAGCGTCAGGGACGGCCGCGTATCCGTGAAAACGATAGTAGACACAGAACAGATAAATAACAATTAAACAATTATGGAACAAATGATAATAATGGTGGCGATAATCGTAGCCGCCCTTGTGGTCCTCCTGTGGTTTTTCCCGGTGGCCCTGTGGTTTCAGGCGCTGCTGTCGGGAGTGAAGATATCGCTCATACAGCTGGTGCTCATGCGCTGGAGGGGAGTAAGTCCCAAAACCATCGTCATAGCCATGATTACGGGCACGAAAGCCGGACTTACCCTAAGGGCCAACGAACTTGAAGCCCATTATTTGGCAAAGGGCAACGTAGTCAAGGTGGTGAATGCGCTCATTTCCGCCGACAAGGCCAACATACCCCTCGACTTCAAGACGGCCGCCGGAATCGACCTCGCCGGCCGCGACGTTTTTGAAGCCGTGCAGATGTCGGTCAATCCCAAAGTCATCAACACTCCTCCCGTGACGGCCGTGGCCAAGAACGGAATACAGCTCATCGCCAAGGCCCGCGTCACCGTGCGCGCCAACATCAACCAGCTTGTGGGCGGCGCCGGAGAAGAAACCGTGCTGGCCCGCGTAGGCGAAGGCATCGTATCGTCCATAGGTTCGTCCGAAAGTCACAAGGACGTGCTCGAAATGCCGGAATCCATTTCCAAGGTAGTGCTTGCCAAGGGGCTTGATGCCGGCACGGCGTTCGAGATCCTGTCCATAGACATAGCCGACATCGACATAGGGAAGAACATCGGCGCGGTGCTGCAGATGGATCAGGCCGAGGCCGACAAGAACATAGCGCAGGCCCGTGCCGAGGAGCGCAGGGCGATGGCCGTGGCCCTCGAGCAGGAGATGAAGGCAAAGGCGCAGGAAGCCAGGGCGAAAGTGATAGAAGCCGAAGCCCAGGTTCCTTTGGCGATGGCCGAGGCCTTCCGCAACGGAAATCTCGGAGTGATGGACTATTACCGTATGAAAAACGTACAGGCGGATACCGACATGCGCGAAAGCATAGCGAAGCAGTAGAAATGTCCAACCCGCCGTAGAACCGGCTCCGACACAAAAAAACACGCACTTTCCGAAAGAAAATGTGCGTGTTTTTTTTGAATTACTGGCTTATTGAAAATGTTGCGGAGAGGACGAGAATCGTAAACCAAGTGCAACACCCTTCGTAAACCCTTGCAGGAATGGTTTCTGTTGCGTCTCTTTGCCTACGGAAAGGACAAGAACAGGTATCAAATCAGATTCCGTGTTACTTTCAATAGCCAGCGTCTGGATCTGAAGACCGGATGCCAACTCGTCGATGCCAAAGCCTGGGATGACGAGGCCAGCTGGTCAAGTCGGGCTACAAAGGCCCGAAGGGTGAGACCGCCCTGTCCATCAATAGCGAGCTCCGGAACATCAAGGACCAGATGGACTTTACCTTCAAGTTCTTAGAGGCCATCGACCAGATTCCAACGCCGTCTCAACTTCAGAAGAAGTATGAGGGCCGGCTAAACGGATTCATCAGAAGCCAGCCCCGGAACCCAAGGAGGAAATCGCCCGTGTCCGGGACCTGAAACTTTCCGAGGCCCAGACCTACCTGGATCCCATCCGCGACATCTTCATCTTCTGCTGCTTCTCCGGCCTCCGGCACTCCGACGTCAACAATCTCCGCCGCAGCGGTGTCAAGGGCGACCACATCGAGGTCACGACCGTCAAGACGGCGGACAGCATCTCCATCGAACTGAACAAAGTCACCAAGGCCATTTTGGAAAAAATACAAGGATATCCCCTTCAAGGATGGCAAGGCCTTGCCCAACTATACCAACCAAGCGATGAACCGTGACATCAAGGAACTCTGCCGCCTGGCCGGCATCGACGAGGAAATCCGCGTCACCACCTACAAGGGCAACGTCCGCACCGACAAGATCCAGCCCAAGTGGGAACTCGTCAACGCCCTCTCCATGGGCATCACCCCAACGTCGTGATGAAATGGACCGGCCACTCCGACTACAAGGCCATGAAGCCCTACATCGACATCGTAGGCTCCATCAAGGCTAGCTCGATGGCGAAGTTTGATGGATTGATTTAGGAATGCAGTGGTTTTTCATTAACTTAGCAGAGTAAACGATATGAATATGAAAGAAGGGCTTAAGTTCGATAAAAAGTCGTTGAAAACAGTACAGGGAAAAACAACTGATTTTGATGAACTCGCTAAAGACTGTGTAGCTTTTGCTAATACAGAGGGTGGTCATATAGCAATTGGCATCGAAGATTCGGAAGAGGAGCCGGCATCGGAGCAAATAATTCCAGAAGGGTTGAGGGAATTGATCATTAAACGAATTGGGGAAAGAACAATTAATGTTGCGACTAATGCAACGATAGTAAAATCGCCAAATGGTGGGGAATACATTGACCTTGAGGTTTTTAAATCTCTTGCTTCTTTCGCTGCGACAACCAAAGGCAGTTACTATTACAGAGACAATGATGAGAGTAAGCCAATCCCGCCGGATGAACTTCTGCGGGCAATAACTGATAAACCCTCTTTTTCTTGGGAAACAAAGGTTTCGACTAAGAAACTGTTTTGAAATCATATAAAAATTTGTCAAAGGTTGTCAGGCTGCTATTTGTACGACAGCTTATAAGTGTAA
>CANPZS010000019.1 GCA_947588835.1 uncultured Bacteroidales bacterium | reverse complement strand
ATAATAAGATTATGAGGAATATATCTAATAGTTACGATACTACCATTTATAGTGGGGAGGGCGCGGAAATCCAAAAAAGTAAACTAACCTTGCAGACGGATAAAGCGACCACCTTCGGGGTGGCACATTCTATTGCGGCCCGACTGGCACACTCTATTGCGCTACCGCCGGCACGTCAATCCCGCTACCGGCAACATTTCTGTATTGAACTTCAATAACAAACGGTTTAAGATATATTGTACCAAACATTGGAGGTACCGATTGTATCACTTTATCGATATCAAGTCCTATGCAAACACCTTTGTGGTTATAACAGTAATGGCTCCACATAAGCAATGAATCATAAACCTTTGACAGACTACAGAGCCAAGTTTCATTACGCAAATTAAGAGCATCATTTTCCTCTTTCTTCATCCACCATTCTTTAGGTACCCATCCTTGAAGTTTACTCTCCGGAACATTTGAGTAGTCAATTAATTTAGGATGACAATCAAACGGGTCGTTTAACTGAGAGACATTAGTGAATAGGAGATTTTGGTTTCCAATCATGCACTTTGCGCCATTGATATCAAGATATTTATATAGAATATTACTCATGGAAACAAAATATCTACACTACTCTAATTGTTTTCTATACACAGAATCCAATGTGTTACCATCTTTGTCCTTCCAGTCTGCCCAACCATTAGATGGACGACCTAGGCAGAATGATGAAGCTGTACTTGGGCTTGCAAAAGTCTTATCGGAAGTCATTACCAACTTGTCTTCCGAGAAATCAGCATATTCGTGCATTATATTAGTACGCTTTTTATCCCACTTTAGTGAGGGCACAGAAGTTTTAGCAATCACGCTGCCTTTTAAAACAGTAAAACCATTTGAACCATAAATTCCTTTGGCATCACATCCACGTCCTTTTGTGTAAAACAAATGCTCTGTATGGAAGTTAGTTAACTCAAAGATATTACAACCTATGAACGATGCCAAGAACTTAACATCCTCGAAGAACTCATCCATTGCATCACGCTGATATTCGGGCAAATTGGGAGCTTTGGGCGTCTGCCTGTTTTCATTGAGCACAAAAGCGTTTGTTTGCTTTGCTTCGGCAATTGCTTTATGTTCCAAATATTGAACATCAGCTTTAGTCATATCTGCATCCTTTGATACGAAGATAAGAGCCTTTTGCCAGAAAGTCTTTTTGCTGTCATGGTCTTTGACACGCTCTTTGAAGTTTTCAGTTTCGCCGATATAAGCCTGTGGTTTTGTTGCCTCATCTTCGCCTATAAGAATATAGAATGCCGGTTTTTGTAGTTTCTCTTGCTCATTGAGATATGCAAGATTAGAGCGTGGCACAACAAACATCTGGCAAATCTTATTGCTGATAAACGCATATTGAGTCCCCTTAGGATCTCCATCAATTAGATATGTAGTTACTGTTTTGCCCATACTATTACAATCAAATTAAATCCAATCCCAACTCTTTCAAGAATGCATTATGTTTGTCCCGGGCATTTTCTATTTTCTTGTCTATATCAACAAGCTGCTTATGTACTTCTGCCAAGTCAATGGGAGCCTCTTCTTTGGCTGTACTCACATAGCGGGAGATATTCAGATTGTAATCATTGTCTTTGATTTCGCACATGGATACACAACGTGAGTATTGTTCGACATCTTTTCTGTATTGGTACGTTTCTACAATCCTATTTACGTCAGAATCACGCAATGCGTTCTGCCTTTTTCCCTTCTCAAAATATTCACTTGCGTTAATGAAGAGAACATCGTCATTCTTCTTGCATTTTTTCAGAACCAAGATGCATACAGGAATGCCTGTTGAATAAAATAGATTAGACGGTAAGCCGATAACTGCGTCAATATTGCCATCATTCAAGAGCTTTTTACGAATCAGTTCTTCTTTACCGCCTCTGAACAAAACACCATGAGGCAAGATAATAGCCATTGTTCCATCTTCTCGCAAGAAGTGGAACCCATGAAGCAAAAAAGCAAAATCAGCTGCGGATTTGGGAGCAAGGCCGTAATTTTTGAAACGGAAATCTTTCCCCATTTCCTCGGTTGGTTCCCAACGATAACTGAAAGGAGGGTTGGCAACAATCGCATCGAACTGCATTTTTTTGGCAGGGTTCATTTCGTTTAAGATATCCCAATCATTCAACAAAGAGTCTCCATGATGTATTTCAAACTCAGTATCCTTGACTCCATGTAGCAACATGTTCATGCGGGCTAAGTTGTAGGTTGTAATGTTCTTTTCCTGCCCGTAAATTTTCCCGACTCCATGCTTCCCCATTTCGTGGCGTACATTCAAGAGCAAAGAGCCGGAACCACATGCGAAATCAAGTACTCGGTCGATCTTTACCTTCTTACCTGTCGTTGGGTCTTGGCTGTCCAATGACACAATCTTGGAAAGAATAGAAGATATCATTTGAGGGGTATAAAACTCACCGGCTTTTTGCCCGGAATTAGCCGCGAACTCACCAATCAGATACTCATAAGCGTCTCCCAATGAATCTGTTGAGGTAGAAAACTCTGAAATTCCCTTGGCTATTTCCGTAACTACCTTACAAAGCATGGTGTTTCTTTTTTCGTATGTCTTACCCAACTTGTCGGAATGCAGATTGATTTCCGAGAACAATCCACGAAACGAACTGTCGAACGATTGTTCCTCGATATACTTAAATCCTTTTTCCAATGTGTCGAGCAATTCTTTGTCTTGTGTACGAGCTAATTCTACAATATTACCCCACAAGTATTTGGGCAGTATCACATAATGGGCCTTACGGCGCATTTGCTGCTCGAATTCGGTTATATCGTCAGGATTCTCGTCGTACCATATTTGTAAGGGGATTCGTTTATCATCGTTAGATAATTTTGGGTAGTCATCTCCCAACTCTTTCTTTACAGCTTCTTCATATTGCTCCGAAAGATAGCGTAAGAAGATAAATGAGAGCATATAGTCGCGAAAATCATCGGCCATCATGGAGCCTCGCAATGCATCGGCTATCGCCCAAAGGACTTTTCCTAATTTATGTTGTTCTATTGCTGTCATATACTAACATTTAATTATGCAAAACGAAATGATATTTTTCCTTTAGTGCATGATATACATCTATGAGAATCTGCTTATTATCTGGAACCATCACGCCAGCTTGTGGATAGTAGACTTTTTGGTGTGTTAAGGCATTAATAATATTGGCCATCCTATCAGTATCTTCTGAAAATCCAATTTGCTGAAGAACATACCGAATTTGTCCAACTCCCAAAAATGAAGCTATATTCTCCAGCACTTGTCTTAATAAAGCGAGATGATATACCTCCAAAGAATCTTCCCGAATAGCTGTATCCAATATTTGTAGAACTCTTAAGTGATAGAGTAAAACACTATTTCTTGGATTGGATAGTTCGTATTGGTCTCCAATCTTTTCAAGAATTGAAATCTTATATTTATTTTTCTCACCTGGTCGGGTCGCTTTAAACTTGTTAGCTTTTTCGCCTTTGGACAACCAATCGCTAAGAATGGTAGCCAGCCCTATATGATGAGTTGTGATGATTATTTTCTTCCTTTCATAGTGATTTTCTATCAAGTTCATCAAAGTGAACGCTGTAATGAAGATATTATGGTCGTCCATACTGGAGACAGGATCATCAATAAAGAAGTAATCACTTTGTTCTCCCGTCCAGCCATCCACTTCAAACAAGGCCAAGAAAAAACACCATATAAATATACGTTCTTCACCTCTGGAAATTTTAACCTGATGTTGTTCTTCACCTTCTTTCATAAAGAAAGATATTGAATCAAATCCCTGTTCTGGATTGTCATGGATTTGAAATCTAAAATCATATTTAGGATTATAAGGCTTCAATTTTTCCATAACATCTCGCTCATTCAGTTGACTATGATATTGGTTCAAACTACTGGGAACAATATTCAACTTTGTGTGTTCATTGTCCCAAACAAACAAATCTTCACTGAATGCGTTATAATAGACTCCTGTTTGATGACCATCCGCGTTCCTTGCCGTTTCTTTATATTCAACAGAAAGACGTGTTTTACCAGTTGCATTGAATGCATAAATCAAAAAGATATTTTCTGGTGCATCTTTTATTTGTCTGGCTATTTGTTGTAAATCCATATTCCGATAAACATTAAATTTTAGGAAACAATTTTTGCATCAATCCTTTCTTATGATCTTTCAATATTTCTACTTTTCGAGATGTTGCCTCTATTAATTCATCAAGAGAAGATAGACAGTCGGCAATCCTTTGTTGTTCATCATAATTCTTTATTGCATATACGTCAAACTCCTCAAAACTTTTTTTCGTTATTATTGGAACGGCTGTTTGACCAGCCAACTGTTTTAGATTCTTTGTATTATAAGTTACCAAATAATATACATATTCGTAATTATACTCTTGATTACAACATATTGCGTTGATTTGTTGGTTAGTTGAGCATTCGACCTTATTAATGGCATTTAAGCCAATTGATGCAATACAGGTAACTAACACGGAATCTTTTGGAATGACCCTTGCTTTATCCTTCCCGAACTTTGTCAGTTTTAAGATGGAATCATTTATATATTTACCTTTAAAATCCTGAGCTGTAACCCAAACAAAGTCTCCATTCCAATATTTTTCTTCTTTTTTGCTTGGTGTATTTCCTGTTATAATTTCTCCGAAATCTTTTACTTGTTTTTTCTCCCAACCTTTCATCCCTTGAAATTCCGAGAATCTCAAATCAGGCACATCCTTTCCTTCCGCAGGAAATAATCGCTGCATCAATCCTTTCTTATGATCTTTCAATGCTTCAACTTTTTGGGCTGTTGCTTCAATTAAATCATCAAGGGAAGAAAGACAGTCTGCAATTTTTTGTTGTTCAGTATTTTCTTCATCGTTGTAAGTAGATGTTGGTATAGGTATTTTTATCGTCTTAAATTTTGTAGGAGATATATTAAAACGTGTAATACCTTGTGCTAAGGGAATGATTTTGTCTCTAAATATTTGACTTCTAAATAGATATTTAGAGAAACATGGAGATATCTTTTTTAAATCAAATGGACGTAACCCAAAACAAAAACTATTTAAATATATAGCTTCGTTGGTTTCATTTAACATTACAGAAGATATGCCAACTTCCTCAGGCGTTTCTGAAGACTGCGTGAACAAAATATCTCCGAATTTTACAAGGTTTTGCTTTTCGGAACTATTAATACAAACAAAATCACAATGAGCAATATTAACAGATGAATTATTATACACTTGCTTATAAGTAACATATTTTTCTCCGTAGCCAAAATCGGTTTTGTTTTTTCCAGTTAAACCTCCGTAGGTTTCTCCGATGTTACCGATTAAAATTATTTCCCATCCTTTCGTTTTTATAAATTCAGGGAATCTCAAAACCGGAACAACTGTCTTTATTTCATTATTTTTTCCCATATCCTTATTCTTCATACGCCGACAGACCTGATATTTCTTCTCCTTCTGCTTTACGTTTTAATAACGGAATCAAATCCGTCATTAATTCTGATTCAACCTTGGAACGAGCTTTCCACCCTAAATTGAGCGGAGCAAGCAGATCGTTCAATTTTTCAGCATCAAAAATCTTCCGATCCAGAATTTCATTGATAAAATCATTTAATGATTCTGTGGTGATTTCGTATCTACGAGCAATCGAATCAATCTCCTTTGCATATCTCTCGGTCTTAAAACGATTGTAGCCTTCTTTGATTTCCTGCTCCGTTTTGCCGTTCACCTCTTCCAAACTGTTGATATAGGCGATGATGTCATCGCGTTCGTCCATCAGATTGGAGTTCGATAAAACAATGTTCACCAACTGTTCGCGTGTCAGTTTTACCTTGACACCGGTGCCACCATATTGTTTGGCGATAAGGTCCATGATATAGTCGTAGTCAATCATGGCAGAAGCAAACAGTACAAACTCAAAGTCCAAATCCTCAATCTCAGGAGAAACCGGTTTAGCTGTTTTTTCTCGTTGTTTCTTCAGGCTATAGGCTAAGTTCAGATAAGCCCCTCGGAAGGCAAGAAGGTCATCGTCTGCAAAACCATATTCTGACTGCGGGTCTAATAGTACAGATGTATTTTCAATATCTGAGAAATCAACATATTGGTCAAGCTGTGTTTTGTAACGTTGCACTTCCTTAAAATGATTAATGAAACCTACTTTTGCTTCGTCGCCCTTTAAATTTGCAACTTCAGAGGCGTTGAACTCAAGATCATATGACTGCATAAAGTTGCGTAATCCGGCTACAGCTTCATTGTATTTTTTCTGGATACTTGAAACCGGTTCCACCAGCCATATACGTCTGGCAACCTCCTTATCGCTACCAGAAAACAGAGCTATGGCTTCATCTACGGCACTTTGTTGATCACGGAAATCCAAAATATTCCCGTACGGTTTCGTATCGTTCAAGATTCGGTTTGTACGCGAAAAAGCTTGTATCAAATGGTGATAAATCAGTTTTTTATCTACATACAACGTGTTGAGGAACTTCGAGTCGAATCCGGTCAACAACATATCGACTACAATGGTGATATCTATTTTGTTGGCATGAGGATAATCTTTGTTGCTGTATTTTTGGTCCTTAATACGCATCTGGACATCCTGATAGTAAGAATCAAACTCTTCAATGACATGGTTGGTCCCATATTGCTTGTTATAATCGTCAATGATTTCTTTTAAAGCCTGTTTCTTCCTCTCGGGTTCCTGTTCGTTGTCTATCTTTTCCTGCAGCAAGTCTTCCTGAATCTGCGTGATATCGGGATTCCCTTCAGCAGGTGGAGAGAATACACAAGCTACATTCAACGGTTCAAATGTGTTATCTTCTAACTTTCGCTGTTTCTGCATTTGCTTGAACAAATGGTAATATTCGATGGCATCATTGATGGATGACGTCGCAAGAATGGCATTGAAGCGTCTCTGGTTGGTAGCTGCATCATGCTTAGACAGAATAGTCTCGACAATGGCCTGTTTTTTGATGCTGCCATCCGCTCTGCGTGGACTATTATCATCTGGTTTGAAATAATCTACATGGAAACGAAGTACATTCTTATCTTCGATAGCATTGGTTATGGTATATGCGTGCAGTTGCTTTTCAAAAATATCATCTGTCGTTTTATATGACGCCGTTTCTCCATTGACTTTTGTATAGGTCGCATTCTTGTCAAAAATAGGAGTCCCGGTAAAACCAAAGAGTTGGGCTTGGGGAAAGAATTCCTTTATGGCCTTGTGATTATCGCCAAACTGCGAACGGTGACATTCATCAAATATAAAGATAATACGGCTATCTTTTAATGGCAGTAATTGTTCTTTATAATTCTTCCGATTCTTAGGATCCAATGCAATACCCAATTTCTGAATAGTTGTGACAATCACTTTATCTGCATGGTCGGTGGACAACATCCGACGAACCAATGTGACTGTATTGGTGTTTTCTTCCACGCAATTCTCCTGAAAGCGATTAAACTCTTGTCGTGTTTGTCGGTCGAGGTCCTTACGGTCTACCACAAACAGACATTTTTCTATATCTGGGTTATCTTTCAATAAAGTAGAAGCCTTGAAAGAAGTCAAAGTCTTGCCGCTTCCTGTTGTATGCCAGATGTAACCATTCCCTCGATTTTCTTCAATACACTTTACAATGGCTTTTACGGCATAAATCTGATAAGGGCGCATAATCAGTAACTTCTGTTCACTGGCTATCAGCACCATATATCGGCCAATCATTTCGCCTAAATGACATTTAGGGAGGAACTGTTCGGCAAAAGAATCCAGACAGGCTATTTTCTTATTGTCATCTCTTGCCCATTGGTAGACTGGCAAGAATTGTTCTTCTGCATTAAAATTGAAATGCTGAAGGTTATTGTTAGCAAAATAATACGTGTTCGAATAATTGCTGACAATAAATAATTGCATGAAACACAACAGGGTATTTGCATATCCATTACCTGGATCATTTTTGTAATCCACAATTTGCTGCATAGCACGACGTGGGCTTACATCCAATGTTTTCAATTCTACTTGAACGACAGGCAATCCATTGATGAGCAGGATTACGTCGTAGCGCTGAAAACTGTTTTTAGTATTTATACGTAGTTGATTGACTGCCTCGTATTCGTTTTTGCACCAATCTTTAATATTGACTAATGTATATTGCAGTGGTGTGCCATCCTCACGTATAAACGTATTTATTTCACGTAAGCGTTTGGAAGAAATATATACATCAGAGTTTGTAATTTCTTCTAATAAACGATTAAATTCAGAATCAGAAAGGTTGACATGATTAAGACGCTCAAATTTTTTGCGGAAATTTTGTTCCAGTGTGTTTCTGTCGCAAATATCCGAACGATATGTATATTTCAACTCTATCAATTTATTGATAAAGTTTTCTTCTATTTGTTTTTCACTAACCATGCCTTATTGTTTTATTAAATCTTTAGGGTTAACTTGAAGAATATTTGCTATCTCAAACAGTACCTCTAAACTTGGCTGCCGACGATTACAGACATAAGAATTGACAATACAAAAACTTTTTCCGAGCTTTTCTGCCAACCAGGTCTGTTTGATGCCTTTTTCCTCAAGCACCTCTTTTATTCGGTTAATGGGTTTATCCATTGTTCAATCCTTTGTTATTTTACAAAGATATAAAATATAATGCAATAAAAAGATAAAGGCAATAGTTTTTCCCCTCCTTATTGTATATTGCCATGACTCAAAGATTTTGCTGAGTATCTCGATTTTTTGCTCCCCAGTATTCTAAATTTATAATCACTTTCCGACGCAGAATTTGGAAAAGATGGTTTCGAGGATTTCGTCGGTGGTGATGTCGCCGGTGATGGAGCCGAGGTGGGAGAGGGCGGCGCGGAGGAGCTCGGCGACGAGATCCGTCGGCTCGCCGGAGGCGAGTGCGGCGGCCGCCTCGTCGAGAGACAGGGCCGCCGCGCCGAGCGCCTGATAATGTCTGAAATTGGTCACGAAGGTGGCGTCCGTATCTGAAATCAACTGGCTTTCCATGTCTGAAAGATGTTTTTTCAGTTCCGGCAGCCCTTGCCCGGTCTTGGCGGAAATAGTGAAGACTTTTATTTGATTTTCAATTGATAAAACAATTTTGTTTATAGCAATAACATTTTTGTTATAGCGATTTTTGTCGGCTATGTCGGCCTTGTTAAGCAAAAAAACGAGCTTTTGGGAGGGGATTGATATATGCCTGAGCACTTCACGACATTCTTCCGAAATCTTATGTTCATCCGAATCCGCGTCCAGCACGGCGAGGATGATCTCCGCTTCCGAAATCCTCTTGAAAGTCCTTTCTATGCCGAGCTTTTCGATGACATCGGAAGTGTCCCGGATTCCGGCCGTGTCGATGAATCTGAACAGAATCCCGCCTATATTCACGGTGTCCTCCACGGTGTCCCTCGTCGTGCCGGCAATGTCCGATACAATGGCCCTGTCCTCGCCTATAAGAGCGTTCAACAGGGTGCTTTTGCCCGTATTGGCCGCTCCGACGATCGCCGCGGGAACTCCGTTTCTGATTGCGTTGCCCAGGCGGAATGAATCCGTCAGTCCGGCGACATGGGCCCGAAGGCTGTCAAGAAGAGCATTCAGACGGCCTCTGTCGGCGAATTCGACGTCCTCTTCGCTGAAATCCAGCTCGAGTTCCAATAGGGAAACAAGTTCGACCAATTCGGAACGCATCTGCCGCAGTTCCGACGAAAACCCTCCCCGAAGCTGCATGAATGCCGCCCTGTGCGCGGCTTCCGTGCCGGCGGCGATCAAGTCAGCCACGGCTTCGGCCTGCGCCAAATCCATTTTTCCGGCAGTGAAGGCTCTCCGCGTGAATTCTCCCGGTTCGGCATATCTTGCGCCGGCATCTATGAAAAGACGGATTATTTCGCCCGTTATGTATCTCGACGCGTGGCAGCTTATCTCCGTGCAGTCTTCACCCGTGTAGGAATGCGGCGCTCTGAATATGCTCACGAGCACGTCGTCGAGCTCCCTGCCGTTCTGCGTGAAAACGGTGCCGAAATGGATTGAATATCCCTCGGACGAAGCCGCGTTTCCTTTTCTGAACCTTACGACGGCATCGGTAAATTCAAAGGCTTTCGGGCCGCTTACACGTATCAAGGCTATGGCACCGCTTCCCGGAACGGTGGCAGGCGCTATTATGGTATCGTCTAAGGACAGTCTCATAAATCAGGCGGCACTGCCGTCGGATTGTTTAAACAATAAGTTGAAGCCGATTAGTCGAAACGGCTCAGTTTGCTCATGTTGTCTATCAGCTCCCTGTTCGTCTTGAACTCGTCCATGTGCTGCTGCATCCATGTCATGGCCTCCACGGGATTCATGTCCGACAGCAATTTGCGGAGTATCCAGATGCGGTTCAACGTGTATGAATCGTAAAGCAGATCATCGCGGCGCGTGCTCGACAATACGAGATTAACGGAAGGGAATATGCGCTTGTTTGCCAGATTGCGGTCAAGCTGCAGCTCCATGTTGCCTGTGCCCTTGAATTCCTCGAAGATGACATCGTCCATCTTGGAGCCGGTTTCGGTGAGGGCGGTGGCGAGAATGGTAAGCGAGCCGCCGTTCTCTATGTTGCGCGCCGCTCCGAAGAACCGTTTTGGCTTCTGCAGGGCATTGGCGTCCACGCCTCCCGTGAGCACTTTGCCGGATGCGGGCTGCACGGTGTTGTAGGCACGTGCGAGACGGGTGATGGAGTCGAGCAGTATCACTACGTCGTGGCCGCACTCGACCATCCTGCGCGCCTTGTCAAGCACCATGTTGGCCACTTTCACATGCCTTTCCGCCGGTTCGTCGAACGTGGAGGCCACTACTTCGGCCTTTACGCTGCGGCTCATGTCGGTGACTTCCTCGGGGCGCTCGTCGATAAGGAGCACGATTTCATATACTTCCGGATGGTTGTCGGCGATGGCGTTGGCGATGGCTTTGAGCAGCATCGTCTTTCCCGTCTTCGGCTGCGCCACTATAAGTCCGCGCTGTCCCTTTCCGATAGGCGTGAACATGTCCACGATACGGCAGGAAACGTTCTTTTCATGTCCGTGTCCGAGCAGGTTGAATTTCTCGGTAGGGAAAAGAGGCGTCAGGAAGTCGAACGGCACACGGTCGCGCACGAATTCCGGAGTACGTCCGTTTATATATTTTATCTTTACGAGGGGGAAATACTTGTCGCCTTCCTTAGGCGGACGTATTTCTCCGGTGACGGTGTCTCCCGTCTTCAGCGCGTTGTTCTTTATCTGATTCTGGGAAACGTAGATATCGTCGGGGGAGTTGAGATAATTGTAATCCGAAGAACGCAGGAAGCCGTATCCGTCCGGCATTATTTCCAGCACTCCGGTGGCCTCTACGGTACCCTCGAATTCGAGCCTCGGCTTGGCGGGCTGCGCTTCCGGCTGTGCCTGCGGCTGATATTGGGCGCCGTAGCGTTGTTTCCTGGTCTGCTGCGCCTGACGGGCTTTCTGGTCCTCGTTAAGGTCGTCGAAAAGCTGATGGATGAATGTCCTTGAGTCGGTCTTGGGCGCTTCCGTTTCCTGCTGAGCCGGAACTTCCGGAACGACGGCTTCGGCCTGAGGCTCTTTTTTGCGGCGGCCGCGTCTTTTGGGCGTAGCGGTCTCTGCGGCCGTCTCCGGCGTGGCAGTTTTCGGGCTCTCGGCCGTCCTGGCATCTGCTGCGGCCGTCCTGGCATCTGCGGATGCAATGGTCTCGGCTGCGGGAACGACGGACTGCTGCTTCGGCTTGCGGCCACGTTTCTTTGGAGCCGCCTGCGCAGGAACGGCAGCAGTCTGGGCGGCAGGATTTTCAGGAGCGGCTGACGCCGGCTTCGATGCGGCGGCGCCCTGCGTCTGTTTCACTGCGGCCGGCGATGTCTGGGCCGCGGCAGGCTGCACCTTTCTCGGCCGTCCGCGCTTGCCTTTGGGCCGTTCTATGGGCTTGAGGGACTCCGCCCTCGCTTCTTCATCCAATATCGAATAACCGAGATTTTCCCGGTCCATTTTTTTCGCGTTTTTAATATTCAGGGATTCCGCTATCGATCTGAGCTCTTCCTCTGTCATCGCGTTCAGTTCGAAAAGACTGTGTGGCATAAAGATTTTGATTAAATAAATAAATTGAAAGCCGAAAGAGGTTTCGGATTGCAAATATAACCATAAAATGTAATAAATCAAATTTTTTTGAATCGCACATGAGGGCATTCCTATTGATCCCACCAGCTTTCGCTTTTCTTGAAGCGCAGCAGGTCCGCCAGCGCGGAGGCATTTGCGGCTATGCGGAAACTGTATGATTTCCATGTGCCGGTGGGCACCCACGATACGGAAATGTTGAAGCAGTGCAGATCATAAGTCGCGCTCAGCTGCGTAGGAGCCAGTTTCATAGTCATCAGATCCAGTCCGGAAGTGGCATTGAGGGACAGTCGCGGAGTCAGCTTCAGATTGCCGCTCAGGCCGAGCGTCTGGATGTAATTGTCATTCGTCACGCGCTGGCCGTTGGCGTATGAATATGTCCTGCTGTAATTGAATGAATAGTTGAAATTGACAGACCAGGGTATCTCTGTATTAGTATAATACAGATAACCGCCCGGAATGTAGGCTCCCGTGACCGGATGGTAGTATACCCTTTGGTACAGGTCCGCCGGGCTGGATTCCGTGCGGCCGTCGTCGCCGTGCGTGGCGCCCTTGCCGCTGATGGAATATGAGAACGACGTGCTGGCGTTGGTAAGCCGCAGCGGCTTCAGCGGATTGCTGCGTATGAGCAGCCTGTTGACCTTGACGCCGCGTTCGTTTATGTCATAAGGGTCGAAATTGAAGTTGGCGCTCAGGCCTATCTTGCCGAAGACCGACGTCGACAGCGTGACACCTATATTGCTTAGCTTCAATGAATCCGCGAGGAAGTTGTAGCTTCCGCTGAAATTGAGTTGGTCGATTATCTTCACCTTTTTGGTCCCTGTGCCGGTAGTGTCCTTGTAGTCCCGCACCTTGGCTTCGATGTTGTTGCCGAGGGAGAAGCTGAGCGCGGCGTTCCTGCCTTTTCCCGGAGCGGAGTTGAGCTGTCCTGCGTAAATGTTGTAGTCCAGCGAATGCGCGACGCCGCTCGTGTCCGTATAGTTCAATGTCCTCCAGCCGTTGGCGTATGTGCCGAGCTCGGGGGAGAAGCTGGCCGAGACGGACGGCGTGATTACATGCCTGATGGCCTGGAGCTTGCGGTGCTTGCCGAAATTGAACGTACCGTATATCCTCGTACTCATGGAAATGCTTCCGGAATAGGTCTGGGTTATGCCGAAAGCCTTGAACTGTCCGCTGTCCACGTCTTTCACCGAATCCGTCTCAGGATCGTACTCCTTCTCCGTCTTGCGGAAAAACCAGTTCATGCCGTACGAAACGCTCGGAGTGAAATTGAGGTACTCCAGCAGCGTGAAATTGGGCAGTCCTATCTGGAAGCTGTGCGACATGCCGTTCTTGAATTTGTCTATGAATCCGGGCTGCCCGAATTCGGAAGCCTTGAAATTGATTTTGTTCTGCAGGCTCGTCGAATATCCGAAGGAGATGTCCTCATAGAATTTCTTCTTTCCGACCCTGTTCTTGGACTTGAAAGGGTAGAAGCGGGATACGGAAAAGGTTATGTTCGGGAAGGTGAAGGCATACGAGCTGTCACGCGAGTTCTGATTGTGCAGAGCATTGACGGACAGGTTGAAACGGCCGTTCCAGTTGCGGCTGTACGATATGGAGGATGAAATCTGGTTCTGAAGCGCCTCCTGCACTGAAGTGGAATTGTACCGGCTGTTGGAGGGGCTCGAAAAATTCACCGAAGCGGAAAAAGTAGTCCCCGGATGCATCTTGGAATCCTGCGAATGAGACCATTTGACGCCGAAATTCCTCGTCTGGAAAAAGTCGGTGCTGCCTTTTTCGCCTGTCTGGTCGTTGGACAGGGTGAGCGACATGTTGCCGGAGAATTTATAATTAACCTTGTACCTCGAATTAATGTCGAGGCCCCAGGAGCCGAGAGTGTACATGTTGCCGGTAATGGAGAGGTCGAAATAGTCGCCGAGAACGAAATACATTCCGGCTCCCCTGAGGTAGAATCCGCGCGCGGCCTCTTCGCCGAAAGTCGGCATCAGCATTCCCGTGGCACGGCTCGGCTTGTCGGGTATGAATCCGAAAGGCAGCGCCACGGGCACCGGCACGTCTTCGAAGACCGGCCAGGCAGGGCCGAACACCGTCTTTTGCGATGGCTGCGTCAGGACCTTTGCCACCGACAGCCTCAGGTAATAATGCGGATGCTCCAGATCGCATACCGTATACATGCCGTTCCGTATGTTTATGGACCTGTCTTCGAGCATCTTTATGTTCTTTCCCTGCAGAATGCCCTCGTCTTCCTGGGTGATCATGTTGGAAATTATGGCTTTACGACTGTTGAAATTGTACCGTATCTCCTCCATGCTGTATGTCTGTCCGCCCTGCTCCATCACCGGCCTGCCTTTCCATTCGCCCGCTATGGAATCGTATGTCCCCCTTGCGAATACGATGCCCGTATTCATGTCGTATTCCATGTAGTCGGCCGTCAACTTCACGTTGTCGTAGGTCACTGTCACGTCGCCCCAATAATATGCCTTGCGCTGTCCGTCCGTGAACACCTCCAATATCGTGTCTTTCGCCCCGGTGAACGCGGGCCTCTTGATCGAACTTTTTTCGAGCAGTCGCAGGGAATCCGACACGGCCGTGGAATCCGCCGCAAGCGAATCGGCCGGCAGATCCAGTTTATGAGGCAGCGAATCGCCCGATGCGGAAAGCAGTGAATCAGCTGTCACAGGAAGCGTGAAAGAAGGCGTCACGACCGGCAGGGCTATGGTATCCGTCACGGAAGCCGGCATCTGAATGTGCCGGCGCATGCCGATTCTTCCTGAACGCGCGAAAGACGTGCCTGCGCTTGCGGCAAGGAGAATCGTCAGAATGACGAAAATATATTTCCATGACCTTGTCAAAGGCAATGATGATTTCAGGTCTAAATTATTTTGCTAAATTTGCAAAATACAAAAGTAAGACTATTTTCAAACTTTACAAAAACGTTCCCATGAGGCCTTTTCCGCATATGTCCGTAGCCTGTATGGTGCTTTTTTTAGCTGCAATGATAATGCCGCTGAGCGCACAGGACAAAAAATCCTTGAAATTCAGCACCGTCGTCATAGATCCCGGTCACGGAGGCAAGGACGCAGGCTGCATAAGCCGCGACAAGAAGACGCTGGAAAAGAATCTCACCCTCGACATAAGCCGGCGCCTGGCCGAAAAAATCAGAAGGACCTATCCTGACATAAAGGTGATAATGACGCGCAGCTCAGACAAATACATACCCCTCAACGAACGGGCCGACATCGCCAACCGCAACAGCGCGGACCTGTTCATATCCATACATATAAACGCGCAGGACGGAGGCACTTCGGCGAACGGGTATTCGATCCACTGCCTCGGACAGTCAAGCCGCAAGGGAAACGACCTTTTCAGCAAGAATCTCGAACTCACCAAGCGGGAGAACTCCGTGATCCTGCTCGAAGACGACTACAGCACCAAATATCAGGGCTTCGATCCGAACGATCCGGAGTCGTACATTTTTTTCAACCTCATGCAGAACGCCAATCTCGGGCAGAGCCTCGTCTTTGCCGAGGACGTCAACGGTGCGATGGGAAGTTCTCCTATAAAAAGGAGCAGGGGAGTATCGCAGGACCCGTTTCTCGTGCTGTGGAGGACCACTATGCCAGCCGTGCTCGTGGAATGCGGATTCATGAGCAATCCTTCCGACCTGGCCTCGCTCCGTTCCGCGGACGGCAGGGACAGGATAGCTTCGAACATACTCAAGGCTTTCGGGACTTTCAAGGACAGATATGACGGGAGCCTTGACGTAAGCCGTCCTGCCGGCTCCGGAGAGTCCGCGGAAGAAAATGAGCCTGAGCCCGAAACGCTCTACGGCACCCAGATATCGGCTTCGGCCAAGCTCCTCTCCGAAAAGGATCCGTTCTTCAAAGGCTACAGGCCGATGATCGTGAAAACCGGAAAGCTCAACAAATATGTGGTCGGAGTTTCCGGCGACCGCGACAAGGCCCGCGCCGAATTTTATGAGATACGGAAAAAATTTCCCGACTCTTTTTTGGTGAAGATCGAAAACGGAAAAATTACCGTGGAAAGATAAATTTTCATTGATCTCAGCACGTGCCGCCGCGTTTTCCGCGGATGAATGAATTTTTAATTATTATAATTTATAAAAAATAATTATTTGTTTGGATTGCGCAATCTCCATGTTTGTAAAATATTAATTATTATGCAATTATAAAAGCACCTGCATGCATATTAGGACAATAATTCCAAAAGAAAAATTATTTTAATAATCAATAGGCGGAAAGATTTTTTATAAATTTTTTTTCATGCATTTTTGCATTGGATTCATCATTGAGACCACGATCGCAAATTCATGGAAAGACGGGAACGACATATAGAAGTATGGGAGAACTGTCTGCGGATTATCGAGCAAAACATCGATCCGCAGAAATTCAAAACTTGGTTCAGGCCCATCGTCCCGGTTTCCATCGAAGAATCCACGCTCACGGTGGAGGTCCCTACGCACTTTTTTCGCGAATACCTTGAAGAATCGTTCCTCGACATCATCAAGATGACCCTCAAGAGGGAGATCGGCACGGACGCCAAATTGGTGTACCTGATCCGGCCGGTGAAGAACGGGACCATGATATATCCGGCCTCACACGGGACCGCTCCGGTCAACAAGCCGGTCTCCATCAACACCTTCAGCCAGTCCGGCAGCCCGGACGCCTACGTCTTCCCGGGCATACAGAGGGTACGCATAGATCCGAGGCTCAATCCTGTTTTCTGCTTCGGCAACATGGTGGCCGGAGAGTGCAACAAGATGGGCATAACGGCCGGAGAGAGCATATCGGCCGCCCCCGGCAAGACTCCGTTCAATCCGCTGCTCCTTTTCGGAGGCCCCGGACTGGGCAAGACGCATCTCGCGCAGGCGATAGGCATATCGATAAAGGAAAAGCATCCGGAGCTGGTGGTGCTTTATGTCACGGGCAATGAATTCAAGACGCAGTACATGGACGCCACGATGGGCAACAAGCTGACGGAATTCATGGCTTTCTATCAGAAGATGGACGTGCTCATTGTGGACGACATCCAGGATCTGAACAGCCAGAAGGCCCAGAATGCGTTTTTCAACGTATTCAACCATCTGCACAGGAACGGCTGCCAGCTCGTCTTCACGTCGGACCGCGCTCCCGTGGATCTCCAGAATTTCGAGGAGCGGCTGCTTTCGAGGTTCAAGTGGGGGCTTTCGGTCGAGCTTACGAGACCCGACTACAGCACCCGCCTGTCGATGCTGAAGGCAAGATGCTTCAGGGAGGGCGTCAACATAAGCGACGACGTGCTCGTGTATCTCGCCACGAGGATACGGACCAATTTCCGTGAACTGGAAGGAGTCCTCATATCCATCATCGCGCATGCCACCCTCGTGCATCAGGAAGTCACGGTGCCGCTCGCCGAACATATCATAGCCAACATAATAGGCGAGCAGGAGAGCGACGTCACCATGGACAAGGTACAGAAAGTTGTCTGCGACTATTTCAACATCACCCGCGACGCGCTCCTGTCGAAGTCCAGAAAACGCAATATAGTGCAGGCGAGGCAGATAGCCATGTATATGATACGGCATCTGATAGGAAGCTGCTCGCTGTCCGCGATAGGCTCCGAACTCGGCGGCAAGGACCATGCCACCGTCCTGCATGCATGCAACACGGTCGCGGACCTCATTTCCATCGACAAGACATTCAAGAAATATGTCGATGACATAGAGGAGATTCTGGTTCCGGCCTCCGAATAGGCCGTCTGCGCCGGAACATATTTAACAATCAAAATCAAGTCAGCGTATGGATGCGACGAAAGTTCTCGATTTTTTCAAGGAAATAACCTATATCCCGCGCGAGTCCGGCCATGAGGAAAAGATGACGGCGTACCTGTGCAAGTTCGCCGCGGACCGCGGGCTTGAATGCCGCAGGGACAGAGTCGGCAATGTGGTGATAGTCAAGCCTGCCGCGCCCGGCAAGGAGAATGTTCCCGTCCTGGTCCTGCAGGCCCATCAGGATATGGTCTGCGAGAAGACCGGCGGCAGCGGACACGATTTCTCGAAAGATCCTATAAAATATGAAATAGAGGACGGCTGGATGATCGCCAAGGAAACCACTCTCGGTGCAGACGACGGCATAGGCATCGCGGCCTGCCTCGCGCTCCTTGACGGCAGCCTTGACGCAGGGAAGATCGAATGCCTGTTCACCATATCGGAAGAGACGGGAATGGACGGCGCATTCGCTCTCGAAGGCGGATTCTTCGACGGCAAAACCTTGATCAACCTCGACTCCGAAGACGAGGGACAGCTCTTCGTGGGCTGTGCCGGAGGCCTCGACACCACTGCGCGTTTCAGGTTTGTACGCGAAGAGATACATGAGGGATCGAAAATTCTGAAGCTGCGCATTTTCAACGCAGTGGGCGGCCATAGCGGAGACGATATAAACAAGGAAAGGGCCAATGCCCTGCAGCAGCTCTGCCGTTTCCTTTATTCCGAAAAGGACTGGCAGCTGCTTTCCATATCCGGCGGCAACAAGCCCAACGCCATCTGCCGCGAAGCGGAAGCCGTCGTCGCCGCGGTCGATCCGGACGGATTGACGGAGTCTTTCAAGGCCTTCGGCAGGACTCTTTCGGGAGAATTCGCGGTGTCGGATCCTGACATAAAGGCGGAGATCCTTCCATGGTCATGCGGATGCAAGGCCGTCGCCGGAGGAAGACAATTCATTTCGACGCTTTTCGCATTGCCCCACGGGGTGGCGGCGATGAGCATGGACATACCGGGACTCGTGGAGACCTCGACCAATCTCGCGGCCGTCAGGCAGCTGGCTCCCGATGTCCTGGAGGTCGTCACAAGCCAGAGGAGTTCCGTGACATCGGCCCTGCATGCCATGGCGTCCAAGGTCGAGGCCTGCTTCAGACTCGGCGGATTCGAAACGGAGCGCAGTTCGGAGTATCCCGGATGGAAGCCGGACATGAATTCCCGCATCCTCGACGTATGCGTCAAGGCGTACCGCAGGCTGTTCAACGCCGAGCCCGAAGTGAAGGCCATTCATGCAGGACTGGAATGCGGACTGTTCCTTGACAAATTCCCGGATCTGGACATGATTTCGTTCGGCCCCACGCTCAGGGGAGTGCATGCTCCCGGCGAGAAACTCGAACTCGCGTCGCTCGACAAGTTCTGGGCGTTGCTCGAATACGTCGTTTGCAATTTCAGCTGACGCCGGAAAATGACGCTGATAGCCCCATCCATGCTCTCCGCCGATTTTCTGCATCTTGAAAAAGATGCGGAATTCGTCAATGCCGAAGCCGATCTGTTTCATCTCGACATAATGGACGGCTCGTTCGTGCCCAACATCTCATACGGCTTTCCCGTTGTTGAGGCGCTTGCCAGAATCGCAAGGAAGCCTATGGACGCCCATCTGATGATAGTCAGTCCCGAAAAATACGTGCGCCGCTTCGCGGAAGCCGGGGTGAGGATGCTGAGCATACATTATGAGGCGGCCGGCGGCCGGACAGGGGAGATCATCGATCTGATACGCTCCTGCGGCATGAAGGCGGGAGTCGCGGTCAATCCCGACATACCGGCCGAAAAGCTTTTCCCCTATGTCGGCAAGGCGGACTTTTTCTTGATCATGAGCGTGTTCGCCGGCTTCGGAGGACAGAAGTTCATGGAGAATTCATACGAGAGGATAGCGTCGCTCAGGGAAGCCGTCGACAAGGAAGGCAGGCATTGCGACGATACGGAAAGATGGTTCACCGAAGACTGCGGCTGCCTTGTCGAAGTGGACGGGGGAGTGTCGCCCGCCAACGCCGGACGGCTCGCCCGTGCCGGAGCAGACATCCTCGTGGCCGGAAGCTCCGTTTTCAGGGCCGAAGATCCGGCCGCGGCCGTAAGGGCCATGAGATCAGCTATATGACATAGCTTACTTCTTTGAAGGCATAAGTCCTTTCTTCGCCGCCGGCAAGCGACAGCCTCAGCCTTGCGTCGGGGGTGATGCCGATTATGGCGGCGCGGAATGTCTCGCCGGAAGCGCAGTCCACATATTCGCATACCGTCCCTTTCCTGAACATATTGGCATGGTATTCTTCGAGGAGCGCGTCGGGGCTGTCCCAGACGGAGGGCAGACGCGTCATGAAACAGTCCATGAACGAGTCCAGCGACTCCCTGAGCGGATACTTTTTCCCGGTGATGCCCGCAATCGAGGCGGCGTTGATCATGTCAGACCGGAAGTCCGTCTGGTTGACGTTTATGCCTATGCCTATGACGGACCATTTCAGGAATGCGCTGTCGATGCCGTTCTCTATCAGCATCCCGCAGATCTTCCGGTTGCCCGCATATATGTCGTTGGGCCATTTGATTTTTGCCTGCACTCCGCGGTCGGCAAGGAAGCCATGCACTGCCAGCGTGGATGCGAGCGTGATGCGGAACTGATCCCTGACGGCAAGGGCCGGCTGCGCTCCGGCGCCGAATTTGAGCACTATGGAAAATGTCAGGTTGTCGCCTGCCGCGGATTTCCATTCATTGCCCCGCTGTCCCCGTCCGGCCGTCTGCTCCGTTGCGGCAAGTACTGACAGATTGTCAAGTTCGGAAATATGCCTCAGAGCCTCGTTGTTGGTCGAATCTATCGTTTCATACCATATAATTGGCACATTATTTCCCATTGGTTCAGATTTTGATTATATTTGGAGACAAAAATAGAAAATTTCATTTATGATTACACACGATCTCCGGGTTGTCGCCGATGCCATGCTGGACAAGAAGGCCAAGAACGTCGTTTCTCTCGACTTGAGAGGCGTGGAAGGCTCCATAACCGACTTTTTCGTAATCTGCAATGCGGATTCGACCACCGCCGTGGACGCCATTTCCGATAATGTCCGGAAGATGATGGCCGAGGAAGGCCACAAGCTTCTCCGCTCACAGGGCGAGGAAAACGATTTCTGGATCATTCTCGACTACGGCAATATACTCGTGCATATTTTCCTGACCCAATATCGCGAATTCTACCGTCTGGAAGATTTGTGGGCCGACGTACCGAGCAAAGAGTACAAGCCGCGGCGCAGACCGGCGGCAAAGACTAAATCCGAAGAATAACCGAAAGCAAAATGCCTGAAAAAAAACAAAACGGTAAAAGAGAAATAAGGATAAGGGCCAATATCTCATGGCTTTATATCCTTCTGCTCGTTGGAATAGGGTGGATGCTGTTCAGCCAGCGCAATGCCGGCAATCCCCAGAAGATCGAATGGGCGGAAGTGCAGGAAATGATTAAGGCGGGCGACGTCGATGAAATAACTTTCGTACGCAACGACTATGAGGGATACATAAAGGTGCGCCCCGACAGAGTGTCGAAGTATGCCGACAAATTCGGCGGAAACGTACCGCGCAAGTCGCCGCATTTCTTTTTCCTCGTTTCCGACAAGTTCGATCCCGAGACCGTGTTCGGCGCGCTGAACGGCGAGCTGCCTGAAGAAGCGCGGTTCGGAGTCGTCATTAAGTCAAATTCGCGCGTATGGGGGAGCGTCCTCGAATGGATTTTGTTCCCTTTGCTCATGATATTGATGTGGGTATGGCTCTTCAGGGGCTTCAACCGCAACATGGGCGGAGGCCCCGGCGGCGGAGGTCCGGGAGGTGTGTTCGGCGTAGGCCGCTCCACGGGCAAGCTTGCCGACAAGACGCAGGTCAACGTCACCTTCAAGGACGTTGCGGGCCTGTACGGGGCCAAGGAGGAAGTAATGGAGATAGTCGATTTCCTCAGGAATCCGGCCAAATACACGTCGCTGGGCGGAAAGATACCCAAGGGCGCATTGCTGGTGGGCCCTCCCGGCACGGGAAAGACCTTGCTCGCCAAGGCCGTGGCCGGTGAAGCCAACGTGCCGTTCTTCTCCATTTCGGGTTCCGACTTCGTGGAGATGTTCGTCGGAGTGGGCGCCTCACGCGTCAGGGACCTGTTCCGCCAGGCGAAGGAAAAGGCGCCGTGCATCGTGTTCATAGACGAGATCGACGCCGTCGGCAGAGCCCGCGGCAGGAATGTAGGCTTTTCTTCAAATGACGAGAGGGAAAACACTCTTAACCAGCTGCTTACCGAAATGGACGGTTTCGGCACCAACAGCGGCGTCATAGTGCTTGCGGCAACGAACCGCGCGGACATCCTCGACAAGGCGCTGATGCGTGCGGGACGCTTTGACAGACAGATTCACGTTGACCTGCCGGAGCTGAAGGAGCGCGAAGAAATATTCAAGGTGCACATGCGCGGAATAAAGGTATCGGACGACTTCGACGTGGAATTCATGGCGAAGCATACTCCGGGCTTCTCCGGCGCTGACATAGCCAATGTATGCAACGAAGCCGCGCTCACCGCGGCGCGCCGCAACAAGACTACCGTCGAAAAGCAGGACTTCCTTGATGCGGTCGACCGCATCGTGGGCGGGCTTGAAAGGAAGGGCGCCCTTATTTCCGTCGCCGAAAAGCGTTCGATCGCCCACCACGAGGCCGGACACGCCACGGTGAGCTGGCTTCTGCCCTATGCCAACCCTCTGTTCAAGGTCACCCTGATACCCAGGGGACAGGCTTTGGGCGCCGCCTGGTATCTGCCGGAAGAACGCAAGCTGTGGAAGCGTTCCCAGATGATAGACGAGATGTGCACTCTCATCGGAGGCCGCGTGGCCGAGGAAATAGTCGACGGACAGCCTTCCACGGGAGCCCAGAACGACCTTGAGAGGCTGACGCAGATGGCGTACGGCATGGTGCAATATTACGGTATGAGCGAAAAGGTAGGGGCCCTTTCATTCTACGATTCCACCGGAACGAGAGGCTACGACCTTACCAAGCCTTACAGCGAAAAGACCGCGGAGCTGATGGACAAGGAGGTCAAGGATCTCGTACAGATGGTGCATGACAGGACGATGGACCTGCTTGTCTCCCACAAGGAAGGTTTCCTGAAGATTGCTTCGCTTCTTCTCGAAAAAGAAGTTATCTTTGCGGAAGATGTGGAAAGGATCCTCGGCCCCAAAGTGCTGCCGCAGGCCGATGAACGCAAGCCTGAGCAGCAGGAACAGACGGAACAGACGGCGCAGCCTGCGGAGTGAGGGTCCCATTATTCGTTTTGGAATGGCAGACATTGTTAAAAGAACGGTCTCCGGCGCAGGCTTCCTTGCAATAGTCCTGTGCGGGCTGCTCATAAACAAATTCCTCTTTGCCGGACTGGTGATATTCATTATGGCCGGAATGATGCGTGAATTTTACGTGATGACGGCCGGCGGCCGCCTCGAGCTGCCCGGGATACTGTCCATAGCGACAGGCATAACCCTGTTTGCGCTGATATTCCTTTCGGCGGCGCAATATATGGACGCCAGGCTCATATGCCTTGCATTCATTCCTCTTTTCGCCGTCATGGCAGGCGCACTTCGCAAAGGAGGCGACAGGGAGGGATTCGGCCGTTTCCCGTATATCTGCACCGGGCTGCTGTACATAGCCGTGCCGCTGTCGCTCTCCGGACTTATGGTGTTCGACGGCGACGGAAATTTCGGGGGAGGCCTGATGCTGTGTCTGTTCATCATAATATGGGCATCCGACGTAGGCGCCTATTGCGTAGGAATGCTGTTGGGCAGAAACGGGCCCAAGCTGTGTCCCGCGATATCGCCCAAAAAGTCATGGGCGGGATTCTGGGGCGGACTCGTGTTCGCCGTGGGAGCGGCCGTTCTGATCCGTTTCGCCGGGATGTCAGGTTTCCCGCTCCTGCACTGCATAGTGCTTTCAATTATGATGCACGTGGCCGGAGTTTGCGGGGATTTGTTCGAATCGCAATGGAAGCGATATTTTAACGTGAAGGATTCCGGAAACATTATACCGGGACACGGGGGACTGCTGGACCGCTTCGACAGCGCTTTGTTCGCGATACCGGCGGGAGCCGTATACCTGACGGCCGTTGGACTTATGTAACAGAAAAGATATATGATAATAGATAAAGATTCGACCGGAACGATACTGATGGCATGGCTGATATGCGGCATACTCATATTGGTCGTGCGGCATTTTGTGCGCAATTCATGGATATCGGTCTCCATCATCGTGGCCCTCGTCGTGTTCATGTGCTTCATCACGTGGTTTTTCAGGGTGCCCGAAAGGGAGACGCCGCCGGGGGACGGACTTGTGACCTCCGCATGCGACGGCAAGGTGGTGATAGTGGAAAAAGTCTACGAGCCGGAATACATGAAGGAAGAATGCATCCAGATATCGGTGTACATGGATTTCTTTGACGTGCACGCCAACTTCTGGCCTGCTTCCGGAGAAGTGTCATATTACAAATATCATCCCGGGAAATATCTGCTGGCCTTTCTGCCCAAATCTTCGGAGCTCAACGAGCATTCCTCCACGGGCATCACAGTCCCTTCGGGCGACAGGCTGTTCTTCAAGCAGATCGCCGGCACTTTCGCAAGGCGGATAGTATGTTATTCGGAGCCCGGGCTGGAGACGGTCAGGGGAGAGCAGTGCGGAGTCATCAAATTCGGCTCGCGCATAGACATATTCCTGCCTCTCGATGCCGAGGTCAAGGTCAAGGTAGGGGACAAGGTCCGTGCGGTCGAGTCAGTGATCGCCGTGCTCAGCGGGAAGCGGGACGGCGGCCAAGATCTTCCTCAATAAGTTCCACAAGGCGGTCCACCGCCTCGGTGTCGGGTATGTGACGGAGGACCGGCTTCCCTTCGTGGTAAATCGATACCTTGTGGCCCCCTTCTCCGACATATCCCCAGTCGGCGTCGGCCATCTCGCCGGGGCCGTTCACTATGCAGCCCATGACGGCTATGACCACGTTTTTCATGTGCGAGGTCCTGGCCTTTACTGCCTCGAATGTTTCCTGCAGATCGTACATGGTGCGGCCGCATCCGGGGCAGGCTATGTATTCCGGACGGTAGAAACGTCTGCGGCAGGCCTGCAGGAGCTCGTCGGCAAGGTAGTCGCCGAATCCCTCATTCTCTATCTGCACTTCGTTCCCGTTGCCGTCAATATACGTTCCGTTTATCTTTATGTCGTCTATGTCTTTGTTTATAAGCCGCTTGCCGAAGTCGCACGACAGATCGAGCAAAAGCTTTTCCTTGGACGGGGAACGGTATGTGGACATGGCCGTGCGCCCGATCGTGCTGACCGATACGAGGGACGACATGGTGCGGTTGCCGTAGCGGTCGGAAAGATATTGCGCCACGGGAATTTCATTTTCGGGATCCTCGGTCAGCGAGACGCGCACGGTGTCGCCGATGCCCTCTGAGAGCAGGGACGAGATGCCGACGCAGGACTTTATGCGCCCCGAGTCGCCGTTGCCGGCCTCCGTGACCCCTACGTGCAGCGGAAACAGGACGCCGCGCTCCTGCATGAAGCGGTACAGGGTGCGGTAGGCCTCCACCATCACTGCCGTATTGCTGGATTTAAGGGAAACCACGACATTGTAGAAGTCGTTTTCGATGCACATTTCAATCCATTCCATGGCGGCCTTGGCCATGCCGAGCGGGGTGTCGCCGTATAGCGAAGTTATGTATTCTCCGAGGGAACCGTGGTTGAGGCCTATCCTTATGGCCGTGCCGTGCTCCTTGCACACGGACAGCAGGCCGACGAAACGCTCGCGGGCCTTGTCATGGTCTTTATGGAAGTTGCCGGGGTTTATGCGGACCTTTTCCACGACCGACGCGGCCGCGACGGCGGTTTCGGACGAGAAATGGATGTCGGCGACGAGCGGTGTCGCGACACCGCGGGAGCGCAGCCGCGAGCGGATCTCGCGGAGGTGTTCCACCTCGCGCATCCCCGGCACGGTGATGCGTATCAGCTGCGCTCCCGCGTCGCGCAGGCGTTCGCACTGCGCGACCGTCGCCTCCACGTCGCTTGTATGGGTGTTGCACATTGTCTGCACCACTATCGGCTCCCCGCCTCCTATCTTCAGATCCCCGACATACGCCTGCAATGTCTTTGTCTTTCCTTCCATGTCCGTTTCCTGTTTTATTTGTCAGTCTTCTCCGTAAACCGTCCTCCGGGCCTCCCGTCTCAGCTGCGCCTTGGACCAGCCGCTGCGCTTGGTAAGATGGAAATGCACTCCTGCGCTCAGCACGAAATTGAACGGGTATGCATATCTGTAGTAATACGTGCTGTAATAGTCGGCGGCGTAATACGAATTCCAGCCATATTTGAACTGCAGCGTCAAATGAAACTCCAAAGGGTCAAGCACCAGCCCGAATCCGGCCGAAGCCTTCAGACCGTAGTCGAAACGTTTGTCGGTGTCTATGAATGAGTTCCTGCTTGATTCGGTTACCTCGTCGCCGTATCTCGTTATACCGAGCCTGTAGCCGCCGTACAGCCCGACGTCGGCCATTATCTTAAACCGGTGCGAATCCATGTGCGCATGCAGCAGGAAAGGCACTTCGACCACCTCAATCAAGGCTTTTTCGGCTCCCTCCACTGTAGGGGTGAAGCCTGTCTCCTCGTTTTCCTTGAACTGATATCCCTCGTAACCGTGGTAAATCCCTATCTGATAGCCGAAATAAGGATATATCCCGAACATTTTCTCATAGTGGGTAAACAGCACTCCGAACTGTCCGGGCTGTATGAAAGCCTTGGTGTCCCTCGTCGGAGTGAAGGTGGAGCCGACCAACGTGGTCCCGTATTCCACTCCTATCATGGAATAATTGTTTATGACCGTCTTTTTCGATACATAGGCCGAGTCGAGATATTCGTCAGTGATCTCGTCCGGCAGTTCGAAAAATACTATCGAATCCCGCTCAGCCCTGACTTCCTGCGCCTTCAGGCAGTGTGTCTGCAGCATCAGGATCGCCGCCGCGAGCGCCGTCATTGTCTTCAGCATCGTCATCCTTTTCTTTTCCGTTGAACAAAACCTGCATATCCACCCTTTGGTCGATGACCGACCTCTCCGGAATCTCTATGAGGAAAGAATCGTTTATCTTGTAGAAAACGGCTTTTTCGGGCTGCCGTTTGCCGAGGAGGTTGCCGGTGTCCACAATTCCGTTGCGGTTGGGGTCCTCGGTGATCCGGACGGAGTATTTGCCGGCCGCGAGATAGGGGAACGCCAATGTACATGAACTGTCCGTCACGTATTTCCGCAGCACCTCGGAACGTTTTTCATTGAGAAGCTCCACAATGTATTCCCTGTCCACCCCGGCAAGTATCATGTTCAGGCTGCTCAGCTTTTCGTCCGTCGGCAGCGACACCTTGACCTGCGTGCTGTCGTTGAAATGGCCGTTTATGTCCTGGAACATCCTGTGGGGTATCTTGAGAATGTATTCCCAGCCCGGAAGAAGCTTTTCCTCTGGCATTATGGAGAAACGGCGGATATTGGCGGTGTCGCGGACCAGCCTGAAGGCGCCTTCGCGTTCCTGCTGCCTCGGGTTGATGCTGTAAAAATGCAGGCTGTCGAAGGCCTCCCGTATGAGCGGGTATTTGAATTCAAGCGAGAATCCGTATTGTTCCACCGTCTCTGGCTTCGCGGAGGCCGTCATGACGCATACGGTGTCTTCATGCCTTATGTCCGAGGATTTGCTTTTGGAGGCCGATGTCTTCATCTTGGCGTCCATGGCCAGCTTAACGGTTTCTTCGGTCGGCACGAGCACTCCGGAGGTATCCGTCTTCATGTAATTCACCATCAGGTAAAGCGTGTCCGGCATGCGCCTCTGGTCATTCACCCACAGTTCGAGACTGTCCCGTTCGGGATTGAACTGGGTTATCAGCTTGTCGGCCGGAAGGCCTCGTATCCGCATCCCCTTTATCTCCGCGCCGGGCGCCATGAAAGTGACGTAGGCGGATCGCTCGCCCGTACGCACGTAATTGTCTATGTATTGGCGTGAAGGCTGTTCCCTGAACATCGAGAGTTCCAGCTCCTGATGCCTTGCAAGGCAGTTCGCCGTATCTTTCATGTCATATTTCAGCAGCTCCGGCAGGGAATCGTACGCCATTTTCGCCGGACGGAACAACGTGTCCAGAAACGCGACCCTCTCGTTGTCGGGATCGTACATGTTGTTGTTGTTCTGATCCTCTATGGCATATATCCGGTAGACCGTGTCCTGGATATTTCTCAGCGCGAAATAGCCCCAGTCGTCGGTTCGCGCCGCCGCATCCGGGCGATGCTTGAACAGGGCCGAATCCGACTGGTCCTTGTACAGCATCACTGTGGCGCCCTTGACGGGCATTAGGGTGTTGCAGTCCTGCACTATTCCCGTCACCATCATGGAATCGATTCCGCCGCCCGTGGAAAAAACGAAAACGTATCCCGGAAACATGTTGCCCTCGTTGTTGTCGGCCACGGCTCCGGTAAGGTCGAGCGTATGGGTGCGGTTTGAGTCGAGATCTTCTTCGAAATACACTACGAGGGTCTTTCCCTTCATCTTGAACTTCGGCGGCTTCTCGCCGGGAGGGGAGAGAAACAGGCTTCTCGGATCCTTGACCTGCACATACTCGTCGAAGGTGAATTCGATCCGCGTCTTTTTGGCGCTCACGCCGGCGGCTCCGGGCAGGGGAGTTATCTTCCTGATTACCGGAGGTATCGTATCCTTTGGCCCTCCCGAAGGAGGCGTAGTGGTGTTCGCGCAGCCCTGCGGCAGGCAGAGCGACGCCAGCACCGCGGCCGCGGCCATTAGGGGGAAATATTTTTTCAAAACGTTTTTCATGTGTTTCAAATGTCGATTCTCGCCACGCTCTGTATGCCGTCTATGGCGGAGAGCTTCCTTATCATCTTGTCGAGCACTTCGCGGCTGTTCACGAACATGTCTATATAGCCTTCGAATATGCCCTCGTTGGAGCCGAGCGTCAGCTTTTTCATGTTCACGCCCATTACGAGCGAAATGTAGCGGGAAATGTCATTGAGAAGTCCCATCCTGTCGATGCCCTTTATGGATATGCGCACGAGGAAGGATTTGTCGTCGACTCCGGCGTCCCACTCCGGCACCACTACCCTGTCGCCGAACTTGGATGCGAGCCTTTCGGCCTCGCCGCAGCTTTTCTTGTGCACCGTCACCGTGCCTCCGTCACGCGACAGGATGCCTACGACCGCGTCGCCGGGAATGGGGTTGCAGCATGGCGCCGTCACATATCTGCGGCCGTCTCCGCTGCCGATTACGAAGGTGTCGTCCTTTTTCACCTCCCTGTCCTTGCCGAGGAAGGAAGTCATCCTGTCCCAGATGCTCCTGCCTTTTTCCGGAAGGCTCCTGAGGCATTCCTGAAGCGGAGGCTTCTCGATGCCCAGCCCTATGCGGAAATACAGTTCTTCGGCCGAATTGAGGTCGTACAGGGTGAGCAGGCGCTTCCGGGTGTCGGCGTCCAGACGGTAGCCTATGCTTTCGAGCTGCGCCTCCAGCTTCTCCTTGCCGCTCTCCAGAATCGGTTCCCTGAACGTACGGAAATAGTCCGTCACCACGTTGCGCGCCTTTCTCGTCTGCAGGAACGAAAGCCATTCCCGTTTGGGCTTTTCGTCCTCCGCAGTGATTATCTGCACCTGATCGCCGGATCTGAGCTGGTATGACAGGGGAACGAGCTTCATGTTCACCTTGGCGGCTATGGCCTTGTTGCCTATTTCCGTATGGATGAGGTATGCAAAGTCCAGGGCAGTGGCCCCCTTTTGTATCTGCCTCTGCTCCCCCTTAGGCGTGAAAACGAGTATCTCGCTGCTGATAAGGTCGTTGTGTATGATGTCGAGCAGTTCGAGCGCATTTACGTCGGGATTGACGAGGATTTCCTTGACCTTGGCGAGCCATTTGTCGGTGCCGTTGTCCTCTTCCGTATAGCCGTTCTGCTTGTACAGCCAGTGCGCGGCGATACCTTTCTCGGCTATGTCGTCCATTCTCCTCGTGCGTATCTGCACCTCGATCCATATTCCTTTCTCGCTCAGGAGGGTGCAGTGCAGCGCTTCGTAACCGTTGCTCTTGGGATTCTTCACCCAGTCGCGCACCCGGTCCGTCTTGTAGCGGTATATGCCGGTGATGATGGAGAAAATCTTGTAGCACTGTTCCCGCTCTCCCTCCGAGGCTGAGGGATTGAAGATGATTCTTATCGCATACAGGTCATAGACCTGTTCGAACGGAATCCTCTTGGTCTGCATCTTGTGCCATATCGAGTAGGGAGTCTTGACTCGCTTGCGTATCTCGAAATCGAATCCGGCGTCCGCAAGCGCCTTCCTTATGGGTCCTATGAAAGAGTCGATTTCTTTCTCGTTGTCCGTTACGTTGCGGTTGATGTTGCGGCTTATCTCATCGTAGGCGTCCGGCTCCTTGTATTTCAGCCAGATGTTCTCCATCTCCGATTTGACCCCGTAGAGGCCGAGCCGATGGGCGAGGGGGATGAATATGAACATGGTTTCGCTCAGGATTTTGTCCCGCTTGTGTTCCGGCATGAACTCTATCGTCCTGCAGTTGTGGAGCCGGTCGGCCAGCTTGATGAGGATGACGCGGACGTCGTCGTTTAGGGTGAGCAGGATCCGCTTGAAGTTCTCGGCCTGGAGGCTTCTGACGCTGAAGTCGTTTTTCTTGGTCTTGTCTTCATTGTCCAGCACGGTCTTTATTTTGGTGAGACCTTCCACGAGTATGGCGATCCTGTCCCCGAACAGTTTTCTTATGTCGTCCACCGTATAGTCGGTGTCCTCCACCACGTCGTGCAGGATAGCCGCGGCTATGGACTTGTAGCCGAGGCCGATGTCGTTGACGACTATCTTGGCCACTGCGATGGGGTGCAATATGTATGGATCTCCGGAACGCCTCCTGACGTTCTTGTGAGCCTCGTTGGCAAAATCGAAAGCTTTCTGGACCACCTCCAGTTCGCCTTCGTCGCCGCATCTTTTCCGCGCGGATTCCAAGAGGTCGGCATATTCGCGGGCTATGACGTCATAGTCATTCTGTGAAAATTCCGAAAAACTCATAATGTCATCTTTTATCGGCCTTGTCCATCACTTCGGCCATGTTGGTATAGCGTTTGCCTTCGAGCCGCACCGCCTCGCGCACTTCGTCCATGGCGGAATTGCTTACATGATGGCGCTCAACGTTCTGGAAGGCATAGGACAGCTCGGCCCCGTACAGGATCACCGTCCATCCGGTATTGAGCCACACCATGAAAAGCGGTATGAAAGCTACGGTGCCGTATATCGCGTTCATGCGGTTGACGAACATCTGCGTCTCGAGATACAGGTATTGCAAGACTGTGAACACGATGCCGGCTATGAGCGCCGCCTTGAATGCATGGCGATAGCGCACCTTGCAGGCGGGAATATATTTGTACATCCCGGAAATGACCACTACCGTTATCGCGCCGGACACAAGCCACCCGAGGAAGGAACGTATGTTGTCGAAAATGGGTATTCCCTGCGGCGCCACGAGGTCGAGCACCTTGGAATAAAGTATCGAACCGGAGAAGAATATGATGATGACGAAAGGGGCCGCAATCAGGATGCCTATCACGATGCCCATCTGCTTGAAGAAGTTGCGCGGCTTGCGCACCATCCACACGTTGTCGAATACGCGCACGACGCATATCATCATCCACACTACTATCCAGATGAACGCGATGAAGCTGATCATTCCGAACAGTCCGGCCTGGGACGCGTCCACGATATTTTGGGCCGCGTTTTCGAGAATATGTATGAGGCGTTCGTCGCTTATGTTTGAATTCAGGAAGGCTTCGAATTTGCTCGAGAGCCCGAGGCCGCCTGTAAGATAGAAGGCCAGGGCGATGAACGGAACCACGGACATCAGAGACTGGAAGCTGAGGGCAGTGGCCTGGAAACCTATCTTCTGGGCCGAGAAAGTGTTCAGCATGAGGGACACGGTCTTGATGTCCCGGAGACGGTTCGCTTTCCATCTCGAGAAGTCCTCCGTATCGAGCTCCCATATTTCCACGGTCAGAAACTTCGTGGTGCGTACCACGAGTATCTCTATCCATCGGACTATTACCGCAATCTTATGCCACAATTTTTTGAACATCTGCAAATCTACTTCTGCCGCAAATCAAAAGAGGGAAGGCCCGTCAATGCCGGAGCAATCCGGCCCTGCGTCCGCTGCCGTGCCGGAACCTGAAGGCAGCATCGCGAAGAAATCCTTTTCTCCTATCACCGGCACGCCCAGTTCTCCGGCCTTCCTTATTTTTTCGGGCCCCGGCTTTTCTCCCGCGAGGAGCCACGAAGTTTTTCCGCTGACGGACGAAGAATTCTTTCCTCCGTGCTTGGTTATCAAGGCTTTCATTTCATCGCGCGATATGGAGAAATTGCCGCTTATCACAATGATTTTTCCCGCAAGCACGTCCGAGGCGTCTTCATCCTTACTCTGTTCCGCCACGGAAAAATTGAGCCCAGCCTCCCTGAGCCTGCGTATCTCGTCCAAGTGCGCCGGATTCCTGAAATATGCATATATGCTGTCGGCGATGACTTCGCCTACGTCAGGCACTTCCATGAGCTTTTCCCTGTCCGCCGCGGCTATGGCGTCCATGTCGCCGAAATGGCGTGCGACCTCTATGGCGGTCTGTTCTCCCACGTATCTTATGCCGAGCGCGAACAGTACCTTTTCGAATGCGGCGCCGCGCGATGCGTTCAGACTGTCGATAAAACGTTGCGCGGAGCGCTCCTGCCAGCCTTCGAGGAAGAGAAGCTGTTCTTTGCGCAGCGAATAGAAATCGGCAGGCGTGCGTACCAGGCCGAGATTGTAAAGCTGATCGACAGTGGCTTCACCGGCTATCACGTTCATGGCCTTGCGGCTCAGGAAATGCAGCAGACGCCCTTTGATCTGGGTAGGACAGTTGTCCGAATCGGGGCAGAACCATTTCGCCTCTCCTTCCTCTTTTACGAGCGCGGCCCCGCAATCCGGACATACGGCCGGAAATTCAGGCGGACGGCTGCCGGCAGGACGTCTTGAAAGCTCCACGCCGGTGATTTTGGGGATTATTTCCCCTCCTTTCTCCACATATACCCAGTCGCCGACGCGTATGTCGAGGACGGCCATCTGGTCGGCATTGTTCAGGGTGGCCCTCTTTACCGTGGTCCCGGACAGATGGACCGGCTCCAGATTCGCCACCGGTGTCACCGCGCCCGTTCTTCCTACCTGATAGTCAATGGATACGAGCTTCGTCAGAGCCTGTTCGGCCCGGAACTTGTACGCCACCGCCCAGCGGGGGAATTTGGCCGTATAGCCCAAAGCCTTCTGGCAGGACGTCTCATTGATTTTTATGACAATGCCGTCCGTGGCATAGGGGAGATCCCGCCTGGCAGTATCCCAATACGAGATGAATTCCTCTATTTCCTTTATGTCGCGGCATATCCTGCTCTTGTCCGATACGGGCAGGCCCCATGACGCCGCGGCCTCCATGGCTTCGCGCTGCGTCGGGAATGAGGCGGAGTCCACGGGGATGTGATATAGTATGCACTGCAGGCCGCGCCTTCCGGATTCCAGCGGATCAAGCAGCTTCAGCGAACCTGAAGCCGCGTTCCTCGGGTTGGCGAACGGCGGCTCCCCGTTTTCGTCCCGTTCCCTGTTCAGCCTGTCGAAGGCTTCGTAGGGCATGAGTATTTCGCCGCGGATCTCGAATTCGGCGGGATATCCGCTTCCGGAGAGCCTCCGCGGTATGCCGGCTATGTTCATCACATTGTCGGTAACGTCGTCCCCGACTACTCCGTCGCCGCGCGTGAGGGCCCTGAAAAGCCTGCCGTCACGATATGTGAGGCAGATTGCCGTGCCGTCGAATTTCAGTTCGCAGCAATACGTAAAGTCTTCGCCGAGTGTCTTGAGCGCCCTTTCGGCGAAATCTTCCACTTCTCCTATATTGTATGTATTGCCGAGGGACAGCATCGGAAATCTGTGCGGATAATGCGCGAATTCCTTGCGCGCTTCACGTTCGATGCCGGCATAAGAAACCCCCTCCGTTTCCAGGTCGCTGCCGACCTTTTGCGTGGGGGAGTCAGGAGTCGCCATGTCGGGGTACATGCTTTCCAGAT
Organism: uncultured Bacteroidales bacterium; assembly: GCA_947588835.1. Lineage (GTDB taxonomy): Bacteria > Bacteroidota > Bacteroidia > Bacteroidales > UBA932 > Cryptobacteroides. Next base: position 3,792 of record CANPZS010000019.1, on the reverse strand, counting down.
CGGCAAGTTCACGCATGAGCCCGTCGAATTCGAAGTCGCTGACCGCAGGAGCGTTATCCACATAATAGAGCCTGCTGTATTCACGCAGTCTCTCCCGCAGCTCCGCGATGCGCGCTTCAGCCGTCTTCCTGTCGGTATGATTCTTATTCGCTTCCACTGTCCGTACTGACAATTACAAACTACAAATATAACGAATTATTCTGAATTGGACCGGTCCGTTCCCAATTTCCCCGCCGTTCGGGAAAGCATGGGCCAAGGCCGTTATGTCAGACGTCCTTTTCATTTGAAAAAATGATAATATTCAATAAATTTGCAATCGATTCGGCAATGGGCCGGAAACAATGACATAAAACAATTGACGATATGAAAGATTCAGTCATCATTCTTTGCGGCGGAGGTCCCGCACCGGGCATGAATACCGTTGTATTCAGTGTCGCCAAGACGTTTCTCGCGGGAGGTTTCCGCGTAATCGGCCTTCACGGAGGCTATTCGGGGCTTTTCAGCAAGAATCCACGTACGGAGGAGATAGATTTCTTCAAAGCCGACGCTTATTTCAACAGGGGCGGTTCCTATCTGGAGATGAGCCGTTTCAAGCCGACTGACGAGGATTTCGAAAAGAATTTCAATCTTTCCCTTTTCCAGGAGAATAATATCAAGCTGCTTGTCACCGTGGGAGGGGACGATACGGCATCGACCGCCAACAGGATCGCCAAATTTTTGGAGACGAAGAAGTATCCCATCCGGAACATTCACGTCCCCAAGACGATAGACAACGACCTGCCGTTGCCGGCCAACGCTCCTACGTTCGGATTCAATTCCGCAAAGAACGAGGGCGCTCACCTCGCGAGGACAGTGTACGAAGATGCGCGCACCTCGGGCAACTGGCTAATCATCAGTGCAATGGGCCGTTCCGCAGGACATCTTGCGCTCGGCATAGGCGAGGCAACCCACTGCCCGGTCACCATTATACCGGAAATGTTCAACAAAACGGAAATAACCCTCGACAAGATAGTCAGGCTGGCTCTTTCCGCCTTCATCAAGAGGAAGCTTCTCGGAATCTCTTACGGTACCGTAGTGGTGGCCGAAGGAGTGTTCCATGACCTCGATCCGGAGGAAATCAAGAACGCCGGCGTCACCATGACATATGACGAGCACGGGCATCCCGAACTCGGAAAGATTTCGAAAGCCGTGCTGTTCAACGACATATTGGAGAAGGAGTTCAAGAAAATCGGCCTCAAGGTGAAGACGCGTCCCGTGGAGATCGGCTACGACGTGCGCTGCCAGGATCCGGTGGCATTCGACCTTACATATTGCACGGAGCTCGCCATGGGCGTTTATGAACTTTACAGAAAAGGGGAGACCGGCTGCATGGTATATGTGGACGCTGACGGCAATCCGCACCCTCTTTATCTGAAGGATCTGCAGAACGCCGAAGGGAAGATTCCTCCCCGCCGCGTCAACATCGAAGGCGGCACCGCAAGGAATTATTTCGAACACATCTGCCACTATATCACTCCGGCAGACTATGAGGCGGCAAAGGCCATCGTGCCCGATCCGGAGGCTTACGACTTCAAGAAAATCCTCAGCTGGCAATAATCAAAGCCCGTTGAAAGGCGGCTTGGCCCATGTCATGCCGAAAAAAAAAGAACAAGAGGCTTAATGGACATTTCGGTCCATTGGGCCTCTGTTTTGGTTCTGATGCCCCTGAAACAAAAGCAGCGCACAATTCATAATTTCATTGAAAATGCGGATTGCATAAAATACTGACTCTCCTGTTTTCCGCAAATATTTGGACTTTTGACAAAATACGCCCTACAACTATGCGAGAGGTCGATTTCGTTTTCAATTTGGGTGACTCGCGGCAAGTTGCTACCTTCGTGGCATGTTTGTCCGACGAAAGCACAACAAAAGCGGAACCACGTTCAGAAGTCCTTCGGCTGCAGCAGCGATGAGGCCACATTGGACGCGCTCGAGCGGAAAACCCGCCAATGGGCGGCTATGCGCTGTCCAGGAATGCAATCAGGTGGCTGCCGGAACGATGATGATGACGGTCGGGGCAGACCTTTATACGACCTGCAAGCTGATGGGACACGCCGACGTGCGTACCACGCAGATATATGCAAAGATTGTCGACAGTAAGAAAATCGAAGCTGTCGGTATGGTCGACAAACTATTCGAACAGAGAGGCGAATAATTCTCATCCCTGTTTACGAAAATTTTCCTGCATACTGGTACAATAATAATTCACGTTTTTACCTGCAAAAACATGAATTATTATTATCTTTGCCCTACCAATAGGACTTTTATGATTATCAGAGAAGAGCTGAAAAGGCAAATAGAAAAATTGAAGGAAGGCGCAGTTATAACTGTTACCGATTTCGACATACCCAGACAGCATAGGCAGGCTTTAATAAAAGCTTTGAGCCAATACGTCGAGAGCGGTCTTTTAAAAAAAGTTTCAAAGGGCAGATATTACAAACCGAGACAAACCCGTTTCGGAGAGGTTAAACCGGCCATTTCAGAGATTGTCAAAGACTTACTGATCAAAGACGGTAAGGTAACAGGCTATCTTACCGCAGGAGAGTATTTTTCCGCAATGGGCTTAACAACACAAATTACATCATCCATTCTGATAGGTACATCAAAGTATCATAGACCCATAAAGCGCAATGGGTATGACATATCTTTTTTATTGCAACCGAATCCGCTTGTTCCGAAATATTTTGATTTGTTTCGCATTTTGGATGCCATTAAGCTTATCCGAAAAATTCCGGCAGCCACACCTGACGAGAGTGTCATTCAGTTAGGCTATCTAATTAAATCGCTGGATGAAGAAAAGCGGAAAAAGATGTTGGAACTTGTGCTTGCATATCCTCCTTTTGTAAGGGCGGTACTTGGGGCCATTTTAGAGCAGCAACAGTTGCCATACGGTGACTTGAAAGAAACCTTGAACCCGATAACAACATACAAGTTGCCCATATCAACCAAAAGTTTGCCGACAAAAAATAATTGGAATATCATATGAGACTACACGAGAATGAAGAGTGGAAGAAGGCGGACTGGGTATCAAGTCGTTGTTCATAGAGAAAGACTATTGGATAACCCGCGCACTTAAACTAATGGCTGCAAATGACTCAGACCATCGTGCGGTATTCAAGGGCGGCACGAGTCTTTCAAAGGTTTATAAGATAGGCAGCAGATTCTCTGAAGATATAGATGTCGCCATAACAGATGCCGGGCCTGAGAGATGGACAGAAGAAGAAAATAATCACCCGTATCGTTCACAGTATGTCAAGCGGACTTGAAGAGATTCCTATCGACGGTCAAACCCGAAAGAGTTCAAAATATCGGAAAGAGTTTTTTTCGTTATCCTCGCGTTATCCAATCTTATGGAGCCGAGCCAATGAAGCCGGGGCAAATTTTAATCGAAGTAAATACATTTGCCAATCCTTATCCGTTTGAAATTAAGTCCGTCTCAAGTTTTATTTACGACTTCTTGCTGCGGCAGAATGCGGAAGATGTTATTGAAGAATACGAACTTCAACCATTTTTATTGCCTGTTCTTGATAAACGCAGAACACTTACAGAGAAGATAGTTTCGCTTCTACGTTATTCTCTTGCACAAGACTATATCAAAGAGATGTCGGCAAAGATACGCCATTTCTACGACATTCATTTCCTGATAAATGACGCCGAAGTATATCAATATTTTACCTCTGATGATTTTTTGCGTGATTTCACATCATTGTTTACGGAAGACCAAGAACGATTTGAACAACCTGACGGATGGCA
>CANPZS010000018.1 GCA_947588835.1 uncultured Bacteroidales bacterium | reverse complement strand
AGGGTGACACAAAATTATAAAATACTATGCATAAGACAATTATAAATGTGGCTGATTTTAAGTGACGAAGTCAGGAGCTACGAAAAACTGTTCCGGAGCGCCGGAATCCTGCCATAACCGCCGCAATAAAAATTTTTTTGCAGTTTTTAGATGAATAATTCCTACCTTTGGAGAGATTGCAGGGAGACTATAACCAACTAAATACAAAACCGATATGAACTACAAAATCATCGACATCCAGGGCATCGGCCCCGTGTATGCAGAGAAACTGCACTCATTAGGCATCGAGACAGTCGACCAGCTGCTTGAAAAAGGCGCCACGGCAAAGGGAAGGAAAGCACTCGAAGAGGCCAGCGGCATTTCCGGAGACCGCATCCTGACATGGGTGAACCATGCCGATCTCTTCCGTATCGACGGCGTAGGCCCCCAGTTCGCCGAATTGCTCGAAGCCGCCGGCGTGGACACAGTGAAAGAATTCGCCAAGCGCAGGGCCGACAACCTTGCCGCCAAGATGCTTGAGGTCAATGAGACCAAACACCTGACCAAGAGGGTTCCCACTGAGAAGGAAATCCAGAAATTCATCGACTGCGCCAAGGAGCTCGCCCCTGTCGTAACATACTAAAGGCCGGACCTCATTTCAGAATGCCGGATGAATCTGTCCGGCAGCGGCATGCCATAGATGCGGGAACGCAGGAAATCGCGGAGATCGTCAGGATTTTCGAATCTGTCCTGCGTTTCCGTCGTTATTATGTCGCCGAGGCCTATGCGGAAACGTTTGCCGCCCTTGTTGAGGATTTCCCTCGGAAGATGCAGCGTGCGCAGATTTCCGTTGACAAGTCCGAGAAAATAATAGAAAAAAGAATTGCAGTCGAAAAACCTAACCGGCACCACAGGCACATGGGCCTTTTTTATAAGCCTGACGGCAGCATCCTGCCATTGCCTGTCCCTCAGGATGAAACCCTTCATTATTTTCAGGTCGGACACGGCGCCGGACGGGAACAGTCCGAGAGGATGCCCGTCGCGGACATGCTGCAAAGCCGTTCTTACGCCCCGTATGCTTTCGGCCGCAGGCGCCGTGCGCTCACGGCCCGTCGGGATCACGGATATGAAATTCTGGCCCAGTGTGCGTATATAAGTGAGTATCAGATTCACCATCACTTTGAAATCTGCCCTCAGATGGCCTATCAGGTCTATCAGCGCAATCCCGTCCCAGCCCCCGTACGGATGGTTGCTGACAGTGATGAAAGCCCCCTCGGGAAGCCTCTGCAGCACTTCGGCATTTCCTACTTCGTAATCCACTCCTATCTCACGCATCAAGGCATCCGTAAAATCGGGACCCTTGAATTCGCTGATGCTGTCGTACAGGCCGTTCAGCCTGTCCACCGCCGTCATGCGCATGAGCAGGCCTGCGAGGGCCTTGCCTGTTCCGGTCCCGAAAAACGGCGAAAGCCGGACGAGTTCGTCCTGTCCTATGATAGGCATCGCTCAGTCTCTTTCGGGAAGGCGGTCGGCCTTCGCCAGCTCACGGCCGTCCCTGACGAGGCTGCTGATATGGAAAATGATGAGCAGCAGGATGATGGCGGCGCATATATAATCAAAGACGGTAAATGACAGTTCATGGCCCAGAATGTTCACCGCATGCCTGTACTCCCTCAGAGGATTCACATAGATGAACAGCGTATTGATGATGAAGACCGCAACCCTGAACTCAGTGGGTCCCATGCCGCTGTAGGTCAATTTGAATTCGTTTTTCAGGTGGGCGTTTATGTACACGTAGATGGAAAGGAGCAGATATACCGTCAGCACCCCCATCGCAAGATAAAGGCTCACGAGTTCGGAAAGTCCGGCGCCTACGCACATGATCGCAATGGTGATGCCGTCTATATTGTGGTCGAGGAAAAAGCCGTAGACGGGTCTCTGGCAATTGCGCACGCGGGCGAGCGTCCCGTCCATCGAGTCGCCGAACCAGTTAATCACCAACCCGAGCGACGCTATCCATAGATAGCGTATGTCGAAATTGGACAGAACATATCCGAGCGCCACCACGATGGCTCCGACAACGCCAGTGGCGGTAAGCATGTCGGAAGTGACCCACTTAGGCATATGCTTAGCCATGGCGACAAGCACCTTGTGCTCGATACCGTTCAGAATCGACGTCTGAATCCTTTTTGACTGTTGCCTTTCCATAACAAAAAAGTTTGATGTCACCTAATTTTTTTAAAACATATCTGGGACTGGATAACGCCAAGTATGGCCACCGCGACGCCGCACCATTGCAATGCGCTCAGGCTTTCCCTGCCGGTGATCATGCCGGCTACGGCGGTGGCTATGGGAACGAGCGCAAGAAATATGCCCGAACGCGCCACGCCGAGATGCTTTATTGAACTAACCCACAACGTAAAAGCGACGCTTGAGCACAACAGCGCAAGCAGCAGTATGGGCCTGAATACCTTCCAGCTCAGATAAAGATCCGCGTCGAAATGCCTCATTCCCCTTGTGAGAAACAGCGGAAGCAGAAAGAGCGAACCTATGAGAAACTGATACATGACTATTACTATGGGATCGTAGTGCGTCGAAAGCGGCTTGACGCAAGACGCATGTCCCACTTCGGCGAACACGGCCACTATCAGCAGCAGCACTCCCCAGACGAAATGCTCCCCCGTCTCTCCGGCGCACAGCGTCACCATCACGAGCCCTCCGAGGCATACGAATATGCCGAGGATGTTCAGCACATGCATCCTCTCCTTGAAGAACAGCATGCCGGCCGCCACAGACACTATCGGAGTGGAAGACACTATCAGGGCGCTGCATGTAGGAGATTCCGTCAGTTTGATGCCGTATGTCTCGCAGATGAAATAAATGAACGGCTCGCACAGCGCAAGCAGCAGGAACAGAGGCAGGTCCTTGCGCCGTATCCTGAGGGGCAGCCCCGACACGAGATTTACGAGCAGCAGAATGAGTCCGCCGCACAATGTCCTTACGAAAATGAAATACTCGACGGGAATGCCCAGTTCGATAAGTCTGTCGCACCATATATAGGACAGGCCCCACAAAATGATGGCACACATGGAGACTATGTAAATCTTCATGCTGCAACGGTTTTCTTTCAGCGGAGCCTCACTCATTCGCAATAAAAAACGCAAGATGCGGTTTAAATCTTTCGCAAATATAAAGATTTTGCATCGGATTTCAAACCATGCGCAAGGCTCCTTCAGTACGCATTTCTATTTGATCAGACGCAGCGAAATGCGCCTCCGGTCGGTGTCCACGCTTATGACGGAGACCTTTACGTGCTGATGCAGCTTAAGCATTCCGGACGGCGGGGCATTGCGCCTGCCGGCACCCATCCGTGACACATGGACAAGCCCGTTTTCGTGGATGCCGATGTCCACGAACGCTCCGAAAGCGGTTATGTTGGTGACAATCCCCGGCAGTTCCATGCCGGGCGCGAGGTCCTCGATGTCGCGTATGTCGTTTGCGAATTCGAACTCCTGCGCCGTTTCGCGGGGATCGAGCCCGGGCTTGACGAGTTCCTTCAATATGTCGTTTATGGTAGGCAGTCCGAAATCCCCCTCCACATAGTCCTCCGCCTTAATTTTGGCGCACAGTTCCGCGTTTCCGACAAGCTCGCCGGTACTTGTGCCGAGATCCGTCGCCATCCTGGCGACTATGTGATAGCATTCCGGATGTACGGCCGAATCGTCAAGCGGATTTTCCGCCCCGCGTATCCTGAGGAAGCCGGCGCATTGCTCGAAGGCCTTGTCTCCCAGCCGCGGCACGCCGAGCAGATCCCTGCGTGAACGGTAGTCGCCGTTCTCGGCCCTGTAGCGCACTATATTGCCGGCGAGGGCCGGACCTATGCCGGAGACATACTGCAGCAGATAAGGACTCGCCGTATTCAGATTGACTCCGACGCTGTTTACGCAGCTTGTCACGGTATCGTCCAGCTTGTCCTTCAGCATCTTCTGGTCGACGTCGTGCTGATACTGCCCCACCCCCAAAGATTTGGGATCTATCTTTACCAGTTCGGCGAGGGGATCCATCAGCCTGCGGCCTATCGACACCGCGCCGCGCACCGTGACATCGTACTCCGGAAATTCTTCCCTGGCCACCTCGGAAGCGGAATAGACGGAGGCGCCGTCCTCGCTCACGGAGAAGACTTTCACCCCGTCCGGAAGACGCACCTTTCTGATGAAATCCTCCGTATCGCGTCCGGCAGTGCCGTTGCCGATGGCTATCATCTCTATCCCGTATTTTTCAATCATCTCCGATACGGCAACGATGGAGCGTACCTTTTCGCTCTTCGGCGGATGCGGATAAATGGTAGTGAAATACAGCAGGTTCCCCTGCCTGTCCAAACATACCACCTTGCACCCGGTGCGGAAGCCGGGATCGATCGCCATTATCCTTTTCTGTCCCGCGGGAGCCGCAAGCAGCAGCTGCCTCAGATTTTCGCCGAATACGGCCACGGACTCCCTGTCGGCCTTTTCCTTCGCCTCCTTTATTATTTCATTGGATATCGAAGGCTCCAGAAGGCGCCTGTATGCATCGTCCACGGCAAGCCTCAGTTCATTTTCCAAAGCGGCCGACGGACAGTGCCTGCCCTGACGGAAATCGTAGAATATCTTGTTGCAGCACTTCTGCGGATCGGCGTCTATCTTCACCGTCAGGAAGCCCTCATTCTCCGCCCTGAGAATAGCCAGCAGGTTGTGGGAAGGAATCTGCCTCAGAGGCATGGAAAAATCGAAATATGTACGGTATTTCGATGCGTCGGGATTGCTTTTTCCGGCCTTGGAAAGTTTCGAGACGATGCGCCTGGTCCTGAAAATGTCCCTCAGGTGTTCACGGATGCATGCCGTTTCCGACAGGCGCTCCGCTATTATGTCCCTGGCCCCGGCAAGGGCCTCGTCAGCCGAAGCCGCCTGCGACCCTGCGTATCTGCGCGCCTCGGCCTTCGGATCGGCTATGCGCATTTCATACATGGCGTCGGCCAGCGGACCGAGCCCCGCCGCCTCGGCGACGGTGGCGCGCGTCTTGCGCTTGGGGCGATACGGCAGATAAAGGTCCTCGAGCGCCGCGGCGGAAACGCAGTTTTCTATCTCATCCCTCAATTCATCCGTCAGCTTTCCTGCCGCCCCTATCGTGGCAAGGATTGACGACTTGCGCTTCTCCATCTCGCTGAAAGTCTCGGTAAAATGCAATATTTCGGCTACGGCGACGTCATCCAGCCCGCCCGTCCGCTCCTTGCGGTAACGGCTTATGAACGGAACCGTGCATCCGTCGGCGAACAGTTCCGCGCAATTCTCCACCTGCCATTCCCTGACGTTCAGTACCTCGGCTATATATTTGACATATACCTTCTTCATATCTTCAAAACATATGGTCAATCCTGCGAAAGCGTCCTCAGCTCATCCCTGTATGCACTGAAAATCTTTGCCTTCGACACAAACCCCACATAGGTGCGGTCTTCCTTTATCACCGGCAGGTTCCACGCTCCCGTCCTCTCGAACTTTCTCATGACGCTCTCCATGTTCTCGTCCTCGTACACATATGCCGCCGAAGAACGCATATAATTGTATACGTGATTCTTATCATATAGTTCGCCGCTGAACATGTCCCGCCTGATATCCTCAAGCGACACATAGCCCTGGAAGCGGCCTTTGGAATCGAGCACCGGAAAGATGTCCCTGCGCGCCACGGATACCGCTCCTACGAGTTCGCGCAGAGTAGCGTCGATGCTTACGGGAGTGAAATCCGTCTCCACCAGTTCAGAAGTCTTAAGCAGCGTCAGCACGGCCTGATCGCTGTCATGCGTCAGCAATTCTCCCGTCTGGGCTATGCGCTTCGTGTATATGGAATATTTCTCCACCATGCGCGTGATGCCGTATGAAAGGGTCGCCGTCACAATCAGAGGGATGAGCAGATCATATCCCCCGGATATCTCCGCTATCAGGAATATCGCCGTCATGGGCGCCTGCATCACTCCCGCCATAAGGCCGGCCATTCCCACCAGCACGAAATTGGACACCGGCACCGGCTTGGGCAGCAGCAGGTTGAAAGACGTGGCCACCACGAAACCGGCTATCGCCCCGACGTACAAGGTGGGACCGAAAGTACCTCCCACTCCCCCACCGGCATTGGTGAAAGTCATGGCGAACACCTTCAGCAAAAGTATCAGCAGGAAAAACGCCGGCAGCGACCAGCCTCCGCGGATCAAAGGCGCAAGCACCGTCTCCCCTCCGAAATCGATCGTGCTTCCGTTGAGCAGCAGGCTCAAAGAATCATATCCCTCGCCGTAAAGAGGGGGAAACAGAAATATGAGCAGGCCGAGAAGGGACGCGCATATGGCCCATTTGGCATAGGGGGAACGGATCTTGCCGAGCCTGTCCTCAAGCGCAAGCGTGGTGCGGAGAAAATAAAGCGAGCACAGGGCGCAGAAAATGCCGAGCACAATATAGTAAGGCACGTTCCTCATGGAGAATGCCGCGAGCGTGCAAGTGAAATGCGTATTCTGCCCGAGACACAGATACGACACGAGCGTGGCCGACACCGTGGAAACGAGCAGCGGCAGCATCGAGGACATGGAAATGTTGAAAAGCAGGATTTCCAGCGTGAAAAGCACGCCCGCAAGAGGAGCGTTGAATATGCCCGAAACCGCACCTGCGGCACCGCAGCCGAGGAGGATCGTCATGTTACGGTAGGACATTCCGGCCAGTCTCGCCACATTGGAACCGATCGCGGCCCCGGTATAGACTATGGGGGCCTCGGCCCCCACAGATCCGCCGAATCCTATGGTAAGCGCGCTCGTCAGCAGCGACGACCATGTATTGTGCGGCTTTATCTTGGAATCGTTTTTCGATATGGCCACAAGAACCCTCGTCACGCCGTGGCCGATATTGTCCCTGACCACATATCTGACTATCAGAAGGGAAAGGAGCATCCCTATGCCCGGATAGGCTATGTACAGAAGGTTGAAGACTTCCGGCCGGCCGTCAAGCCACGATGTGAGCGCCCCGTGGACGGCCTCTATGGAAAGCTTCAGCAGCACGGAGACAAGACCGCATGCCACGCCCACCACGAGGGACATCGCCAGAAGCATATTATGCTCAGGCATCTTTTTCAGCCAGTCAGTAATCTTTCCGCACATACTGCAAAAAAATCGGAGACGGGGGCACTGCCCCGTCTCCGTATATCAGTCCGCAGGCGTCATCCCCGTACGACGATCAGTCGGCATCTCCGTCGGATCCCTCCTCGGCATACTGGGAAATATTGTCGTCCGGAAGGGCCCCGTCGCCGTCTTCGGACATGTCTCTCTCTCCCCCTGCAGCCTCATTGTCGGCGTCGTCCTCTCCGTCGAGCCATCTCTCCACATCGTCGGCGTCGTCCGTCTTCACCTTGATCTTCACGAGATATATCGCATCCGGTATCTCGATGGTAACGGCATAAAAATACGTCCCGTCGGGTTTGGGATATTTGACGAGGTCCGGAAGATAATCGCTGAAACCCATCGGATATTTTTCCGCGAAAGCCTCAGCCACTTCCCGGGACATGTTCTCGTAGCTTACAACGTGCCGTTTTCTATTGTCTGTTGCCATACCAGAATCGTTTTCTTATTATCGTAGATGTTTATAGGTTAATACTGGATGCAATATTAGGACTTTTTTTGATATTATCCCTAACATTTTCTCGTTTTTTGAAGAAAAAAGCCGTCACATCCTTTCCGGAAGCTCGATTCCGAGGATGGACATAGCCTTCCTGAGCGTTTCGGCCACCGTTCCGGCAATCACGAGACGCATGCGCATCAGATCCTTGTCCTCTTCGCGGAGTATCGGCGTGTCATGGTAATAACGGTTGAACTCCTTGGCAAGGTCGTAGCAATAATTGGCCATGACGGCCGGAGAAAGCGACGCGCCCGCCTCCGCGAGCTTGGACTGATACTGGCTGAGCATCTTCACGAGACGTATTTCCATGGGCGACATCGCGCAGAGGGCATCGGGCATCCGGACTTCACCGGGAACTCCGGCCGCTTCGGACTTGCGCAGTATGGACTTGATGCGCGCATGGGTATACTGGATGAACGGACCGGTGTTGCCGTTGAAGTCTATCGACTCTTCGGGATTGAAGAGCATGGTCTTCTTCGGATCCACCTTTATTATGAAATACTTCAGTGCTCCGAGGCCTATCATCCTGTAAAGCCTTTCCCGTTCTTCCTCCTCCAGGTCGGCGAGCTTTCCTGATTCCGAGGACGTCCTCTTTGCGGTCTCGTACATCTGGGCGATAAGGTCGTCGGCGTCCACGACCGTCCCCTCGCGGGACTTCATGCGTCCGTTGGGCAGCTCCACCATGCCGTAGGACAGATGGAATATCTGGTCCGCCCATTTGAAGCCCAGCTTCTTGAGGATAAGCTTAAGTGCCTGGAAATGATAATTCTGCTCATCTCCCACAACATATACATGCTCGTCAAGATCGTATTCGGAAAAACGCCTCTCCGCGGTGCCGAGATCCTGCGTTATATATACGGACGTGCCGTCCCCGCGCAGCAGGAGCTTCCTGTCGAGTCCGTCGGCGGTCAGATCGCACCATACGGAGCCGTCGGCTTCACGCTCGAAGACGCCCGCGTCAAGGCCTTTCAGCACGAGCTCCTTGCCGAGCAGGTAGGTTCCCGACTCGAAATATGTCTTGTCGAACCGTATGCCGAGCGACCTGTAAGTCTCGTCGAAACCTTTCAGCACCCAGCCGTTCATCGTCTTCCACAGATCGCGGACTTCGGGGTCTCCCTGCTCCCATTTCACGAGCATTTCCCGCGCCTCCTTAAGGCACGGAGCCTCCTTCTTGGCATCTTCTTCCGACATTCCGCCGGCCATGAGACTATCCACCTCAGCCTTATATATGTCATTGAAGGCCACGTAGCAGTCTCCCACAAGATGGTCGCCCTTCTTGCCGGAAGATTCCGGAGTCTCTCCGTTCCCCTTCTTCAGCCACGCGAGCATCGACTTGCATATATGGATGCCCCTGTCGTTTACGAGGGTGGCCGTGATGACATTGTTTCCGCACGCGGCGAGCAGCTTTGATACGGAGTCGCCGAGCAGATTGTTGCGGATATGCCCCAGATGAAGCGGCTTGTTGGTATTTGGGGAAGAAAATTCCACCATTATATTCTTTCCGGTGGAAGGCAGCGGCGCTCCCGGATGCAGCGCGGTTTCGGCGAGCACCTTGTTCCAGAATTTGTCGGAAAGAGTGATGTTAAGGAAGCCCTTGACTACGTTGTAGCCCGATATTTCCTCCACGTTCTCCGCGAGCCATCCGCCTACGGCCTCTCCGGAGGCCTCGGGAGAGCTTTTGGTCACGCGCAGCAAAGGGAACATGACCAGCGTATAGTCTCCTTCGAACTCCCTGCGGGTAATCTGCACCTGCAGGGAAGATGCGTCTACGTCGGCCGAATAGAGTGCCTTGAACGCTTCTGAAGCCTTCGAGGCGATGAATTGCTCGTGTGTCATATCAGCCGAGATAGCCTTTGAGAAGTTTGCTTCTGGAAGGCGTCTTCAGGCGGCGTATGGCCTTTTCCTTGATCTGCCGCACCCTCTCGCGGGTAAGGCCGAACCTCTCCCCTATTTCTTCGAGAGTCATCTCCTGGCAGCCTATGCCGAAGAATGACTTTATTATCTCCCTCTCCCTGTCGGTAAGCGTGGACAGGGCGCGTTCTATTTCAGTGTTGAGGGATTCATTCACGAGCCCCCTGTCGGCGCTCGGCGAATCGTCGTTGGGAAGCACGTCGAGCAGGCTGTTGTCCTCCCCTTCTATGAACGGGGCGTCCACCGACACATGTCTTCCGGACACTCTCAAAGTATCCGAAATCTTGTCCTTCGGCACGTCGATCATCTCCGAAAGCTCTTCGTTGGAAGGCTGGCGCTCGTTTTCCTGTTCGAATTTGGAAAGGGCCTTGTTGATCTTGTTGAGGGAGCCGACCTGGTTGAGAGGCAGCCGGACTATGCGCGACTGCTCCGCAAGGGCCTGAAGAATGGACTGGCGGATCCACCAGACGGCATAGGATATGAATTTGAAGCCTCTTGTCTCGTCGAATTTCTCGGCCGCCTTGATAAGTCCGAGATTGCCTTCGTTGATAAGGTCCGGAAGGCTGAGCCCCTGGTTCTGATATTGTTTCGCAACGGAAACGACGAAGCGCAGATTGGCTCTGGTGAGTTTCTCAAGCGCTTTCTGATCGCCTTTCCTTATGCGCTGGGCAAGTTCTACTTCCTCTTCCGGAGACACCAGCTCTTCGCGTCCTATCTCCTGCAGATACTTGTCGAGGGCCGCGCTTTCGCGGTTGGTGATGGATTTTGTAATTTTTAATTGTCTCATCCGTTATGATAATAAAATGGCAACCGCTCCTGCGGCGTGCGGGAGCGATTGCCATACATGTCTTCTGACGCGTCTCCTATTCGCCGTCCTTGCCGAAGCCGAAGTAGGAGGCTCTGCCGGTCGAGCTTACGCCCTGGATAAATACCGACCTTCTGGCTTTCTTGGCAAGGGAAACAACTTCTTCGGGCTTTGAGACCGGCTCGTCATTGACGAACTGGATGACATATCCGGCGCCGACTCCTGCATCCATCATCTTTCCGGGTCCGACGGACACTACTTCCACGCCGTTCTTAATGCGCAGTCTTGAAAGCGTTTCCTCGGACGCAGGCCTCAGCCGCGCTCCGTAGAAAGCCACCGTGCCTTCCGCGTCCTTCGTTCCGGTCGCATCCGAAGAGCTCTTGAAAGTCACTTCCACGGTGTTCTCCTTGCCGTCCCGGATGTAGGTGACCGTAGTCTTGTCGCCCGGGCGGTATCCGTTGACCTTCTCCTGCACGGAAGCCATGTCGGTAATCCGGTATGAACCGATGGCCACGAGAACGTCCCCCTTGCGGATTCCGGCCTCGTCGGCGGCGCTTCCACTCAAAACCTCGTTAATATATACGCCGCTCATCGAAGAAAGTTTCAAATCTTTTGCGATTTTATCGTCGATGGCCTGCATCGTGACTCCGAGCAGAGCCCTCTTCACCGTACCGAAATCTATAAGATCGTTCGCGATTTTCTTGACTATATTCACGGGCACGGCAAAAGAGTATCCTGAATACGAGCCCGTCTGGGATACGATGGCCGTATTGATGCCGACGAGTTCCCCCTTCTTGTTCACGAGGGCCCCGCCTGAATTGCCCGGATTGACGGCGGCGTCGGTCTGGATGAACGATTCAATCTTGTTTATGCTTTCCGCGTCGTAATTGCCCATTCCCCTCATTGAACGGCCCTTGGCGCTTACTATGCCGGCGGTGATGGTGGAACGGAGATTGAGCGGACTGCCTATCGCCAGCACCCATTCGCCGAGCCTCAGCTCATCGGAGTCCCCGAAAGGAATGGTAGGAAGGCCTTCCGCGTCTATCTTTATTATGGCCACGTCGGTAGCGGGATCGGTGCCCACGACGGTGGCTTCGAAAGTCTTGTTGTTGTTGAGCACCACGCTGATGCTGCTCGCGCCGTTGACGACGTGGTTGTTGGTGACTATATATCCGTCCGGACGGATTATTACGCCGGAGCCGCTGCCCCTCTGCTCGTTAGACTGCGGCGCGCCGAAATCGTCCCCGAAAAAGAAACGGAAGAACGGATCCATCTGCTGGAATTGCCGGGTGGTCTTTATGGTCACTTCCACATACACTACGGCGTCGACGGCGGATTCGGCGGCGAAAGTGAAATCGGGATATTCGCTTTGTGACAAATTGACAGTCCTGTACTCCACTCCGTTCCCGGATGGAGCCGAGGGTACCGAATCATTCGCGACCGCCTTTACAAGCCCATATGCGGTCAAGCCGCTGAGAAGAACTGAAAAAAATACCGTTAAAAAACCTTTTTTCATAATTCATCGTATTTAATATTCACTCATGCGCGCCCGCTCCGGGCGGGCGTCAAATGAAAAAATCAAATTACATGCCAAAAGGCAGGCAGGCCCGGCGGAACCGCAGTCCCGGCCGGGCCGTGCCAGTCAAAAAGCCGCAAAAAATTATTTTCCGTTCATCGCCACGCGGGCCTTGAGCTCCCACGTACGGATACGGTCCTTGTACAGATTGTTGGCGTTCATCTTCTCTATGTCGAGGGAAGCGTCGGAATTGTTGTCCCAGCGGCGGCAGTTGTAGACGACGTCATATATACGGCCGATCTGGTATTCACGGCTGACCCTCAGGCCCACCGCATAGTCCTCGCCGTATTTCGTGGTAGGGAAATTCAGCGTACGGAGAAGCGGCACATAGAATCCGCGGGGAGCGCCGAGGCCGTTGATGCGCAAAGCATTGTTCCGTCCGTTTTCAGGCGTCCATTCCCTGTGGTCTATGACTCCCGGAGGGATGGTGTTCAGGTCGAAGTCGGTGATGCGGTACGTGCCTACCACCATGGCGCAGTTCTGCTCGTAGAAGGCGTCCACGAATTTCTGCACAGTGGTCTCATCGGCATACACGTCGTCCGAATCAAGCTGTATGGCGAATCTGCCGCACTTGGGATGATGCAGCGCGACGTTCCAGTTGCCGCCTATGGCGTGGTAGCTCTTGTCTTGCGCGATATACACAAGTTTGGGATCGCCGAGGAAGCTCTTTATGATTTCCACCGAGCCGTCGTCCGAATTGTCATCGACCACGATCACGTTGTATTTGAACGAAGTCTTCTGGCTGAGGGCCGAGGAGATGGCGTCACCTATGGTCTGATGGCGGTTCTTGCACGGAATGACGACCGAAGCCTCGTATTCGAAAGGCTCGCTGCCGAACCGCACCTCGCGGAACTCCGGCTTCAGGTATCCCCCAATCGCCTTGAGATGTTCGGTAACGGCCTGCTCCATCTCTATCTGCACGGCCCTGTTCTTGGGATCCACGTAATCGAAAATTTTCTCTCCCGATTTGCGGTTGTCCCTTTCCACCTCATAATATAGGTATTCATTGATATGCTCCAGGGCCCCTTTCTGCGAAACTTTCAGCCTGAGGTCATAGAGGGCGGCGAATTTGTAATCCCTGTCCATGCGGGAGGCGGCCTCCTTCAAAGCCTTCGTATCGTAAAGGAGGACGGAGCCGAAATCGAAATCATCGCGCAGGGAACCGAACTGATAGTCTATCACGGGGGCGAAGGAGCGGTTGCCCCCTTCCTCGTTGAAATGGTCGGCATAAACCATGGCCGCACCGGAATCCTCCGCGACGGACAGCATCCTTTCCATGGCGAAAAGCCCGAAGCTCAGTTCCGTATATTTCGTATATACAAGAGAATACGGAGCCTCCGCGGCAGCGGCTATCTTCTTCACCGCCTCGGTGCATTTCAGCGAGGGCACGTCGATGACTTCGCATCCCGGAATGGCGGCCGCATCCGCTCCCTCGGCCCTGAGCAGATACACCTTGGACACTTCAGCCTCCTTGAGAAGCCCCTCCACCGTGACTTTCACCTGATTTTCATTCTGGAAAGGCACAAAACAATCGATTCTTTTCATCAGTATAAAATATGGTTAATGATAATTCAAAACTTCCGGCTGCGCCTTCAGGCAGGCGCCAATATTTTTCCAAATTTACAAAACAATTCTTTTTTCTTAAAAAATTTAGTATTTTTATCGACATAACGCAACGCAATCATCAAAATGCCTGGCAAAATCGTCATCATACCCACGTACAACGAAAAGGAGAACATAGAATCCATACTTCGTAAAATCTTCTCCATAGAAGGAAACTACCATGTCCTCGTGATCGACGACGGCTCGCCGGACGGAACCGCCGAAATAACCGGGAAGCTGCAGGAGGAATTCCCCGAACGGCTTTTTATGATCAGGCGCGCCGGCAAGCTCGGGCTGGGGACCGCCTACATAACCGGATTCAAATGGGCGCTGGAGCATGATTACGACTACATCTTCGAGATGGACGCCGATTTTTCGCACAATCCAGACGATCTTCCGAAGCTCTATGCCGCCTGTGCGGAAGGCGGGGCCGACATTGCGATCGGGTCCAGATACTGCAACGGAGTCAGCGTAGTAAACTGGCCCATCGGCAGGATCGTAATGTCCTATTACGCTTCGGTATACGCCAGAACGGTGCTCGGGATGAAAGTGTTCGACTGCACGGCGGGGTTCAAGTGCTACCGGCGGAAAGTCATAGACACCATAGACCTCGACAATATAAAGATGAAAGGCTACGGCTTCCAGATAGAGATGAAATACACCTCGTACAGGCTCGGCTTCAAAATAGCGGAAGTGCCCGTGATATTCATAAACCGCACGCTCGGCACCTCGAAGATGAGCGGAAGCATATTCGGAGAGGCCTTCTGGGGCGTCATACGGCTGCGGTTCCGTAAAATCATGCCTAAACGGAAAAATTAGACATGTCCGAAACACCCTCACTCATTTCCGATCTTGCGGTGATTCTGATCATCGCAGGCCTGGTGACGATCCTTTTCAAAAAACTCAGGCAGCCGGTGGTCCTGGGCTATATCGTAGCCGGACTTCTGGCCGGGCCGGCCATCAAGGCCTTCCCTACGGTGACTGACATGGAGAGCATCCATATCTGGGCCGACATAGGCGTAGTCTTCCTGCTATTCACGCTGGGACTCGAATTCAGCTTCAAAAAACTCTTCAAGGTGGGAGGCACGGCCATAA
Organism: uncultured Bacteroidales bacterium; assembly: GCA_947588835.1. GTDB lineage: Bacteria > Bacteroidota > Bacteroidia > Bacteroidales > UBA932 > Cryptobacteroides. The sequence goes on along the minus strand of CANPZS010000018.1, from coordinate 24,469 downwards.
TAGGCGCCGTCACCATAGTGATAGGGATGATGAGCATAGGATATCTCACCGGCACGCTGCTCGGATGGGGCAGGATGAACAGCCTGTTCCTCGGAGGGATGATGTCCATGTCCTCCACGACCATCATCTTCAAGGCCTTCGACGACATGGGGCTGCGCGACCGGAAATTCGCCGGCGTGGTGCTGGGCATACTCGTAGTCGAAGACCTGTTCGCCGTCCTCCTCATGGTGCTGCTCTCCACGCTGGCCGTCGGCAGGCACGTAGAGGGCATCGAACTGCTGGCCAGCGTAATGAAGCTCGGAGTATTTCTGCTGCTGTGCTTCATCGTCGGCATCTACCTGATACCGTCATTCCTCGGAAGCGTCCGGAAATACCTCAACGACGAAACCCTGCTGATAGTCAGCCTCGGGCTATGCCTCGGAATGGTGCTGCTCGCCACGAAGGCCGGCTTTTCATCGGCGCTCGGAGCGTTCGTGATGGGCTCGCTGCTCGCGGAGACGGTCCAGGCCGAACACATCGAGCGCGTGGTAAAGCCCGTAAAAGACCTCTTCGGCGCCATATTCTTCGTATCCGTCGGCATGCTGATAGACCCGGCCATGCTGTGGGAATACAGGCTTCCGATAGTCATAATAACGCTCGTCGTGATGGCCGGGCAGATATTTTTCTCGGTATCGGGCATCCTGCTGTCGGGACAAAGCGTCAAGGTGGCCATCCAGTCAGGATTTTCCCTTGCCCAGATAGGTGAATTCGCATTCATCATAGCGTCCCTCGGCCTCAGCCTCAACGTAACCGACCGCTTTCTATACCCCATCGTGGTGGCCGTATCCGTAATCACCACATTCTTCACCCCTTACATGATACGCCTTGCGGAACCTGCATACAGGTTCGTGGAACGCGTCATGCCGGAAAAATGGATGAACTTCCTCGACCGGTACGCATCTGGATCAAATACGATACGGCAGAAAAGCGACTGGAACAAGCTGCTGAAAGCCCTCGCCAAAACCATAGGCATCTATGCCGCCATCACCGCTGTCATGATCTTCATATGGCTCCGATTCGTTTCGCCGCTCATAACGGACAACATTCACGGCCTCAAAGGACAGCTGCTTTCCCTCGTCGCCATACTCGTGCCAGTCGCCCCGATGCTGCGCGCCATAATAATGAAGAAAAATCATTCAGAGGAATTCCTTAGGCTGTGGCACGACAATAAATTCAACCGTGGTCCGCTGATATTCATCATAATCCTGCGCATATTGCTGTGCATAGGACTTGTGATGATACTGATAACGCAGCAGCTCAACACCGCCAGCGGAATCGGCTTCGCCGTGGCGGCCGTCATCATTCTTGCGGTCATGTTCTCCAAACGCCTGAAAAAGCATTCGATGACCATGGAACGGCATTTCATGACGAACCTTACGGCCAGGGAGACCGAACTTGAGCGGCAAGCCGCGGTCAGCCGGCGCTTTGCGAACAATCTTCTGGAACGCGACCTGCACATAGCCGATTTCGAGGTGAAACAGAATTCGCCGAGCATAGGCAGGACGCTCACGGAACTGAATTTCAGGCAAAAGTGCAACGTCAACGTAGTCACCATCATAAGGGGCGACAGACGCATCAACATACCGGGCGGGAACGAAAGGCTGTATCCATTCGACAGGCTCGCCGTCGTGGGCACCGACGAAGATCTTGCATGTTTCCGCAGCTACGTCGAGGCCCGGTACAGGGAGAATTCCGAAAACGCTCCGCAGATAAGCGAAGAAGTGGCCGTCGAGCAGATTATAATAGGGGAAAACTCGAGGCTGGCGGGCAGGACAGTCATGAAATCCGGCATAAGGAACGATTTCGGCTGCCTTGTCATTTGCATCGAACATGAGGGCCGCACTGTCAAAAACCCTTCGCCTGATACGGTGCTGACATCCGGCGATGTAGTCTGGATCGTCGGAGAACACAAAAATATCCTCCGGTTGAGCGACGAAGAAAAAATGGAATGACGAACATTGAAAAATGGAATGACGGCCATTGACGGCACGGCGTCCATTGCCCGTCATACAAAGAGAGGCGGCCGGTTTCCCCCGGCCGCCTCAAGCATATATTCCAAGGGCAAGGCCCTTAGAGAAGACTATTTCCAGAGCTCCTGCTGCTCAAGATTCGGATTGAGAAGAATCTCATCGGAAGGAATGGGAAGCAGATAGAACTTGTCGAGCCAGCCGAGTCCCGCGGTGATGGCGTCCTGATAATAATACAGGTGTCCGCAATTGCCGGCGGCAGCAAGCTCGGCGGTGGAATATTCACGATGGGTCTCCGGGTTGAGGATGCCCGTGGCCAGACCGGCTACAAGACCTCCCTGACCAATGCCGAGAGAATTGACCGCATCGTCCACCCATACTCCATAGTGCTGTTTGTTGACATATCAGTCGCCCTTCTTCCAACGGCGTATATCCTCCCATGAGAAGCCCTCGCCCATCAGCTCGATCAGGCGCTCGCGGCGGATCTCCCAGAGAACAGGATCCACCGACGGATCCCTGTCTGGATCGAAGTCGCCGCCGATGGCGGCAACATCCATCCTGCCGACCTCGGCGCGGTCACGGAGCTTGTTGATGGACGCATCAGCGACGGACTGATCGAAACGGCCCAGTTCCCACATGGCTTCGGCATAGTTGAGCATGGTCTCCTCGATCTTGAACAGCGGCTTGTCGGCAATCTCCATGGGATTGTTCTGGTCCTGACGGTCCCAGGCCGCATGGTGCTTCCAGACGAAATAGCCGCTGCGTCCGCGCTGGAACGGTTTGTCCGAATAGAGACCCATGGCTCCGTCGTGCATGGCCGTGTTGGCGCTCTTGTTGGTCTGCGCTATCTGAGGCACGTTGTAGAGGACGTTTCCTCCCCAGTTGCCGGAAGGAAGCGCCTTGTGCGCAAAGCCAAGCGCATAGCTTCCGTTGACGGCGCGGATGGTGTAGCCGCCCGAGGCGTTGGGCACTCCGCGGGCCGGGAACTGATGGATGTACTCGGACCAGCGGCCGCCGTCGGACTCGTCGATGGTGTAGTCGTTGTTGCCGGACGAATTCACATGATACGGCGGCATGACGGTCTGCCACATGCGCGGATCACGATTGCGGAACGTCTTGTAGACATCGCAGTTGGCATAATCATACGGTTCGCCCTCCTCGTATTCTCCGTTCACATAGTCATAATACCTGACGTCCTTGTTGTGGATGGGCAGGCCGTCCTTGGTCAGATAGAGGTCCACCGTGCTCTGGGGCATTTCAAGGGACGCCGAGCCGATATGCTCGAAGTGACCGATGCGGTGCATCTTGTAATTCTCGATGTATTTGGCATAGAGCATTACTCCGGGGACTCCCGCAAGGTCTTCGGAAGTCCACAGCTGTCCGTAGCCGCGTCCGGGATAGGTGTCGCCTCCGGAAGTGTCGCCGGTATACAACGTGCCGAAGGGACCGTTGATGAGTTCCCGGGATACGGAAGCGCAGGCCTCAAGAAGCTCCCTGCCGGTCATCCAGCCGTTCGAGGCGCACTGGGACTCGTCCACGTTGTGATATTTGCGCCATGTGCCTTCGAAAAGGGTGAAACGGGACATGAAAGCCTTCACGACGTACGACTTGATGGTATTGTCGTCGGACACGTCGTCCGGAATGTTCTTCATGCACCAGTCAAGCTCCCTGTAGATCTGATCCGCCACATACAGGCGGGAATCCCGAGGCACCTGCATCTCTTCCTCGGAATCCGTCAATACGTGGTCTACGTATACGGCGTCGCCGAAATTGATGAGCAGGGAATAATGGCAATATGCACGGAAGAAACGGGCCACGGCCTCGATATAGGTCCGCTGCTCGTCGGTTCCCTCCATGTCGCCGATATGCTCTATGAGCACGTTGGCGCGGCGGAGCCAGATGTACGGATTGCTGTAGGTAGCGTTCGATGTGGGGATATTGTCGCTGTTCCTGTTGGCGTATCCGTTGTACACATTGTTCAGCCCGGTCCCGAAATTGGTGAGGATGCCGGAATATGTGTCACGGGTGGAAGTGCCGAGGCCGCCGTTCACCATCGTAGGACCCTGGAAAGAAGTATATCCTCCGGTGAACATCTCGTAAAGCGACTGAAGATAGGCGGTACAGGTCTCATAGGAATTGAAACCGAACTCCTCGGAAAGCTGATTTTTCGGCTGGCGGTCGAGAAAACCGTCATTGCAGGACGATAAAGCCATCGCTGCCGCCATAAACGCCGAAATATATGATATTTTTTTCATAATGATTCGTATCAATAGTTTTAGCCGGTATTAGAATGTCAGATTGAGACCGAACGAAGTGGTGCGATAGAGCGGATACGTCCAGCTCAGAGTCTCGGGGTCGATGCCCTTCGGCAAAGAGGAGAATGTAGCAAGGTTCTCAACGCTGCAGAATATGCGCAGCTTGTCTACCTTGACTCTTTCAAGCAGCTTGGACGGAATCGAATAGGACAGCGTCAGGTTCTTGATGCGCAGATAGGATGCGTCGCTGAGCATGTGGTCGTTGACATTGCGGTTGTACCCGCCGTTGCCGACGCTGCCGTAGATACGCGGCAGTCTCGCATTCGGGTTTTCCGGAATCATGTAGCCGGCCTCCTCGGGATTCTGGCTGATAGGTTTCCAATAGTCGGTGGTGCCGGCAAATACCGGATACCACTGGGCGTCGCCGGAATTGAAGGTATAGAGAAGTTCGCCGCCGTACCACCAGTCGCGTTTGCCGATGCCCTGCAGCATGACGCTCAGGTCGAAACCGGCATAGCTCAGACCGAGATTCAGGCCGTACTGGAACCTCGGGGTGGTATTTCCGATGACCGTACGGTCGCCGGGCTTGTCGAGGGTATTGTTGCCGGTATTGATCTGGTTGGCGTCTTCGTCATTGGTCTGGCCATCGCGCAGATTCTTGAACTTGTAGTCGCCGGGACGTACGCTGACGCCCTGCGGGGAAACCACGTCTTCCTTCAGAGTCCATGTGCCGATATCCTCGAAGTCGTCCACCGTGTAGAATCCGTCCCACTGATAGCCCCAGATCTCGCCTACGGTCTTGCCTTCATAAAGGAGAGAGAGATTCTTGTCCTCGTTGAAGTTGATCTTCATGATCTTGGACCGGTAGTCGGAAAGGTTGAAGCCGAGGCTGTATTTCACTTTGTCTCCGATGTCGCCGCGCCAGTTGATCTGGAATTCCCAGCCCCTGGTGCGCATGCGGCCGACGTTCTGGTTGGGGGCCGACGCGCCGAGTATGGCCGGCAGCTGCACGCTCTGCGAGAGGATGTCCTTTGTATCGCGCTGGTACCATTCGAACATACCGGTCAGACGGTTGCCGAAGAGGGCGAAGTCAAGACCCGCGTTCAGGGTGGTGATGGTCTCCCAGGTATAGTTGGAGCTGACCAGGCCCGCAGGATTCACGCGGGTGACGTATCCTTCGTCATTGCCGTCCAGCCATGTGTTGGCCTGGGTGTTGTAGCCCATCATGGCCATGTAGCCGTAATAGCCCGCCGACTGTTGGTTTCCAATGGAACCGTAGGAGAAGCGGGGCTTGATCTGGTTGACCCATCTGCGGCTTCCTTCCATGAATTTTTCCTCCGCCATGTTCCATGCCATCGAGAACGAAGGGAAGAACGCAAAGCGGGAATGCTTGGGGAACTTCGACGAACCGTCGTAGCGGCCGCTCACCTCGAGGATGTATTTTCCGAGATAGTCGTAGTTGAACCGGAAGAAGCCGCTTCGGATGGCATACTCATAATAGCTGTCGCCCTTGGAGACCGTGCCTTCCGCGCCTCCGAGCGAAGGAATCGACGTGAAAGCCTGATCTTCGGCCTGCGCCCACCAATAATCGTAGGTCTCAAGCTCCTGCATGAAACCGGCCATGATGGAGAAGTTATGGCTGTCGGCAAGGCTGAAACGATAGGTGGCATACGCGTTGAAGGCGTTGCGCTGGGTTATTTCCCTTTCAAAAGTATAATAATCGTGCTGCGGGCGCATGGTAGGCGTTTCCTGGATATCGGAAGCCACCCACTGGCCGGAGTAAATGTTCTGATCCACGCCTGTCTTCTGGTAGGTATACTCGAAGATGGCTTCAAGCCCCTTGACGGGACGGAAGATGGATTTGAGGAATACGCGCGGCTGGTCGGTGTAGCGGTTCTGGACGCCGCCGTTGTCGATGGCGCTGCGCGGGGTGAGGATGGTATATCCGTTGGGATCCTGCCCGTCGGGAAGGAAATTCATCAGACGGGTGGAATACATATATCCCGCGGTGTTCTGCACGAACTTGCGTGTACGCTGCGAATAGAAGATGTCGGCTTCCTGGGTGAACCAGTCGGTGATGTCGGCGGAGATGGTGCCGTTGAACGACATCCTCTTGAAGGTATCCTTCTTGCCGTAGAAAGGACCGTTCTCGAAATAGCCGTTGCCCGACATGCGGAACCTTATGCGTTCCGTGGCGCCGCTCACGGAGACATTGTGGTTCTGCGAGAAACCTGTCTCCATCATCCTCCTGTAGATATCGTCCTGCTTCAGATAATAGCGCTTGTTGTCCTCGTTGGCCACGAAAATGCCGGTGTCCTCATACAGGGTACCCAGAGACGAAAGCCCCGCAGGGTCCTTAGTGTAAATGTCGAGATATCGGAGCCAGGAATCCACGTTCTGGCTGGCCGCCGGATGGGAGTTGCCGAACGCTTCCTGGAAGACGGGCAGATATACGTCGAGACGTTCCTGCCTCGGGGTGTTCATGGCCTCCACCATACCGAAATTGTCATTGTAGTTGATGGTCACCTTCTCGGCCTTCTTGGGGCGCTTGGTGGTGATGAGGATGACGCCGGCCGCCGCACGCGCGCCGTATATGGCGGACGAAGAAGCGTCCTTGAGGACGGTCACGGACTCAATGTCATTGGGATTGAGCGCGTCCATGTCGCCGGGCACGTTGTCGATGAGGATAAGCGGTCCGATCTGGGAAGTGCCGCTGGTGCTCCCGGAGAAGGAAGCGGTACCGCGGATGTTGATGGAGTTGCCCGTCTGGCCCGGAGCCCTGGAAGATGCCGAAATGGTAAGGCCGGGGATCGCGCCCTGCAGGGCCGAGGTGACGTTCGGGGCCGGACGGTCTCCGAGCACTTCGTCCATGTTCACGGTGGCTACTGCTCCTGATACGTTGGCCTTTTTCTGACGGCCGTAACCTACGACGACCGTTTCCTCAAGGAGTTCCGTATCCTCTTCAAGAATTATATCCAAAGGTTCTCCGTTCCATACGACCTCGCGGGAAGTATATCCGATGCAGGATATTTCGAGGACGGCGCCTTTCTGCACGCCTGCGATCTCAAAATGTCCGTCTACGTCGGTAACCCCGCCGACAGTGGTACCTTTGACAAGCACACCTGCTCCGATAATGGGCCCGACGGCGTCTCTGATGACGCCCTTGGCCGTCGAAACCTGTGTCAGCCGTTCTTCAGAATACCCCCCCCCGGTCGCCGGGCGCGGCAAATGACGCACCGCCCGCGAAGGCAAGTGCAAGCATGACTGATAATGAATGCTTCAACATGGTTAGAATAATTATTAGTTTTTAATTTTTAGTTTGGTCAGTTTTCAAAGGTATGAAAAAAATAGTTCTATAGCAAATCCATAAGCTCATCGAGCTCCCTCCTGTCTTTCTTGGTAGGCCTTCCGGAACCCCTGTCGCGGCGCACGAAGAAAGTCTCCACAGGAGCCTTCAGCTTGTCGAGCTCGCTCCGCGGGGTGAGGTCTTCGGCATAGTCCGGAACGAGTCCTGCCCCCATCCTTTTCTCTGCGGGCTGCAGTACCCTGTACGTATATGTGACCACGTTCTTGCGCACGGTCACAACGTCTCCGGGCTTCACCGTCTTCGAAGGCTTGGCGCTCTCTCCGTTCACCTTCACCCTGCCGCCCTTGCATGCATCCGTGGCTTCGCTCCGCGTCTTGAACACCCTTATGGCCCACAAATATTTGTCTATCCTCGTCTGTACGTCCATTTCCGAATCAATTGCATATATGGTCATGATGATGGCCGGGCTCATCGCAAAATTCTTCCGCGTCGGGTATGACGCCTGCGCCGGCTTCAATCAATACAGTGCCGCCTTCGAGAGGAAGCAGGAAAAAATCGGGGACTTCCGCAGGCACGAGCGCCGTTTCGCCCTTCCGCAGCACGAACTGCTCCGTGCCTTTGCCGTCGCCGGAAGCGAATTGAAGCGATGCCGAGCCTTCGACGCAGACATAAAGCAGAAAACTGTCGAAGCGTCCGGAATATATGTGCATGGGATCCTGCAGGCGAATTTCAGACACGGTAAAATGGGCGCACTCGGAAAGCTTTTCAGCGGGACCGCCGTGCCCTTCATCATGATCGTGGTGCTCGTGATGATCGTGATGATCATGGTGCTCATGATGATCATGGCGGCAGCGTCCGTCCTCTCCGCAGCGCCTGTAAGGACCGAAATCGATAATGTCGAAAGCCTCCTCAAGCTGCAGGGCCGTATTTTCTTCCGCGCCTTCCCTGCCCCAGTCATGCACCGCGAACGAGATTCCGGACGCTTCCGACACCTCGACCAGCACCACGTCCTCGGCGGCATGTACGGTCCCGGGACTTATCAGGAACGAATCTCCCTTTTTGGGCCTGACGACATTCAGAAGCTCCGCGACGGAGCCGTCGGCACACCTCGAATAGAACTCCCCCGCATCCGTCCTGTCCGCGAACCCGAGATAGAGGGCGGCGCCGGGCCCGGCCTCGGCCACGTACCACAAAGCCGTTCTGCCGAACGCGTCATATCTCTGCTCCGCAGTCTCGTCATCCGGATTTACCGTCAGCGGAGTCCTGCGGCGCGCATCTATCCATTTCACCGTGACCGGAAACTGCGTCCCGTACCACCCGAACGACTTTTCGCCGACAACCCTTTCAAGATATGTCTTCATCAGGTCGCCGATGGTGTTCCCGCCGAACCAGCCGTTGTCGATCATGCTGTCCACATACCCGAGATCGGCTACGTCGTAGCATTCCCCGACACTGTCCCCTGCCGTCACCATGCGGCGCCGGCGGCCTTCGGATACGAAAAGCTTTTTCCCGTACTCCGATACCATCCGATCCCCGCCCCAGACGCGGATGCCGGGAACGGGGATGAATTTCATGGGATAGAGAATCCTTTCTTCACTGTCCATACCGTGTCCGGAGCGCTAAAGGCCTATCGTCTTGAAGAAATCGTTGCCCTTGTCGTCCACGAGTATGAATGCCGGGAAATTCTCAACGCGTATCTTCCAGATGGCTTCCATCCCGAGGTCGGGATACTCCACGCACTCTATGCTCTTGATGCTCTCGTACGAAAGTATGGCGGCCGGGCCTCCGATTGAGCCGAGATAGAATCCTCCGTGCTTCCTGCAGGCGTCCGTCACCTCCTGCGTGCGGTTGCCCTTCGCTATCATTATCATGGAGCCGCCGTGCGACTGGAACAGATCCACGTAGGGATCCATGCGGTTGGCGGTGGTGGGCCCCATGGAGCCGCAGGCCATGCCGGACGGCGTCTTCGCGGGGCCGGCATAGAATACCGGATGGTCCTTGAAATATTGCGGAAGATCCTCGCCGCGGTCGAGCCGCTCCTTGAGACGGGCATGCGCAATGTCGCGGGCGACTATTATGGTGCCGTTGAGGCTCAGCCTCGTGGAAACGGGATATTTCGTAAGTTCGGCCAGCACTTCCTTCACCGGGCGGTCGAGGTCTATGCGTACGCCTCCATCTTCCCCTGCCTCGCGGTATTCCTCCGGAATCCACTGCGTCGGATTGTCGTCGAGCTTTTCTATCCAGATGCCGTCCCTGTCTATCTTCGCCTTGACGTTGCGGTCGGCCGAACAGCTGACGCCGAGGCCTATGGGACAGCTCGCCCCATGGCGCGGCAGACGGATGATACGTATGTCGTGGGCCATGTATTTGCCGCCGAACTGGGCTCCGAGGCCTATTTTGCAGGCTTCTTCAAACACACGCCTCTCGAGTTCCACGTCTCTGAAAGCCCTTCCGCTCTCGTCGCCCGTGACAGGCAGCGAATCGTAATAATGCGTGGAAGCGAGCTTCACCGTAAGCAGGTTCTTTTCGGCCGAAGTTCCGCCTATGACAAAGGCAATGTGATAGGGCGGACAGGCGGCGGTGCCGAGGGAGCGCATCTTGTCCACGAGGAAAGGCACGAGCGTGTCCGGATTGAGCACTGCCTTGGTCATCTGGTAAAGGTATGTCTTGTTGGCCGAGCCGCCGCCCTTCACTACGCAGAGGAACTTATATTCCATCCCCTCAGCGGCCTCTATGTCGATCTGCGCGGGAAGATTGCACTTGGTGTTGACTTCCTTGTACATGTCAAGAGGTGCATTCTGGCTGTAGCGCAGATTTTCTTCGGTGTAGGTCTTGTAGACGCCTGCGGAAAGGGCTTCGGCGTCGTCGCAGCCGGTCCATACCTGCTGGCCCTTTTCGCCGTGGATGATGGCGGTGCCGGTATCCTGGCAGAACGGCAGCTTGCCTTTGGCGGCCACCTCCGCATTGCGCAGGAACTTAAGCGCCACATATTTGTCATTGTCGGACGCTTCCGGATCGGTGAGGATCTTGCCCACCTGCGCATTGTGTGCCGGACGAAGCAGGAAATTGACGTCCCTGAAGGCCGCATGAGCCAGCTTGGACAGGCCTTCGGCCTCCACCTTCAGAATGGGATGGCCTTCGAAATCTCCTATGCTGACGTGATCCTTGGTCAGCAGATAGTATTCAGTGGTATCAGGACCCAGCTGAAACATCGGTTCATATTTGTATGCAGACATATTGGATTGAAATTTAATATTTTAATTCGAATTTATCAGGCATCGGAGCCGTTCTGCATGAGGAAAGCCCTCATGAAGGCGTTGATGTCGCCGTCAAGGACGGCCTGCGTGTCGGAAGTCTCCACGCCGGTGCGCAGGTCTTTCACCATCTTGTAAGGATGCAGCACGTAATTGCGTATCTGCGAGCCCCATTCTATTTTCTTTTTCTGGCCCTCAAGCTCAGCCTGCTTTTCCTGGCGTTTCTTCAGCTCTATGTCGTACAGGCGGGACTTGAGAATGCGCAGGGCGTTCTGCCTGTTGTCCTGCTGGGAACGGGTTTCAGTGTTCTCCACCATGATGCCGGAAGGGATGTGACGCACGCGCACGCCGGTTTCCACCTTGTTGACGTTCTGTCCGCCGTGTCCTCCGGAACGGAAAGTGTCCCACTCGAGATCCGACGGATTTATCTCAATGTTGATGCTGTCGTCCACGAGCGGATACACGAACACTGACGAAAAAGTGGTCTGCCTCTTGCCCTGGGCGTTGAACGGGGATATCCTCACCAGGCGGTGCACGCCGTTTTCCGCCTTCAGGTAGCCGTAGGCGTAATCCCCTTCCACCTGGATCGTAACGGATTTTATACCGGCCTCCTCGCCCTCAAGCTCGTCCGTTACAGTCATCTTGAAGCCGTTGCGCTCGCCCCAGCGGAGATACATGCGCATGAGCATGGCCGACCAGTCGTTGGCTTCCGTGCCGCCGGCCCCGGAATTGATCGTCAGGACGGCTCCGAGTCCGTCGCCCTCACCGCCGAGCATGTTGCGCAGCTCCAGCGCCTCCACATTCTCCGAAACCTCTTTCCAGGCCGCGTCGAGCTCACGCATCTCAGCCGTCTCGACGGGATTGTCCTCATCCTGCCCGGACATGCTTTCCCGTGCGAAATCATAGATCACTTCGAGGTCGTCGGCCAAGGACACGGCCTTGTCGTAGCCGGTCACCCACGATTTGAGGGAAGACAATTGTTTGAGAAACGCTTCGGCGGCCTTGGGGTCGTTCCAAAAGTCGGGGGCCTGCGAGATGCGCTCCTTCTCCTCCACTTCGGCACGCTTGCCGGATATGTCGATACAGGCGCCGAGGGTGTCTATGCGCTGCCGCATCGATTTTATCTGTTCGCTCGTTACCATAGGCCTATCCGCAATAGAAATATTCATCCACGAGGCGTCGCATGAGTTCCGGATCCTTTTCGGCGGCCGCATGGAGCCCGGCGTCGTCGAAAGCCTTCAGCGACTTCACGATGCCATCCACCATCCTGCGCGGGAAGACGCCCCTGTCCTCGAATACCGTACGCACCGACTCAAGGCAGGCCGCCGACTCAGCGCAGCACGCAGGCAGGGAGCCGAGGGACGCAAGGCGCGAAGCGTTCCGCACGGCATGTATGTCGCCGTCCACATATTTGTCGGCCGCAATGGCGAGAGCCTCGTCGGCGGGCATTTCCAGACCATGGCGGGCAGCCACGCAGAGACCTGCCATAAGCTGATAGATGTCGGCCGAGCAATCGGGAGAACGCATCTCGAAGGTCTGCTTCGCCGTGGTGTCATGCACGCCGGGGACCTCCTTGGGATTGACCGCGGCGCACATGTCCTTGCCGCTCGACCACCCGAGGGGCACGCGCACCAAGGCGGAACGGTTGCAGTCGCCCCAGCAGACATTCGTAGGAGCCTCCTGATGCGGCACGAGACGGAAATACGAAGTCGGATTCTTGTTGCCGAAGGCGGTGATGGCCGGCGCCAGACGCATGAGGCCGGCAATGGCCCTGCGTGCCTCGGCGGAAAGTTTTCCCGAAGCGTCGAGGGTGCAGTTGCGTCCATCTTTCATCAGGCGCATGTGCACATGCATCCCCGATCCTGCCTCGCCGACAATGATTTTGGGCGCGAAAGTGACGTTGAGTCCATATTTCCACGCCAGATTCCTTATCACCCACTTGGCCAGCAGAAGCTGGTCAGCGGCCGTCTCCACGGGATTGGGCAGGAACTCTATTTCGTTCTGCTCGTATATCTTGCCGTCAAGGGTGAAATTTCCCACTTCGCTGTGCCCGTATTTTATCCGCCCGCCGGTCTTGGCGACGTGCTCCATGCAGTCCCTGCGGAAATCGTTCAGCTTGGCGAAAGGCTCCGACTCGTGGTAGCCCCTCTGGTCCGTCGCAGGAAAGGCCTTCGGATCCTCGGCTATGACATAATATTCAAGCTCTCCCATTGCCTCGAAAGTCATGCCCGTACTTTCGCGGAAGACCTCCGCGGCGCGCACGAGCGTCTGCTGCGGGGAGCATTCAAAAGGCTCTCCGGCCTTGTCAAAGAAACTGCACAGGAAACACAGCGTGGGGATTTCCGTAAAAGGATCCACGAAAGCCGTCCTGAAACGCGGCACCACGTAAAGATCGCTGTTGTCGGCCTCCACGAAAGAAGGGTAAAGGCTCGACCCGTCCACGCGTTCGCCCTCCGACAGGAAGGTTTCCGCATAGCCGATGTCGTTGACGGTGAAATTCAAGGTCTTGATCCTGCCGTCCTCGGCCGGATACATGAAATCCACCATCTTTATGTCTTTTTCCTTTATAAAACGAAGCATGTCCGCCTTGGTGAAGTCCTGCGGCATTTTCTTCAGATGGGCAACGACCGCATTGTGGTTGAGCTCAATGTTTTTATCCATAAAAAAATCGGTTATGTCCAAAAAACTGGTTAGTAAAGATAGGCCAATATTTTCACATTAACAACCTATTTGACTATATTTGCATCATTATGATTGGTATTTTTGACTCCGGTGCGGGCGGCATGTCCGTATTCAAAGAGATTGCAAGACTGATTCCCGACGAGAAATATCTATACTTTGCGGACAACGCACACTGCCCCTACGGCAGCAAGTCCGTCGGATATATCCAGGATCGGGCGAGAGAAATAACGAAGCTGCTGCTCGGCAGAGGGGCGGACATCATGGTCATAGCGTGCAACACTGCCACCGCGGCCGCCATAGACATGCTCAGGCAAGAATTTCCCGGCACCAAATTCATAGGCATGGAGCCTGCCGTGAAGCCGGCGGCGCTCGGGACCAGAAGCGGAGTGATAGGGGTGCTCGCCACCGCAGGCACGCTCAAAGGGTCGCGCTACATAGCGGCTCGGGAAAAATACGAGGACGGCATACGGATCATAGACCGCGTCGGAAAAGGCTTCGTAGAGCTCGTGGAGCGCGGAATATTGAGCGGCGAAGAAGCCGAAAAGACCGTAGAAGCCTGCCTCAGGCCGCTGCTCGAAGCCGGCGCCGACACCATCGTGCTCGGATGCACGCATTATCCTTTTCTCATGGACACGATGCACAAGATCGCCGGCCCCGCCGTCAAAATCATCGATCCCGCGCCGGCCGTCGCGAGACATCTCATATATGTAATGGTGCAGGAAGGACTGCTGAGCGAGCACGACGCCGCCCGCGCCCTCTCCAAGATGGTCGAAGACGAGGAAGCCGAAGCCCTGTGCCAAAAAAAAGCCGGGATTCCTAAAAATCCCGACATAGAAATAATGGCGTCCGGCGATCCGGAACCGGCCAGGAGAATACTGAGGATGATCACCGGAAACGCGGAATCCTAACGATAAAGATAATACTTCTTCGAAAGGGCCTTGAACGCGTCCACGTCCTTGTTCCAATAATCTATTATATCGGCCACCTTCAGGTTTTTGCCGAAATTGATGCCTATGTAGTCCGTACCGCACACCTTGTTGAACATATCCATGCGGCGGTTGGACTCATTGAACGGATTGTGCTCCGGATACAGCTCGTTCACCGCCTGCATCACATAGAACTGCACAAGCGTGAGGCTTGCTGCGTCGTAATCAGTAAAGAAATATTGCACGCCGTGCAGCAGCTTTCCGGCCAGACTCCCTGAAAAAGGCTTGTAGTGGATGGTGCGAAAAGCGACTCCGGGAAGGCCGTAGCTGTCCAGACGTGCCTTCAGCGCATCTGCATCTATCCATTCGGCGGCGAAAGTCTCGAAAGGCAATGTGTATCCGATGCCGGTGTTGAGATAGCCGTTGAACTCTCCGGTAATGCCCGAAGCGGGATAGGCGATGGCCGATCTCATGTCCGGGATGTTAGGAGACGGAAGTATCCACGGCAGGCCCGTGTCGGCATAGAGCATGTCGCGCGTCCAGCCCTCCATGGGGATGACGGACAGCCGGCATGTCTCATGAGGCTCGTTCCCCCTCTCTCCGAGGTTCAGCCCCTCTTCGTTGATGAGAAGGGCCAGCTCGCCTACGGTGAGACCGTAGCAATACGGTATCCGGAACTCGCTGACGAAAGAGAAGAAGCCCGGCTCCACGAGGCAGCCCTCCACCTTATTGCCGCCGAGCGGATTGGGGCGGTCGAGCACCATCACCTCTATGTCCTGCTCCGCGCAGGCGCGCATGACAAGCCCGAGCGTGCTTATGAATGTATAGGAGCGCGAACCGATGTCCTGTATGTCGTAGACCATGACGTCGATTCCCTCGAGCATCTCCGGAGTCGGCTTGCGGGACTGGCCGTATATGGAATATACCGGGAGCCCGGTAGCCGGATCGTTCCCGTCCTCGATATGGCCGCCGGCATAGATGTCCCCGCGCACCCCGTGCTCGGGAGCGTAAAGCGCCACAAGTTCCACTCCCGGGGCGTTGAACAATATGTCAATGGTGGAACGCAGGTTGCGGTCGACGCCGCTCGGATTGGTCACCAGTCCTACGCGTTTTCCGACGAGCCCTTCAAAGCCGCGGCTCTCCAGCACTTCTATGCCGGGGCGCACCGCATTGGCGCCGCGTGCCTGCACGGCACCTGCGGCAATGCAGAACAATGCCGCGACGAACAGTATTTTATATCTTTTCATTTTTATTTGATTGTCCGTTAATTAGACTTTCCGTATCCGGGGTCGACCTTGCCGCGCACTATGAAGGTGACGCCTATCGTGGCGAGGCAGCAGCACATCACCATCCAGAAAAATCCCACATAGCCGAGCAGTTCCTGCAGATATCCGGCGAAAAATCCCGGGATCATCATGCTGAGCGCCATGAAGGCTGTGCACAGCGAATAATGCGACGTCTTGAATTCCCCTTCGGAGACATATATCATATATAGCATGTACGCGGTGAAACCGAAGCCGTAGCCGAACTGCTCTATGAATACGCAGAGGCTTATCACCCAGATGCTCGCAGGCTGCGCAATGCTGAGATAGACGAATGTAAGGCACGGCAGTGTCATGCATGCCGCCATAGGCCAAAGCGACTTGCGGAGCCCCCAGCGCGAAGCGGCGATGCCGCCTATGATTCCTCCCACCGTAAGGCCGATGATGCCTATGGTGCCGTAGACGAGGCCTACCGTCTCCGTAGAAAGTCCGAGTCCGCCCTTATCCGCCACGGGATCGAGCAGGAACGGATTGATCATCTTGATAAGGAAGGCTTCCGGAAGCCTGTATACGAGCATGAACAATATCGCCAACCAGACCAGAGGCTTCTTGAAAAAGGTGACGAAAGTACGGCCGAATTCCTTGAAAATCTCGCCTGTCCTGTCTTTTCCGCCGCCTGAAAGCCGCTGCACGTCCGAAGCGGGCTTAGGCATGAAGAAAACGTGATAGAGCGTTATGGCCGAGAACATAAGGGCGCATATGACCATCGTAATGACCCATGCCTTGGGGATGTCGCCGTATCTGGTCTCGAGAAGGCCCGCAACCACCACCAGGACGCCCTGCCCGAATATGGAGGACAGGCGGTAGAAAGTGCTTCTGATGCCCACGAACAGCGACTGGTCCTTCTGGCTCAGAGCCAGCATGTAGAATCCGTCCGCCGCTATGTCGTGCGTGGCCGACGCGAAAGCCGTTATCCAGAATATTATCAAGGTAGACACGAACATGGACACCGGCGTATGCCCCGTGGCTATCACCTCGGCCGACGGATGCGGCAACGTGACCGCAAGCCCGATGAACGTGGCGCTGACAAGTATCTGCATGGCTATCACCCACCAGCGCTTGGTCTTTATTATATCCACGAAAGGGCTCCAGAACGGCTTGATGACCCATGGGAGATACAGTATGCTCGTATAGGCCGCTATGTCCACGTTGGAGAGCCCCATTCTCTTGAACATGATGGTGGAAATCGTGTTCACGATGAAATAAGGAATCCCCTCCGCGAAATAAAGCGTCGGAATCCACAGCCATGGATTTTTAGTCTTGACGTTGTTCATTTACATTCAATATTTTATTTGTCGTTTATCCTTACGAGTTCATGTCCGGGATAATAATGTCCGAGGATGCTACGGAAATCGTATCCTTTGCAGGCCATGACCGCCGCCCCAATCTGGCAAAGCCCGACGCCGTGTCCCCAGCCGGCTCCCGTCAGGATCAGTTTGCCGTCGCGTATCTCAGGCACGAACGCCGAACTCTTCAGATGCGATTCTGAAAAATATTTCCTTATGACAAGCTCCTTTCCTATGTCGGCGGTGCCTTTCGTGCCCACGACGCGGAGCAGCCTGATGCGGCCCGACACTCCCCTTTCAAGCGGAATCAGTTCCTTTATGGTGCCTATGTCCATGCCGCTCCGGCGGGCGAACAGTTCCGAAGCATAGTCGATATCGTATTCCGTCCTCCATCGGTAAAAGTCCTTTGTCTCAAGATCATAGTCATTGAGCACCAGAGAGAGCACGGCATCATCGTGCGTATTGCAGAACGCATGCTCCGACTCCGGACTGTCTCCGGTTATCCATCTGCGGGCGTTCTCCTCTACGGTGAGGTCCGGCAATGCGTCCCCGCAGTCGGAGTCCGTCTTCCCGACAAGATAAGGGTAGTCCCTGTCCTCCCAGCAGGTGCTGAATTTCTCGAGGACTCCGCCGCAGCACTTATGGAAACGGGCGTCCACGAGTTCCCCGTCCGACATCATGACAAGGCCCCATGTCTGGTCTACGGCCTTACGCACAGTGTCGCCGACGGCCATGGTAAGCCCTTGATAGCGCTGGCAATGGTCATCCGCACATACGTCGAAATGCTTGTGTTCGTCGTGGTCGTACCATTCCACATGCTTACGGACGCCGCCGTCGCCGGCTGCGCCGGCGGTCCCGCGGGCCGTGTCGAGATAGGTCACGAGCGAAGGAGTGCCGTCGGCCTCGAACGGGATTCCGGGCACGGCCTTCCTGCGGTGGTCGAGCTGCGCCATCACCCATGAACGGGAAATGACGGCATGCGCCTTGAGAAACTCCAGAGTGGCGGACGACTTCATCTCCGAAGATATCACGCTGAGCAGATAATCTTCCACGCCGATGACATTGACGGCCGTGACCTTGTTGTTTTCCACTATGAACTTCAGCGTGCCGGCGAATTTCTGCAAGCCTTTCCTCTCCCAGTGGAAACCTATGCCTATCACAACGTCGTGCAGCACGAAAGAAGGCTCGGCGAACAATGTGGACATCGTCACGGCTTCAAAGCAAAGCTCATCGTACAGAGCCCCGTTGTAGTTTATCTTCCCTTCCTGAAAAGAGACTTTCTGAGGCCCCGCGCCGTCGGATATTATTTCGAAAACTATCTCCGGAGCGGACATTATGCCTACTTCTATGACAGGCTGCGTGCGCGTCAGGCGCCATATTATTTCCTTTTCGGTCTCTTCCGGGACGGACACCTCGGACAATATCTCCGCGAGCGATGCGGCGTCGAGACGCCTGAAATCCGACGCGTCCGGAACTATGATGCAGCCGGCCATGTCCGCACAGCCCGGACTGACGGTGAAATGCCCGTCGCCCTCGGCGGAATAATGATGCGAACGGTGCCGGGCCCTGCACATCACGACGGAACGGTATTCCCCGCCGCCGAACCACGTCACGACGTTGAACCTCGGCTCAGTCTCGCCCTCAATGCACGGAGAACAGTCAAGCAGGCGGTAAAACATCTTGGCCATGGATTTGGACGTCCTTGCCCTCAGCGCGAACACGCCGCGCGTAAAATGTTTGTAATGAAACAGCTGAGCATCCTGAACGGAAGCGATATATTCAATGTCTCCGGCAATCCCTTCGGGCACATCGCAATGTTCCGCCCCGTTGGGAACCCCCTCGTCGGCATGCACCGAAGATATTATGCCCAATAGCCTGTCCACTTCGGATTCGAGGGGGAAGACTCCTTTCGGGCAGGCCTGAAAATGCAGATGATATGGCGCGGACGCCCCGCTGTGGGGACCGTTGTAGAAAATGACATAATCCTTGAACGCCTCGGCCATGTCGAGCATGTCCACATAACGGTGCCATATAGACTGCGGGGAATGCTCCTTGCTGCAGATGAGCAGATGATTGGCGAAGATAGGATACAGATTGATAAGGACATCGTAGCGCCTGTCCTTGCGGCCGTTGAAGCTGAACGACCTCTGATCAGGGGCGCGGTGGCAGAGGAAACATGAATCCCCGTCATCGGCTTTCTCGTACGGTTCCGCCACCGAAGAAAAAAGCCGCGCGGGATTGTGCTGCACGGACACGGTCAGTCCGTTGCAGCCGAAATGCTTCATCTCCCTGTTTTTGAGTCCTCGGTAATTTTCCGCCGCTTCATGCCACACGGACAATTGGTCCAAAATGAATTTGTCTATGTCTGTCGTCATAATTCAATCCTTATGCAGAATGCGGACTTGCCGTTCACCAGGCCGTCAATATAGTATGTGCCGCCGTCCGCCGCACGGCGGAGCTGCACCGTATCCCCCGCCCTTGTTTCCCTGTTGAAATTAATATAAACGTCCTTCACGCACTTCGAAGCAGCCGTATCGTAATCTATGCAGTCCATGGCCCACACCATATAGCATGCATTGTTGGTATGTCCGAGAAAATCAATGTCCGAATAACCCACGCGGTGAGAAGCCGCCTGCTCCATCTCGATGCCGGCCGGCACGGAAAGTTTCGGACAAGGCTCCTCGATGGCGTGTTCGACAGCCATGCCTTCCGCCGGCACAAGGCCGGCCACGGCAGGATCGCGGACTATATGCCGGCTGTCCACGTCTATAACGAGCCACGAACTCGTACATTCCACATAGTGTCTGCCCTCGGGGCTCTCCAGACGGAAATCCCTCAGATAGAACGCCCCGTCGGCTCCCTTGTGCCATGTCTTCAAGACCACTTCATCACGCCACTTCGGGGCTTCCGTGTAATGGAAATGCATCCGCGAGAGCACCCATGCAGTATGATGCGTCAGCAGATCGTCGTAGCCGAAGCCAAGCATCCGTGCGGCCCAATAGGCTATTTCCTGGGCCATGTCCATGAATGAGGACGCCTTCAGGCGAAATTCACCGTCCGTCTCATAGCATGGGATGCGGAACCTCCGGCAATATTTGTCATCCTGTCTGTAAATATCTACCATCCCGCTCTTTCAATTATTTCAAGTTCTTCGTCGGTATAAAGAAGCCTGTCAAGGGCATCCGGCGCCAGATTGGCGAAAACAAGGTACGATATGGCGAGCACAAGCAGCGAAGCCGCAACTATGAAAATCACTTTCAGTGCGGTCCTTCCGCCGCCGCGGACAGCCTTGTGCTCCTCCGCAGGCGCAGCCGCAGCATTCTCTGCCGGCAAATCAGCCGTTTCGGCGACCGCAGCCGTATCCGTTTCAACCGCGGCGGCAGTCTCGGCGGCTGCGGCATTTGTTTCAGCCATGTCGGCTGTTTCTGCAACAGCAATTGTTTCGGCGGCAACATCAGTTTCCGCCGCAGCATCGGATTCCTCCGGCGTTCCGGCAACGGCAACGACCTCTATTTCGGCAGGCTGTTCCTGTTCCTGTTCCTGTTCCTCTTTCTTAGGCACTTCCTCCGCCGCAGCGGCAGAAGTGGCTTCCGGCACGTTAAGATATGCAACGGACGACGGAGCCGCGCCGTCCTCATCCGCATGCGACTTCAGCGACACCGGCCCTAGGCCGAATCCTGCAGGATAAATATCAAGATCCTCGTCGGGAACGAAGAAAAAAATGTTTTCCCTCGTCGCGCGCAATTTGCCCAGCCCCGGCAGGAGAATGGTCTTGCGCACCTTCAGCAATTCTTTCATCTCGGACAGGAAATCGTTCAGTATCTTAGCGGCGCTCACTTTGTCCATCGAATTGCCGGCGGCATAGAAATCCGTCAGAAGGCTGTCCGTCCCCTCCCGTTCCGTAAATGTCAGCCTGCGGTAAGGCGGCGTTATGACATACCCCCTGTCCGTAAATGACGAAGGTATCAGTTCGGCGGCAAAAGAGCCTATGCCGGGCAGCGTCACAGTGTCGTTGTCAAGAATAATCTCTTTGACCATCTTTGCCAGCAGGTCGATATCCATGTGCGAAAAACGATTTTTCTATGAATAGCAAAGATAGAGAAATTATCATACAGTACAAAGCTATTTTTTCTTATATTCGCACCAGGGCACGGGCACAAATGCCGGTCCGGATTGAAAATGCGGAAATACGGAACATGTTTTTTTGAACAATACGCACAGATATCGCTTTCAGCCCTCCTCGGAGGCGAATTCGACGGACTCGTAAACCGCGACCGCCCCGATCTGCAGTCCGGGAACGACAGAAGCATGGGAATAGAGGTGACACGGGCGATGGAAGAAAGCAAGACGGCCGCGGATCAGCTGCTGAAGGAGATTGCCGGCCTGACGCACCCCGACGGGGAAAAAGAGGATCTCAAGCACATCATAGAAAACGGATATGCCTACGGTCTGGGCGGAGGACGCTACATAGGCGCCAAAGAATTGGAATACTGGGAACTTGCCATGCCCCTGCGGCGGATACTCGAAAGCAAGATCTCAAAGGCAGGAAACGGATTCTACGGCAGATTCGACCGGATGGGACTGTATATCTTCTGCAAGGACCCTCTGAAAACGTCCGAAGCGGTAAAGACCTGCCGTTACGCCATGAGCCTGCAGAAATATATGGACATACGTTACAACAGCCTGTACCTTTCGGAAACAAGCTGCCTGTACGTGTGCAATCTCGACGACGGGATCAAGGACTCCGCACGCCTCGTCAGCCTTCCCATCACCTCCGCGCAGCGCCACGACTTCTATTTCCGCGCCCTCCGCCGCCAGTTGGAAGAATCAGAACTTCAATAACTTTTAAAATACAGCACCATGATTGACGAAATTCTCGAATTCAACAAACGTTTCGTTGCGGAAAAAGGCTATGAAAAATATGCCTGCGACAAATTTCCGAAGAAACGCACGGCCATAGTCACCTGCATGGACACGAGGCTTGTGGAACTTCTGCCCGCCGCGCTCGGCATCAAAAACGGGGATGTGAAAATGATAAAGAATGCCGGCGCGTGTATCACCGATCCTTTCGACAGCACTGTAAGGAGCCTGCTCGTAGGCATCTATGAACTCGGAGTGAACGAGATAATGATCATCGGACACACCGACTGCGGCGTACAAGGCATGAAAGGGGCGGAAATGCTGCACCTCATGAAAGAGCGCGGCATTCCCGCCCGGGACATCGAACTGATCGGACGGTGCGGCATAGACCTCGAAAAATGGCTGCAAGGCTTCGACGACACCGCCGAATCCGTACGCAAGACCGTCGAACTCGTGCGGAACCATCCCCTCATACCGTCGGATGTCAATGTAGGCGGCTACATGATGGACTCGGTCACCGGCGCCCTCACCGTCCTGCAGTGCTGAATTCCGCCGGAGATTCGTAGTCGATGGCCAGACGGCGGAAGTTCTTCAACCGGGAGGATGTCCGGTCAACGGTCGCAACAGAGGATATTAGTTTGGTGGAACAAAATAAAAAGCCTACTTTTGCAATAGAAAAGTGGTCATATGACCAAAAATATTCCATTATTTATGGAGATCAAACGGGATATACATCTAAAAAAACTCATTGCAAGCCGGCATAATGGGCTGATAAAGGTGGTGACGGGAATCCGTCGCTCAGGTAAGTCATATTTGCTGAGAGAGCTGTTCAAGAAGTATCTTATTGAGGATGGAGTGAAAGACAATCATATCATAGAATTAGATCTTGAAAACCGTAGAAACAAGAAATATCGAGACCCGGATGCGCTGATTGAACATATCGACAGCAAGATGGCGGATGAAGGCATGTATTACATTTTACTGGACGAGATTCAGTTGGTAAACGAATTTGAAGATGTGCTGAATTCGTACTTGAGCATAAAGAATGCAGATGTGTATGTTACCGGGTCGAATTCTCGCTTCCTGTCAAAAGATGTGATTACCGAGTTTCGAGGACGAGGGGAGGAAATTCATGTTGCTCCATTGTCATTTGCAGAATATAGTTCTGCTCATCCGGAGATGGAATCGTATAAAGTACTTCAGGAGTATCTTACTTATGGCGGCCTGCCTTATGTATGTACCGAACCGAACGAGCAGAAGAAAATAAATTATCTCCAAGGCCTGTTTGAGAAAACCTATTTGACGGATATCAAGGAGCGATACCATATTCGTAGCGTCGAAGTGATGGACGAGCTATTGAATGTCGTAGCCTCGTGTATCGGCGGCTTGACCAACCCTTCGAAGATCGAGAACACATTTCGTACTGTCAAGGGCATAAAACTAAATCAGAATACCGTGAAAGAGCATTTGGAGATGTTGGAGGATTCTTTTCTCATAACTCGTTGTATTCGGTATGATATCAAAGGGCGCAGATACATTGATACGCCTCAAAAGTACTATTTTGAAGATTTGGGATTAAGAAATGCATGTCTCGGATTCCGGCAGGTAGAAGAACCGCATTTGATGGAAAATCTGATATTTAATGAACTTCGTCTTCGTGGATATTTAGTGGATGTAGGCGTAGTGCCGACTCGTGTAAAGGATAAGGATGGCGCATATCGTAGAAATCAATTGGAAGTTGATTTCGTTTGTAATCAAGGTTCGGAGCGCATATATGTACAGTCTGCTTACCGTTTGTCCACAGAGGAAAAGCGTAAGCAGGAAATGGCGAGTCTCTTGAAGATAGACGACTCTTTTCGCAAAATTATCGTCACGGAGGATCTTATTATGCGACATCAGGACGAGAACGGCGTGGAATGGGTAAATGTATATGATTTTCTGAAAAGTGAAAATTTGTAGCCCCCTGACTTTATCAACGCGTTACCCAATTTTATTCAGCCAGTCGTCCGTCTCGATGAGATAGGCGATGCCGCGTTCCTCCTCGGTTGTGTAGAGGGTTCTGGTAAACGGCTTTCCGTTCTTCGTTTTATTGTTAAGAGTTGGTACTGTTAATAATTAGCTTCGAAATTCTTGCCCATTCAAGCAGTCAATATGATTGCCTGCATAAACTATCATTTATTAACTCCTCAAACTTGTCTGCCGCAAAGATCTGATGTTCGTTCCTATGTGCACCAAGCGAGGCACGATGAGGCATTACAATAATCGGTTTTTGTACTAAGGTGAAAATAATTGTTACTGTTCCAACATTGGACATATTTCTCTCTCCCAAACAAGGAGCTATTTCATCCATTAAACGGCTCAAGTGGTTAAACATAAGATAAGTACCACATGGGACAAATATCATAGTCTACATTTGACTAAAAATCTTTGTAACTTTTGTTAGTGGTCAATTTAGGGCGTCCAACAGTATACACTCGTCGAGAGACGTTTGCCCATGTTGTTTTTCCCCTGTTGTTTTTCTGATTTTTTATCGTGTCAAAGCCGGCAGGTATTCCTTGTAGGTATCCGATC
>CANPZS010000017.1 GCA_947588835.1 uncultured Bacteroidales bacterium | reverse complement strand
GAGGCTATGGTCCAGCTGGCCTGCGTCCAGATTATGCTTAACAGATTTTTTGTATAATTTCAAAACAGCTTCTTATTTTTTTTGATGGATTCTGACAGATTAAAATAAAACATTGAGCATGAACTCAAATCAAATAAAGCTATGTTTTCATCGCCGTTTTCATCCTTGCCGTCATTTTTAATTATAGGCGTAATAAGTTCTCCCGCCCCTCTTCCTTTAGTGAGATAATGTCCGAGATCGGCAAAATCGGATAAGGACAAGGCATGAATCTGGAATCCGGAAGCAGAATTTGATGTCTTCAGCATCATTACAGAATCACATATATGAATTGCTGAAATCCCTATGGGCAACGGGGTTTGGGGCTGAATTTCATGCCCTTGAATTGAACATGTGACATCAGCTTTGGACAATGCCACCGGGGCGTCAAATATATTGCCATTCCGGGTACATGCTCCCGGAATGACAAGCAAGAATGCGGTTAATTTCCAGAATCCTCTCATATATTCGAAATCATTTGCCAACAGGCCCTGAAGCGGAGACGGCCGAGTCATTCAGCTCTTTCAGTATCTCCGGGATATCGTATTTCCTTATTGTTTCGCTTTCTCTGTCAAGTGTAAGCAATATCCCGTTCCTGACATCAATGTCAAACACATCAGCCAGACACGGCAAGTTCAATTCCGCAATAGGATTCCCGTTCCAGTCAAAGATAAATATTTTAGAATTATTTTTGACAAGTCTCAGTTCTTTATACATCTTGCCGCCGTCATACATGACGGCAAAGAAATCATCATACACATTCACTCTGGTAAATGTTGACCTGAGACGAGTCCTCCCGTTATGGAAAACATCGTTTATATTATCAACCTTACTTCCGTAGCATATAGTCCTTTCAAATTGAGATTCGAGAGAGTAGAGATATATGGTGTTAAGCATCAATGACGCTTCTACCACCATATCTTTGTCCTTTTTATACATGAAATTAACCCATTCTGATTTTGCGAAGAAAGAAGCAGCAAGCTATCGCACAACATCAGGTCCTGGACTCCGATCTTGCCGAAATCAATTACCGTGCCTTCTTCCAATTCATATGAATACGGAAAGGCTTTCACATAAACAATATCATCAAACGGCAACTGGGGTGCCGAATGACGGCACGCCGAACAACAGACCACCGATAAGATTATCAGAACTGTTCTTTTAAGCATATTGCAAAGTTTATTTACTGCATGTATGATCAGGAGACCAGAAGTGAGGTTTGCCCGGAATAAATGTACATAATGGACAATAATTTACCTGCTGGCCGTCAGAACTTGTGATTGAGTTATAACAAACTTTGCCTCCGCTTTCATTTTTGTTCAGCGCCTCCACATTGGCGTTGAACAGTTCATCCATTGACTCCCTTTCACTGCTGACATAGGCGAAAGCGGAAACAGCTGCCGCCGTGAATGCGGCTGTTGCAGCGAAAATCATTTTCTTTTTCATGAGTTTCATATGTTGTATGAATATATTTCCGGCATGAGGTCGCCGTCAATCCCCAAAGCAAACAGTCTTGAATCATCGCTGCTGACGGAAAAGTGATATATCCTCCTGTCCAATATGAACCTGTCCACAAGTTCACCATTTCTTGTAAACCTGTGGATCTCGGACGTCCCCTCCTGTTCCAGCCTGTCCTTTCTCCCATTCTGGAACAGGGCATAGAAATACTTTTCGGAAGATGAGGAATATGTATAGAACAATACGGGATTCTCATAATACGGTACACCATCCCTGATTCTGAAATTGTTATGCCTGTCCGTCTGCAGCCATACATTCCCCGTCTTCTCCCCTTTGACCGTTGCCGTACCTGCTGCAGGGTAATATTTGAATGCAGTGAAGACAGTGTCTCCTCCGAATGTCACCGCGTATGAGCATGATGAGATAACAGTTTTCATAAGAAACTCCGGAATGCCGTCAGGGGGTTCTATAGGGTAGTAGCTGTATCCATAGGCTGATCCGTCTTTCGTGATGACCGTAATCATGTCCTCGGAAGACGAACTCTCTATTATGAGTGATGAGTCTTTGGCTATGGCCATGAAGTTTGGCCCCATACACAGTTTCCTGTCGTCCGGATACTGCCTTTCCCCTGCAGCAGGCCCGTCTTCCCCGTAGCTGACAACGCAAAAGCTTCCGTCCATGGATACGGCAAGCAGACTTTCCCCGCAGGCGAATACATTCGGAAGGATATAGTCCTCTCCTGCATTTCCGACAGTCCCGTATTTTCCCAGGAATTTCCCTTCTGCATCGAAGAAATGTATGAACCCTTCTGCATCCTTGTCCTCCAGCACTGCGAGCCTTTTTCCGACAGTGAATATCTTCCTTGGTGCAAGAAGAAGGTCACCGGCATTAAGGGAGTCTGCTTCCAGCCGTTCTGTCCTGACTTCCGTGATGTCAATCGTTTTATCCGTACCCCTGCCGCCCTGGCATGAGGCCAGGACAGCAGAGACAGCAAGCAGAGTATATAGAGGTCGTTTCATGGGTTTAACAGTTAGTATAACGAGGATTACTGCCTTTTACCCATTCACAGTTACCACATCTCCGAAAATATTTACTGTCTTCATACCAATCATCATCGTATTCGTATGCAGCGAACCCGCAATTACCGGTTTCTGTATCTACCAGCGCCTCCACATTGGCGTTGAACAGTTCATCCATTGACTCCCTTTCACTGCTGACATAGGCGAAAGCGGAAACAGCTGCTGCCATGAATACGGCTATTGCAGCGAAAATCATTTTCTTTTTCATGAGTTAAAGAATTAATTGTTAATAATAAATATTAAACTTGACTGTCATTTCTGGCAGTCTTTTCCGATATCTTCAAGTGATTTGAGAAAGAGCGACCATAACTGGTCGCTTGCTGTCGGATCGCCGACGAAGACAGGCTGTCCGGAACTGTTGATGAGGAAGCTGTGGAATCTCCGGTCCTCCGGAATGGCTTTGTTCCGCTGTCTGAACGAACCGCTGAAATCAATGTAGATCGGATACTCGAAATTGTTGACAATAAGTTTTGTCAGCAACTCGTCATATTCATCCTCACGCGGAGAGAAAATGGTCATGACCTTGAATGTCCCAAGAGAGTCTGCGAGCTCATAAAGGTCAAGCAGATCAATAAGGTGACTGATTCTGCATGAACTGCACTCCAACGAGTCATGGTACATAATCATGACAGGTATCCCGGTGTCGCTTCCTTCAATTGTGGTCTGGCTCCTATGATGAATTTTCTGCAGGTCTTCCGGCAAAGTGATGGTGGATGTCCGGAAATTCTTGAGCGTTCTGGCTATTTGATGTTCGGCACAGGAAGTCATTGCAAACATGACAATCAGTACGAATATTTTTATATTATTCATGATACTAATTATGTTTTCGCAGTAGCAAATATATATATATTTTCTTTGACAATCAAATGTTTAGTACGAAAAAAAAATTAGTACGAAAATTATTATTCAATTCTTTCTTTCAGTTCCGTCATAGTCTTGTTTTTCGGGTTGACAGGCATATTCATGATAGTTCTTCTTGTATTTTCGGCTTTTTCTATCTGACCTGTTCCTGAATACAATTCGAACAGGAGGACCATAGGATACAGCCGGCATGGTACCATATAATGTGATACGAGGTATTCCCTCTCTGCTTCTTTGTATAGGCCGGTGGATTCGTAGTTTCTTCCGATTATGTTATGGAACATAGGATCGGAAGACAATTCAGCTCCCTTGAGTAGAACTTCTGTGCTTTTGCCGTAATTCCCAATTTTGCGAAGTGCGTAACCATAATCGTAAAGATAACGGTAGTTCCAGGACATTTCAGGATATATTTTCTCTAAATCTTCTGCTGCTTCCTCATAAAAACCTGTACCCGTCCAATGCCGGGACATGGACCAGAGTTCAGCGGAGTCCTGTCTGTCTGAGAATATATGCCCCATCGGAAGCATGGCAGACAAAAGGACAGAAGCCAACAATACTGACAAGCAATATCTGAATGGTCTGTATCTTTTCTCCGCGGGCTTTTCTCCCATTCTTCCATAATGCTCAGATACCCCGAAAAGGATTGTGTACAGTACGGTCAACTGCTTTACAGAAAGAGGGTACGAGAAGAATGCGAAAATCAGGGCAGCTGTCAATCCGTATGCAAAGATGCTATTGGTTTTCAGCAAAGTTATCAGAGCTACGATTGATATGGACACAATGAGTAGCAGTCCTGGCATGCCTGTCTCCATCCCTATTTTCAGATATTCGTTGAATGCATATTCCGGGCATCCTGCGACTCTTGTTTCCCATGATTGGCGGGTTTCATCTCGAAAGTATGCTTCCTGAGCTTTTCCGTATGCTCCGAGCGCCATTCCGGGGCCATTGCCGATGAGCGGTGCAGAAGCGATTGCGTGTATTTCCATGTTCCATATATGCAATCTTCCCAAAGCCGAATCTTTTTTCATGAGGAAAGCACCCGTAAATGCAATTGCAACAGCGAAAGGGAGTATTATTGTTGCTGTCTTATGCTGTTTGAACCAATTTATGGCTTTTTCTTCTATACAAACAAACAGCAGCAGTGCGAAACAAAGGCCAAGCCATCCTGCGCGGATTCGCAGCATGACCATAAGCTCAGAAGAATTACAAGATATGCAGCGGAAATGCCTTTTCCGGAACAGATGAAGATTCTGATGCAGAAATAGAGCAACGCGTATGGGAATGCCTCCTGCAGGGCTGTACTTGCAGCAATGTTTTGGTTTATAATAGCATATACAAGATATATGCCTGCAAGAGACAGGATGAGCATATCTGTAGGACCCCATATTATTTTCCTTATATTCATTACTAATACCGGTAATGAAATGATGAATGCCAATACAATATCCTTATATAGGGCATAGGTATGATAAGATGTGTCTCCTGTTTCAGAAACATGCTTAAGCATCAGGGCTAAAGCGGCAGCTTCAGCCAGCCATAAAGCCGCTGATACTATATGGTGGGCCTTCATTGGATATCTATTCATATTGTCAATACCGTTTTGGCTTTCCATCCTGATAGGTGAATATCCTGCTCCGCTTTCCTTGCATGACGCATTTTATGTGGTACAAAGCATCTGAGGCAATATTCCGGACAGGTTATCGGCTATAGCCGATATAAATTCTGGCATTAGCAAAAGTAATGCTTTTTATCTATATTTTTTTTCAAAAAAATTCGGCAACTCAAACCTGTACACGCAGCTTTCAGGATATTCGCTTGCGCACCATAACGTGTCCCCGTCGTATACGATGAAGTGCCTGCATTCATTTGACGGCAAGACATCATTCCTTATCTTATGCCCGGAATAAATCACGTAGACATTTTCGTCATCTGCGTCAATGCCATGAAACGCACTTATGGCATCCGGCCCGGATAGGTTTATAAACAATAAATTATAGTCGCCTGCCGATGACGACACAATGAGCCAGCCGTCATCCGCCTTTACGGCGGAATGAGCCTGAAACAAATTATATTGTTCGATATTTAAAGAATCTGCATACGAAAGGTTCTCCGCCTCTACATCAAGAGACCTGAGATACCGTTGCTGCAACAGCGGCAATTGTCACGGCAACAGCATAAAATGGTCTGAAGAATGTTTTCATGCCGGACAATGATAAATACGTCATGCGCTTCGTGAGTTATTACTGGCTGATAAATCGATCCTCGAACATATCCAGTTCTTGTTTGGCGATGCCGATTCGCTGCGCAATTATCCGCCAGTCGCGAACGGCGGCGGTAACCTCTGCAATAAGCTGTTCCGCCACCTTCGCCGTGAGCATATACTCTTCGCAAGCCTCCAAAAGAATTGATAAATCCGCCTTGTTGGACGACGGCGAGATGAGCAGGCTCTGATACTCATTCAGCGTGGGATTCAGATCATAGGCGGGCGCCAGCGTCCACCCTTTGGCCGTGAGCAGAAATCCGTGATTGCGGAAATGGTCATCGCTGTTGCCGATGCATATGTTGAACGCCACCCGCCGGAACAACTCTTGCAGATTGGCCTCGACCTGCGTACAGCCTCGCACAATGAAATCCACAATGTCGAGATAGCCGTGTCCTGTCGCGGCACTGTCGCCGTCGGCAAGTCCCAGCAGCGTCATCGCCGAGGCGAAGTGGATGCGTCGGTTGTCATCGGTGCGGTCGAAACGGCGCGAGAGCAGCGCGTGGTATTTGTCATTGGCCGGAATGACCTTTGTTGCAGCCGCATTGATGCCCGCTTCGGCGGCAAGCAGGTGACTGAAATGTTCCCACAGACCGACATCGTAGTCATCCTTGCGCGAAGGGAACTTGGTGACACAGAGACGTCCATCAGTGTCGATAACGCTCGCTTTGGGGCGCGCACCGCCCAACGACGAACCCGGCTGTATCAACTGGGCAATCCATCGCTTGTCGGGCAGCCGGTTCTGTTCCTCGCTCCGTTCTATCTCCTCGCTGGCGGCAACCAACACGCGCATATCGGTCAATGGCGGAATACGCAGCGACTCATTCATATTGATAAATTCGCCGTCGGGTGTCTCCTTGAACCGAAAGCCGCCCATACGGGAGTAATCATCGATGCCCGTCAGACAGTCAAACGACGATAACCGTCGCACGCGACGATGTTCCTCTGCCGCCAGTATCTGTTCGCGACGCAACAGCAGGATGCGCCCCCAGCGGTCGGGCAGCGCATCGGCGAAGCAGCCGAACAGATCCCGGTCGGGCTGCGTGTATTGCTGACCGGGATAGTTGTTGAGGTCATCGCTCAAGAAGATGTCGCCGTGCCGTTTGAGCCACCGGTCGCTGAACTTGAACCCGTAACTGTCCGAGCCGCGCAGCGATTCGTAACTCAACTCACCGACGAACTCCGCATCTTTCAGCCAATCGAAGTCGGCATATACATAAAGTTTTTTCATCCGCTACGCCTTTTTGGATGCCCTTGCCCGATGTTTGAGCGACAAATCCTGCAATGCCCGACCGAGTGTATCCTCTTTGGCGAGCCACAGAATGTCATCGTCCAGTTGCAACGCATAGAGTACACGCAGATAGATGCCAATGGCGACGGTCGGAGCGCCTTTTTCGATGCGTGAAACGGTCAGCGGCGAGCAGGTTGCACGCTCGGCGACCTGTGCCACGCTCAGATTTCTGCGCAGCCGGGCCAGCCGTATCTGTTCGCCCACGACCTGCATCTTCTGCTCCAACTTGCGGGGCAGCCTTGTCCCCATCGTATTCTTCGCCATACGCTCAACACATCATATAATATGCAAATATAGTGTTTTTTCGTTATTTTAATATGGCTTTTACGTGATGGATCAATGATGACAGTTTGCCGGTCTATTCAGCAGTTTATCGCCCTTATTCTTCGGCATCTTAAGATTTCGGCAACTCAAACCTGTACACGCAGCTTTCAGGGTATTCGCTTGCGCACCATAACGTGTCCCCGTCAATATGCACAGAACATACATTCCTGTTCAGGATATATCGCTTTACCGGATTGCCGTCCCAGTCGTATACGATGAGGTGCCTGCATTCATTTGACGGCAAGACATCATTCCTTATCTTATGCCCGGAATAAATCACATAGACATATTTGTCGTCTGAATCTATGCCGTTGAAGGCACTCCTGGATTCTTCGGTCAATCTTCCGTTTGTTATGTCAGGGGCATTTGTATACCGTTTATATTCCCGAAGTATTCCTGCATCCACTTCGGAAAATGACAGCGATGGAGACATTACATTGGCGACACATACTCTCTTTCCCGCAGGGTCGGATGTATACACGGAACTCAGCATCCATGAAATTATTCTATCACCTCCGACGGAAAGTTCATCAAACTGCAGCATACCGATATCGGACAGTATGCGACCCGTGCTGTCATAATAGGAATACCAGACTTTGTCATCCGTGAGGTTGCCTGATATGAATCCTCCCTCCCCACAAGTCGTCATATATACAGGTCTTGAAGGATCACTGTTAAAAACGCCGATTGTATCAATCACTACAGAAGATCCTGATGCCCCCTTATTAAGGCTGACCTTCACACATGTTGCATTATTGCCGTCATAGAATGCAGCCCCGTCTTCATATCTGTGAAGACTGCTCCCGCTAATTATTTCTCCGGGGCCTCTGCCCTTTCTGATTGCAAAGAAATGTTCCGAAGTATAGAGATTCAAGAACATAAGGTTGTAGTCCCCTTTAACTGAAGACAATAATATCCATCCGTCATCAAGTGCGACAACGTTCCTCGCCTGAAACAGATTGAAACGGTCTATATTTATTGAATCGACAGCTTCAAGGGGAACAGGATCAAGTGAAAGTGTGCGCAGAAAATGGTCTTTTTCCTTAATGCAGGAAACGGCCAATGCCGAAAGCAAAGCGGCACTGGCCAGAAACAAGTTTATTCTCATGCTCTTAGCGAAACCCATCTTCTTTATTATATTAGAAGTTAAATTATTGATAATCAGTTATAAATATGGCTATTGTATTTAATTGACTTTGAGTAATCTGCGATGTCTGACACTTCTTGTGTTCAACAAGATACTTTACTTCGTAGTGAAGATACGGAAAAACAGCCACATATGCAAGTGCAGGCATATAAAAATCCCCGCCGGGGTGCCGGCGGGGATAAAAATTCATGCGGACGATTATTCCACGTCCCACCAGATGCGTCCCTCGGTGCGGTCGTAGTCGGTACCGTACTTCGGGTCGCTCTTCAATGCCTCAAGAGCGGCATTATAGTTTTCCATATTCAGCGAGTTGGGCGTCGGCAAAGCGTTGCGGCGCGGAATCACGAGATCGGTGCCGTCGTTCTTCACCTCCTCGAAATGGGCCACGCCCCCTTCGGGGGTGCCATCCGCGTTGAAGCTCGGCAGGCCGGTGCGCTTCCAGGTCGCCCACATTTCGTTGGCCTGCATGAAGAGGTTCACCCACTGCTGCGAGATGATTTTCTCCAACGTAGCGGTCTGGAACTCCGGGCGTGCCAGATAGGCGTCGATCTCGGCGTCCGTCAGCGGGTCGGTGAAAGTCGTTTCGTCGACGGGCCCGGTCTGTGCCACGACCTTGCAGTTTTCCGCCCAGGTCCGCAGCTGCACCATGGCAGCACGAATGCCCTCACGGTACCATGCCGTGGCATCTTTTCCGGCCACGCCGCTACCTTTCTTGACGGCGATTTCCGCCAGCATGAAGCAGGTTTCCGGATAGGTGAGCATGGGCGTAAAAGCCTGCAGGCTCTCGCTGTTCTGAATGAATTGCGCGTCCTCCATGCAGCGTACATTCATGTTGACGTTGCCGCGGGCGCCGCCGTTCTTGACGAAATAGCGGCTCTCGAACTGTGAAAAACCGCGCAGCTGTTCGGTCGCCGTGAGCGTCTTTCCGTCCTCGTCCTTCTGGGGCTGGCCATTCTCGTCAAGAATCGGCATGAAGAAATCAACCCACGCATTCCCGTAGAAATTGGGGTTCGCGTTTCTCGTGGCCGGATTGGCGGATTGCCCGATGTACCGGTTCTCGGCAAATACCCGCAAGTCGGCCACGGAGTCCAGGGCCTCATAGTACACCTGATAATCGGGGTACTGCTTGAAGAACCGATTGGTAAAGGTCGTGTCGTTCTGCGTGTTGTTGTTCTTGTCGCCGAAACCGTTGCGGCGTACCAGCAGCGGCAGACGCGGATCGTCATAGGCTTTCAGGAAGTTGACGAATGCCGCGGCGGCCGAATACGACTTCGTGATATCCTGGATGTCGTCGACATTGCTGTTGTAGTCGCGATGATGCCAGTAGACAAAGGATTCCTCCTGGCTGCCGATGACTTTGTCCGCCGAGGTCAGCACCTCACCAATGACTTTGTCGTAGAAAGCTTTGTCGGCCTTTTCCAGCCGCTGGGCCATCTTCACGCGCAGCGTATTGCCGAACTTGATCCATTTGGCGACATCCCCCTTGTAGAAGAAGTCGTTGTCGCCAAGGTTGGCCTGCGAAGCATCCGAAGCTCCAAGCTGGGAGACAGCGTCGGCCACCTGCCGGTCCAGAACCTCGTACATCGGCGTTCCGTCGATGGATTGCTGGTACAGGTCGTAACGCGGTGTCCGAATGCCTTCGTCAACCTTGAAGGCCTCAGTCAGCGGCGCGGCCCCGAAGGCATCGAGGATACGCCATTGCTCGTAGGCCATCAAGATGCGTGAAATGGCGGCGACGTCGTTGTACTGCTCGGGATGTTCCTGAAGTGGAATCAGGGTATTGAGCAGGTTGTCCAGACGCAGGCCGAAGGCTCCGGCTCCGTCGGTAATGACATTGTAGTATTCACTGTAGGCATAATTGGAGGGCGCCGGCCGGCTGTTCTGTTGCGACAGCGTGATGTAATTGCCTTGCGACGCTCCGTTGTTGCCCACAAGATATTGCATGTAAATCATCGATCCGGAATAGAGCCCGGTGAGATGACCACGGCTGCAGTTGTTGAAATTGAGCGTCGCACCGGTAAACGCATTGCGCGGGTCGACATTGCCCAATTGCTCGGGGTTGGTGTTCAGTTCCTGATACTCGCCCAGACAGGAGGACATCAGGAGCAAGGAACATATCCCCGTCAGAATATACTGGATCTTTTTCATGATGTTAGAATCTTACGGTTAAGTTGAATGCATACGTGCGATAGAACGGCACGGCACCGATGTCCATCGGCTGCAAGGGGTTGTTGCTCGAGATGGAGGCCGGGTTCAGCCCGTCGGTCAGCTTGTTGAGCAGATAGCAGACATTGCGGACGGTGAAACCGAGACGCAGGTAGTTGGCGCCGAAGCTCTTGCAGAAGCGCTCGGGCAGCCGGTAGCCGAGGGTGATTTCGCGCAGGCAGATCCACGTGTTGTCCTGCAGGGCGTTGGGCATCTGCGGAATATAGACGCCGCCCCAGCCGTAGTTCTCCACGTACCACATCGCCGTCGTGGTCGGCATGATGTTCTTCTGGGCGATGGCCTCGGCATAGGTCAGTCCGCCGACATCGACCATCGGACCTGCCGTACCGTCGGGATTCTGCGTCGGGGCCTGGGCTCCTTCCACGAATACGGCGTCGAGCATCAGGCCGTCATAATGCGTCTGCCCGTCCAGTCCGATACGCGGAATGCCGCCATGTTCCTTGTCGCGGCCTTCCAAAGAGGATTTGAGGTTGCCGTTGGTCGAGGCATATTTCCACATGTTGGAGAAGTAGTTGCCGCCCACACGGCCGTCAGCCTGCACGTAGAGGTCGAGATTCTTCCACGAAAGCGAGGTGTTGAAGCTGAGGGTGAAGTCCGGCTCCACCTTGCCCAGGACGATGCGGTCGCGATCGCCCGCTTCGTTGCGGTCATATTGGGTGTACGCGTCGTAAAGCGCATATCCGTTGTAGACATCACCGCCCATCAGCATGAATTTGCCGGTCTCCGGGTCGACGACGGCCGGAGAATTGTAGCGGGAGTTCTGCGAAGTGGTCAGCACGCCGAATGCCCCGCCCTCGTAGGCCCAGATTTCCGGTGCAGCGTCGTAGGCGCCCATCAGGCACCACTCCTTGACCTCGGGATCGAGGGACTTGATCTTGCCGCGGTTCAGGGTGAAGTTGCCGCCGATCGTCCAGCGCCAGTCCGAGGTGCGGATCGGCGTTGCCTCCAGCTCAAGTTCGATACCCTGGTTCTGGATATTTCCGGCATTGATGAGTTTGGTGCTGGCTCCCGATTCGGCCACCGAGCCGACCGACATGATCTGGTTGAACGTGTTGGTCTTGTAGTAGGCGAAGTCGAGATTCAGGCGCTCGTTGAAGAAGCGAAGGTCGGTACCCAGTTCGATGGACTGCTGGATTTCGGGCCGCAGGTCGCTGTTGAACGAGGTGCCGAGGTTGGGGTTGGCCGAGTTGACCGTGGATCCGCTGGGCAGATAGAGCGTCCCCTGGCTATAAACACCGAAGCCGTCGGCCGTTCTGTAGGCTGCCGTACCCATACCTACGCGCGAAATGGAGGCGCGGAGCTTACCGAACGAGAACCAGTCGGGCATGGCGTCGCGGAACGTGTCGGTGAAGGCCCACGACGCGTTGGCCGAAGGATAGAATACCGAATAGTTGTTCTGACCGTCGGTGATATAGGTCGGATACGTCAGCGTGGACAGCCAGTCGTTGCGGGCGGTCAGTTCCAGGAAGAGCTGATCTTTCCACGCGAGGTTCACGATGCCGAACAGGCCGAACGTCTGCTCGTTGCGCGGCGTATAGTTGAACGTCGGGATGATTTGGTTCACCGAGTTGGAGAAGGCGAAGACGTCCGGGACGTTGAAGCCGCCGGCGGTCGCCTTCGACCACGAGTTTCTCGCGGTATTTCCGTACAGCTCCGCCGCGAGGATGGCCCCGAGGATGAAATTGCCGCCCTTGTCCAATTTGATATTGGATGTCTGGAGCATGCCTAAGGCGTTGTAGCTGCCCGAGGTTTCACCGCCGCGGCTGTACGAATAGCCGGTTGCGTTTGAAAGGTCTGTCGGATAGCCTTTGGAAAGGGAATTATATCCGTAGTAGTTGTAGTTCACCTTGGCGCTCGCGGTCAGCCAGTCGGTCAGGCGGGCCCGCAGCGTCAGGTCGGCCAGCATCGAATTTTCGGAACGTTGATTGAGGTTCATGTCGCGGTTCCACAGATAGGCGGCAAGGTAGCTGTTCATCGGATACGTGGTCTGCAGCGAACCGGTCTCGGGATCGCGGTACGAAGCGGCGAAGTCGGCGATATCCATGTTACGGCTCATATAATAGGTCGCAATCATGCCGGCGTTGTTGCCCCAGTCCCAACCGCCTTGCGAAGCACCGTTCTGCGCTCTGGAGAAGGCATATTGGATACCCATCTCGACGGAAAAGACCTTGTTCAGCTCGGTCGTTCCGCGGAACGAGATGTTGTGGCGGTTGAATTCGTTGCGGCGGAAGACGCCCTTGTTGTCCATATAACCGTAAGAAAGACGGAAGGACGATTTTTCATTGCCGCCGCTGATGGCAATATTGGTCGTGCTGTTCAATCCGGTCTGATAGAGCGATTTCCAGTTGTCCGGGTGCGGCACGTAAGCCGTCTCGCGTCCGTGGGGCATCCGCTGGTTGAGCGAGCGGCCGTCCATGGCAGGGCCCCAGCTGTAGGACGAATAAGGAGACAAGGTGCCGTCCGGCAGGAACGAACCGATGGTCTGGTCGGCATAAACGCCAGGGCCGTACACGTCCTGCATGTCCACTGGAGATTTATAGACATCCGTCCACTCCAGCGTCTGGTTGACTTCGATGCCCAGGCCCTGCTTGCCCATCTTGCCGCCCTTGGATACGATGACCACCGCACCGTTGGCACCGCGCGAACCATACAAAGCCGTCGCGGCGGCACCTTTGAGGACCGTTACGCTCTCATAGTCGGCAGGGTTGAGGTTCTTCAGCTGAGAGCCCCAGTCGGTACCGGCCAGGTTGCCCGTAAGCGGTTCCTGGATGATCATGCCGTCCACGACAAAGATCGGCGAATTGTTCTTGTCGATGGATTTCGCGCCGCGGATTGTGATGGCCGAGGACGACGTGACGCCAGAAGCCCCGCCGGTGTTGATTTGCAGGCCCGCGACCTTGCCTTGCAGGGCCGTAATCGGGTTCACCGCATTGGCGCGCTCGATTTCCGTGGTGCTGACACGTGAAGTTGCATAACCGACGGATTTCGCCTGCTTGACTTGACCGTAAGCCGTTACGACAACCTCCTCCAGCAGCGTATCGGGCGTCAATGTGATTTCAATGCTCGTGCGGTTGTTGACCGGCACGGTCTGAGTGACATACCCGACAAAAGAGATTTCGAGCGTTGCGTCGGGAGCGACACCTGAAAGTTCGAAGGTGCCGTCATCTCTCGTGGTTGTGCCCATGGTCGTACCTTTGACGATTACGTTGGCCCCCGGGAGGGGTCCCTCACTGTCGACTACAGTACCGGTAATCTTCGTTGTACGCGGATTTTGGGATAGAAATGTCTGATTTTCAGATGCTTGAAGCTCTAAAAATACCCCCCCCCACAATCATTACGAACAGGGCCGAAACCACTTTAAGTAATGTTCGATCCATAGAAATGAGGTTAGTGATTAATAATAAATAATTTTAAGCGGAACAACATGCTCCGCTTACAAAATTAGTTCTTTTTTTGGAAAAGCATCAAATTTGTCGCGAAAAGTTGCTTTTTAAAGGAACCGGAACGACTAAAGGGCCCGACTAAAAAGTATTAGTCAAGCCCTTTTTCATTTCTCCTCCGCCGCGTCAGAAAGTGAACTTGGTCATGAGGGACACGCGATGATTGAACACGGTGTGCAGATCCTTGACCGCAAGCCCGTATTTGTCAAGCGAATTGACATCGCCGTAACGCACTCCGGTGATATTGTATTCAAGCGCAAACTGGCACTTGCCGAGATTGTAGATCAACGTAGGCGTGGCGCGGAACATGGAATTGATGTTCTTGAACCCGTTGGAGTTCACATAAATGTAGTCGCTGTTCCCGTTCAGCACCGGCTTTATCGTTCCGAAATTCCGGGTATATCCAAGCATCATCTGGGCCTGCAGGGCGCCTCCTCCGTACTGGAAGGACACAAACGAAGCGGACTGCTGCAGCGGAGAATACTTGTACTCGGCGTCGCTCACTTTTTCCACGGCCGCATAGCCGCTGAGCATCTGCATGTGCTCCCCCGCCTGCGCGAACACGCTCTTGGCCTTTATCTGGAACTTTTTGGAAGTATACTGGGCATATACGAAAGGCGACACGGTGAAAAGCATGTCCTTTATCCTTTCCCCGCCGGAAGTGTATCCGTACCTCGGCTTGATGGTGAGCATGTCGACTCCCGCCCTCGCGAGGAATCCGCCGGTCTTGAAAGTAAGCCCGACGTAGGCCTCCGGCACCATGGCATGCTTGGCAAAATTGTTGCTTGCCACGGTCTTCGTCATGTCGCTCTGGTCAGGACCGGATGAACGGTACTGGAGCTGTTCGAGAATGCCCGCGGTCACGACAAAATGCCTGCCGATATGGCCGTTGAACATTATCTGGGCCGTGCGGCTGAAAGGATTGAACGGCACGCCTGTCTCAAGATTGATTCCATGGGGCATGTCCGCAGCCATGGGGTGCCATGCCTGTCCGATGCGCAGATCCGCATAATCCCATATCAGATCCATATAGGCGAGACGCATGCGGAGCGTGGGCGTATTGCCCGAAGAGTTGAGGCAATAGAAATCGGCCTCTATCTTTCCCTCTATCTTGGTCTGTCCGACTTTGTAGCCGGTCACGTCAAGGCCGAGGCGCGTAGTGAGGGCCTGGAACTTGAAGTTCGGCACCGCATTGACGTCGACGCCGTTCACCATGCTTTTGTCGAGCGGAATGATATAGAATATTTCTTCCGTCAGCGTCTTGCTCTTTCTGGAATCGACTATGGCGTAGTTACGGATAAATCCATAAGGCTTGATATGGGCTTTGGCCTCCCCTCCCTCGTCCGCGGCAAAAGCGCCGTACGAAGGCAGCAGCATCGCGAACAATGCCAAAACCATTGCATTTCTTTTCATAATCCTGTTCATTTTACGGTTTATCTATCAAAACGGGAATATCTTGGTGAGCCAGAAATATCCGAGCACGAAGCCTACGACGCCCATGATGATTCCCACCTTGGCCATGTCCTTGGTCTCCACGAGCCCGGTCGAAGACGCGATCGCGTTAGGCGGCGTGGAAACAGGGAACAGCATGGCGATGGAGGCGCAGACCGCGATGAATGAAATCATGGCATATGTGCCGCCGAAAGAAAGGAACGAAGCGTTGTTGGCCGCGGCAGGATCCGCCATGCCCTCCGCCACGACGATGAGGATGGGGATGAGCAGTGCGGCGGTGGCGCTGTTGCTGATGAAATTGGAAAGGAAGTAGCAGATCAGGCCGGCTACCACGAATACGACAATGACCGACATCGAGCCGAAGGGTATGGCCTTTATCAGCACGGAAGCGAGACCGGTCCCCTGCAGGCATGTGCCGAGCGCAAAACCTCCGGCGACGAGCCAAAGTACGCTCCAGTTGATGTCCTTGATATCTTCCTTGGTGAATATTCCGCAGGCCGTAAATACACCCAAAGGTATGAGTGCCACGACATTGGAATTGATTTTGGTGAACTGTTCGGTCGCCCACAGAAGTATGGTGACGAAGAAAGTAATCCATACGACCATGGTCTTCCAGTCTTTCTTGCGCTTGTTTTCGGGTATCTCAAGGACAACTTTGTCGGACTTGAACGGGAACAGCACCTGCAGGATCACCCATGCTATGAGAATCATTATTATCACATAAGGAATCATCCTGATCGACCAGTCCAGGAAAGTCACTTCATAGCCCGCTTCGGAAAGGAATTTCACCGCTGTCGCGTTGGGGGGCGTGCCGATGGGCGTGCCGATGCCGCCGATATTGGCGGCCACGGGAATCGCAAGCGCAAGCCCTATCTTGCCTTTGTCATCGCTCGGAAGCACCGCAAGCACGGGGGCGAGGAATGCAAGCATCATCGCGGCCGTGGCGGTGTTGCTCATGAACATCGAGAAAATGGATATCACGAGCAGGAAGCCGAGAAGCACCATCTTGGGATTGGTGCCGAACGGCTTGAGCAGGAAGCGGGCCAGAGACACGTCCAATCCGTATTTTTCAGCCATGATGGCAAGCACGAATCCTCCGAGGAAAAGCATCACCACTGGATCGGCGAAAGACGACATGATGTCCTTGTAATTGACAAGCTTGCCCAGTTCGGGATTGCAGAAGAATCCTATGCCCTTGTCCGAAACGGTCAGAAGGGATATCACTATCACAAGAAGCGAGGTC
The DNA here is from genome assembly GCA_947588835.1 of uncultured Bacteroidales bacterium. Lineage (GTDB taxonomy): Bacteria > Bacteroidota > Bacteroidia > Bacteroidales > UBA932 > Cryptobacteroides. Next base: position 23,189 of record CANPZS010000017.1, on the reverse strand, counting down.
GTCCAGTTGGGGATTATCTCAAAAATCCACATGAGGGCGGCGAACACGAAAAGCGCTATCACCCTCTGCTGTACGACCGTGAGGTCAGGAATACCGAAAAAACTGCACGGTACCGCCCAAAGAACAATGGTCACGAGCAGTACAATCGGCAGAAATATGCAGTATTTCACATTTATTTTACCGTTTGCCATAATTAAAAACGTCTTGTTTAAATTGTAACGGGCGCAAAGTTATGAATTATTTGCCTATTTCCAATCATGGAAAATGAACAAGGCGGCGCCTTGGTTCCGGTCGCCGCCTTCAATCATTACAGCCGCATCGCCGTGAGGCGATTCGTCAGACGATTCCCTGCTCAAGCATTGCACGGGCCACTTTCATGAAGCCGGCGATATTGGCGCCCTTCACATAATCGACGTGCCCGTCAGGCTGGGTGCCGAACTGCACGCACTGCTCGTGTATGTTCTTCATGATGAAATGCAGCTTGGAATCCACTTCCTCGGCGGACCAGCTTATGTGGCTTGCATTCTGCGTCATCTCGAGGCCTGAAGTGGCTACGCCGCCCGCATTGACAGCCTTTCCGGGAGCGAAGAGCACACCGTTGTTCTGGAAGAAATGGATGGCTTCAGGCTGGCATCCCATGTTGGAGACTTCGCAGCAGCACCAGCATCCGTTCGCCTTGAGCTCTCTGGCGTCGGCCTCGCTGAGCTCATTCTGGAATGCGCAGGGAAGGGCTATGTCGCAAGGAACGCTCCACGCCTTTTTGCCGGGAATGAACTGCACGCCCTCGAATTTTTCGGCCATCGGGGCCACCACGTTTTTGTTGGATGCACGCAGTACAAGCATATAGTCTATCATCTCAGGAGTGATGCCGGCAGGGATATGGCATACTCCGTCGGGACCGGAAACGGCCACGACCTTGGCCCCGAGCTGTACGGCCTTGGTAGCAGCTCCCCACGCCACGTTGCCGAAGCCGGAGATGGCCACTTTCTTGCCCTCGATGCTCTTGCCGGCCTTTGCGAGAAGATGGCTGGTGAAATACAGGGCGCCGAAGCCGGTAGCCTCAGGACGGAGGATGGAGCCGCCCCAGGTGCTGCCCTTTCCGGTGAGGACGCCGGTATTGTATTCGCGCGCAAGCTTTTTGTACATTCCGTAGAGGAATCCTATTTCACGTCCTCCCACTCCGACATCTCCGGCAGGGATATCCTGGTCGGGACCGATGCAGTTCCAAAGCTCGAGCATGAACGCCTGGCAGAAGCGCATGATCTCGGCGTCCGACTTGCCCACCGGATCGAAATCGGAACCGCCCTTGGCGCCGCCCATGGGAAGGGTGGTAAGAGCGTTCTTGAAAGTCTGTTCGAAACCGAGGAACTTGAGCATGGAAGGCGTCACGGCCTTGTGGAAACGCAGGCCGCCCTTGTAAGGTCCTATGGCGCTGTTGAACTGGATGCGGTAGCCGGTGTTGACCTGCACCTCGCCCTTGTCATCGATCCACGTCACCCTGAACGTAAAGATGCGGTCAGGCTCGACGATGCGCTCGACGATTTTGGCGGCTTCGAATTCGGGATGCTCGTTGTAGACATCCTCAATGGACTCCAGTACCTCCTGCACGGCCTGAAGGTACTCTTTCTCTCCAGGATACTTTGCCTGGAGCCCTGCCATTATTTCAGTTGTTTTCATTTTGGAATTGGATATTATTGAATTACTATGTGATTATCCATTTCATTTCACTTCCCATACGGAGCCGCTCGTCAGCAACTCGTCCACGGAACGTATGGAAGCCTTGGCCGTCACCGAGCCGCACTGTTCGCACACGCATTTGTCGTACGTAGGCGAGGCCACGTCCCTTATGACGCCGAGGGCCACCGGGAATTCGGGCCCCTTCATCTCGGCAAGCATCATCTGCAGCCCTATGTTGTCCGAATGCGGATCATGGACGAGGATGTCGTCTTCGCCGACGCCGTCCTCCCCTATCGTCACCGTCCTGAGCTTCCAGCCGTCAAGCATGATGCCCCTGTTCCTCTCGGCGCCGAAAATCATTTTCTCGCCGGCGCGAAGCACTATGGTATGGTCGGCGCGATGCTCCCTGGAGGATATTTCGGCATGGGCTCCGTTGTTGAAAATGACGCAGTTGGTCAGGAACTCCATGACCGAAGTGCCCTCATGGCGCGAAGCAGCCAGCATTATTTCCTCGTTCAGGGCGAGATCGACGTCAAGGCTGCGGGCGAAGAAAGTGCCCTTCGCGCCGAGCACGAGACTGCCGGGCTCGAAAGGATTTTCGACCGTGCCGTACGGCGAAGTCTTGGTTATGGCGCCGAACTTGGACGTAGGAGAATACTGTCCCTTGGTCATGCCGTAGATACGGTTGTTGAACAGCATTATATTTATGTCTACGTTCCTGCGTATGGCATGTATGAAATGGTTGCCGCCTATTGCGAGGGCGTCTCCGTCGCCGCTCGCCTGCCATACGCAAAGCTCCGGATTGGCCACCTTGACGCCGGTGGCTATGGCCGTGGCGCGTCCGTGTATGCTGTGGAATCCGTAAGTGTTCATGTAATACGGAAGCCGCGAGGAGCATCCTATGCCGGACACTACCACTACTTTTTCCTTTTCGATGCCTTTTTCTTCGCAGACTTTGGGAAGAATCCTCTGCAACGCGGCCAAAACGGAATAATCTCCGCAACCGGGGCACCAGCGCACTTCCTGATCGCTCTTGAAATCTTTAAAAGTGTATTGTGACATAAACTACAATGCTTTTTCGATGGCGTCTCCGAGCTCGGCCGCAAGGAACGTCTGACCTTGTATCTTGTTGTACCGGATATATTCATGCCCCGGATGGCGGCTCCTCAGATAATCCGCGAACTGCCCTCCGTTCAGCTCGCAGACAAGGATGCGTCCGAATCCGGAAAGGACTTCCTCCGTATTTTCGGGCAGAGGATTTATGAAATCGAAATGGGCCGAGCTGACGTCGGCGCCCTTTTCACGGACTGAAGCGACGGCCGTGGCAATATGTCCGTACGTGCCGCCCCAGCCGACTACGAGCAGCCTGCCGTGCGACGGGCCGTCCACCTTGAGCGCGGGAATGCATGCGGCCAATCTCGCCACCTTCTCCGCACGCTCGGACACCATCAGCTCATGGTTGACGGGATCATTGGAAAGGACCCCGCAATGGGTTTTCTCGAGTCCTCCTACCCTGTGCTCGAATCCCTTGCGCCCGGGCACCGCCCACTCTCTGGCGAGGGTGTCGGCGTCGCGTTCGAAAGGACTGAATGCGCCCTCCCTCTCGGCGGCGAAACGGGGCTTTATGTCAGGACAATCCTTCATGGACGGGATTTTCCACGGCTCCGACCCGTTGCCGAGAAAGCCTTCGGACAGCAGGATCACCGGGGTCATGTGCTCCAGGGCAATCTTCGCGGCCATGAAAGCCGCCTCGAAACAATGGGCGGGAGAATGCGCGGCCATCACGGGCAGCGGACTTTCGCCGTTGCGGCCGTAGAGGGCCTCGTCAAGGTCCGCCTGCTCGGTCTTCGTCGGCATGCCGGTGCATGGACCGGCCCTCTGCACGTCGACCACTACAAGCGGCAGCTCGGTCATGACGGCCAGTCCGAGGGCTTCCGACTTCAGGGAAAGGCCCGGACCGGAAGTGGTGGTGACCGCCAGACTGCCGGCGAAGGACGCGCCTATCGCAGTGCATATGCCCGCAATTTCGTCCTCCGTCTGCATGGTCTTCACGTTGAGATTCTTGTATATGGCAAGCTCTTCGAGGATGGTCGTGGCCGGAGTTATCGGATATGAGCCGCAGAACAGCGGCAGGCCGGCCTTTTCGGCTGCCGCGATGAGGCCCCAGGCTATGGCCTGGTTGCCGGTGATGCTGCGGTACAGGCCTTTTTCCAATTCCGCGGGCGCCACCATATAAGTATTGGGTACGGCCTGGATGGCGGCGGCATAATTGAAGCCGTCGGTCACCACTTTTTTGTTCGGCGCGAGCATCTCCGGATGTTTCCTGCCGAATTTCTTTTCCAGATATCCGTAAATGTATTCAAGCGGACGGCCGTAGATGAAACAGGCCATTCCGAGAGTGAACATGTTCCTGCACTTGTGGACGGAGACGGTGTCCAGACCGCTGTCCTTCAGGCTTTCTTCCGTCAGCTTGGTAATCGGCGCGGATATTATGGTCCTGTCGTCTATGTGCAGTTCTTCGAAAGGATTGCGCGTGAATCCGGCTTTTTCCAGCCCCGCATCGTCGAAGGCGTCCTCGTTCACGAGCACGAGCGCCGTTCTTTTCAGGCACTTCGCGTTGGCCTTCAACGCGGCTGGATTCATGGCCACGAGCATGTCGCAATAGTCTCCGGGCGTACATACCGGATGGCTGCCTATGTGTACCTGAAAGCCGGAGACGCCGCTCACGGTACCTTTCGGCGCCCTTATTTCAGCAGGATAATCAGGAAAAGTCGCGAGTCCGTTGCCGTAGACGGCGGACATATTTGCGAAAAGAGCTCCGGTGAGCTGCATGCCGTCCCCGGAGTCTCCTGCAAACTTTATAACAACGTCATCAGCGTCAATGACTTTATGTTGCATGATATGTTAAGAATCTTAATTAGATTATCAGTTTCGGATTGCAAACATATACATTATTGCTCACTTATCCAAAACATTTTAATCAAAAAACAGGCCCTTTCAAGGCCTGTATACGCTTTTGCATCCGCATGCTACTGCTGCTGGGCCTGCTGGCGGGCCGCAAGTTCCTGCTGAAGCGATTCAAGAGTCCTGCCGTCCTTGATGGAAAGGGCTTTCCTGGCCTCCTGAGTAAGATCCACGGTATTGTCGGGGTCGAAATAAATGGCCGATGACAAATCGAGCAGGACGGTCACTCCCTTAGCCTTCGCAAGATTCCTGACGGCATCCTGGGCCTTCTGGTAGATGGGAGCGAACAAAGTGTTCTGCTGCTGATTAAGTTCCTGCTGTATGGACTGCTGGAATTCCTGGATCCTGCCGCTTATTTCATTGAGTTCCTTTTCTTTGTTCTCCCTGATTGCCGACGTCCATGAAGCCTTCTTCTGGTCGTACTCCTGATACTTGGAATTGAACTCGTCCACCATGCTCTGGTACATGTCGTCGGCCTCTTTGGCCGAAGCGGACATCTGCGACCTTGCAGAATCGGCCTCGGGCATAAGCTGCACGAGCTCGGTGAAATTGACATAACCGATCTTCACCTGGGCCGAAGCAGAGATTGTGAAGAATGCCATTGCGGCGAACAAAATGATTTTTTTCATATCTATTGATTTAACATTGTTAGATCTTTGTCAGAACTGCTGTCCGATTATGAAGTGGAACTGGCTGCCGCCAGAATCTTTGTCGTCGAAGCCGTAGCCCCAGTCGATGCCGAGCAGGCCTATCATCGGCAGGAACACCCTGACGCCGACGCCTGCGGAGCGCTTTATCTGGAAAGGATTGAAATTGCGGATCTCGGACCAGCAGTTTCCTCCCTCGAGGAAGAGCAGGGCGAATATAGTGGACTGCGGCTGCAGGATCAACGGGTAGCGCAGCTCAACGGTGAACTTGTCATATACATATCCGGCGTATGCTCCGTTGGGGCTGTAAGGTGTCAGCTGCATGGGGGTAAGCGAATAGTTTTCGTATCCCCTCAGCGCTATGACGTCGGAACCGTAGCTGTTGTAGCCTGACATGCCGTCGCCGCCGACGAGGAAGCCTTCGAACGGAGAATAGCCCCAGTTGCGGTTGTAGTAGCCGAGATATCCGAACTGCGCCCGCGTCATGAGCACCAAGTTGTCTATCAGCTTGCTGTATACCGCGCCGCTGAATTTCCACTTATGGTATTCTATCCATTTGTACCTCTGCTGGGAAGTCCACGTATCGTAGTTGACTTCGCGCCAGTTGGACACTTTTACGGGATTGCCCTGCCTGTCGTAGCCATGCTTGCGGAACAGGGAATACGGCGGCGTAAGCTGCAGGGACAGCGAGAACTCGGAGCCGGAACGGGGATAGATCTGCTGGTCGGACGAGTTGCGGCTCAGGTTTATGGTGTAGCTCAGGTTGTGGGACGTACCGTCGTTGAACATGAAATAGTCGTTGTACCAGTTCTTGAGACGGTATGTCTGCCAGCTCAGGCTGTTGTACAGCACGAAATAGTTGTCCGGCCATTTCAGCCGGTTGCCGAGGCCGATGGCCGCGCCGTACACTTCGAATACACGGTCGTTGCTGAGTATGCCGAGTTCGAGCCACGAATTGGTCTGCCTCGTATAATATGCGGACATGCTGAACGACGTAGGTTTCTTGCCGAACAGCCACGGTTCCACGAAGCTGGCGGTAAGGGCCGTATAGTATGTGCCGTTGGTCTGGAAGCGAAGCGCCAGATTCTGCGCGTCGCCGAGCGGGACGGGACGCCATGCGGATTTCTCGAACATGCGTCTGCTCGAGAAATTGTTGAAGCTGACGCCCACGGTGGCCACGAAAGTGTTGCCGCCCCATCCGCCGGAAAGTTCCAGCTGCGAAGAAGGCCGCTCCGTCACGTTGTATACTATGTCCACCGTATTGTTGGCCTCGTTGGTTACCAACGACCATCCGGTCTCGGGGTTCGAGATGGCCTCCGGATCGAACTGGCCGAGCGAGGCGATCTCCCTGATGGAGCGTTCGAAATCCGTCTGGCTGAACAGATAGCCCGGCCGCGTGAATACCTGACGGCGCACCACCCTCTCGTTGGTAAGGTCGTTGCCGTTGATGATGATGTTGTTCAAAGTGGCCGGCTTGCCCTCGGAAATGCGCATCTCGACGTCCACGGAATCATTCTCTATGTTCATCTCGACGGGGCTTAGGTTGAAGAACAGGTAGCCGTTGTCCCTGTACAGCTTGGATATGTCGTAGTCGGACTGCTTCCCTCCGCCGAAAAGCCTCTTGTTCATGGTGACAAGGTCATACACGTCGCCTTTCTGTATCTGCAGCAACTGGTTGAGCTGGTCCGACGAATAGACCGAATTGCCGGTCCAGGTTATGTTCCTGAAATAATAGCGGTGGCCCTGGTCGTAGGTAAGATCGATCCCGAGCCGGTTGGGCTCCACATAATACAACGAGTCCTTTACCAGACGCGCGTCGCGGAATCCGGCCTCGTTGAAAGCCTGCAGGGAACTGCGCTTGTCGCTTTCATACTCCTTCTCGTTGAATTTCTTGGAACTGAAGAAGTTGTATAGCTTGTTCGACTTCGTCTTCTTCATGGTCTTGGCGATCTTGAAGTCGGACACATCGTCGTTGCCTATGAAGTTGATGGTCTTTATGCGCACCTTCTCCCCTTTGTCGACGGCGAAGTTCACCCTGATGGCGCTCCGTATCACCGAGTCCTTCTCCACCTGCACGTCAACGTCCACGAGCATGAAGCCCTTTTCCTTGTAATATTTCTTTATGTTGTCGACCGCGGTCTTGGACACGTAATCGGAGAATTCCCTTCCCGGACGCAGCCTGAGGCGTTCCTGCAGATCCTTGCGCTCCGAACTCTTCACGCCGGAGAAGGTCCATCTCGACACCCTCGGGCGTTCCATTATGCTGATTTTAAGCCAGGCGCTGTCTCCGGCGCTGCTCAGAGAGTCGAGCGATATGGCCACGTCCTCGAAATATCTCTGCGCCCACAGCCTGTTCACTATGTTGGAGATGTCCTCGCCCGGAACGGTGATTTCCATGCCCTTGACCAGCCCCGTCTGCTGTATTATCTGCTCGGAGCTGAAGTAAGTGTTGCCCTCTACGGACACGCCGCCCAGAACGTATTTCTTCGCGTTTTCATAATCTATCTCTATGGAATTGCGTTCCGTCTGTCCCCATGCCGCCACCGACATCAGGCACAGCGTGAAAACGCATAATTTCCGGGCAATGTTCATCATCTGTCAATTGAATTTGCAAATATATAAGATTTATTTGACTTTTCCGAAACGCCTGTCGCGCGAGGCATAGTCTTCCAGGGCTTCGAAAAACTGCTCCCTGCGGAAATCCGGCCATGTCACGGGCGTGAAATAATATTCGGAGTAGGCGCCCTGCCACAGCAGGTAGTTGCTCAGGCGCAGTTCGCCGGAAGTCCTTATGATAAGGTCGGGATCCGGATAATCCTTTGTCACGAGAAGGCGTCCGAATTCCTCCTGGCCCACCTGCGCCAGCTTTTCGGGATCGCCGCCCGTCTCCTTCGCAAGTCTTTTGGCCGCCTGCAGTATGTCCCATTTGCCGCTGTAGCTCAGAAACAGGATGAGCGTGAGCACCTTGTTGGAGGCGGTGAGTTCCATCATGTTGTCTATGGCGGCGTTCATCTCGTCCCCGAGACGGGCCCTGTTGCCGAGCACGACGAAACGTATGTCATTGTCCAGAAAAGTCTTGAGCTCATTCTTCATGGACTTCATCATCAGCTCCATCAGAGCCGACACCTCACTTTCCGGACGTCCCCAATTCTCTTCGGAAAAAGCGTAGAGCGACAGATACTTCACTCCGGCCTCCACTGCCGCCTCGGTGCACACGCGGACGCTCTCGACGCCTTCGAAATGCCCGAAAACCCGTTCCCTGCCTCTTTCCCTGGCCCATCTGCCGTTGCCGTCCATTATTATGGAAACATGCGCGGGGACCTTTTTATTCTCCGTCATACAAAATCATTGTTCCGCTCCGTTCCGGACATCCTCGCCCCAGAACAGTTTGCTCGTTAATGCCTTTACGAAATTGTACTTGTTCAGTCTGACTCTCTTAAGCGAAAACTGTGCCACCGAGACGGAAAGCCTCGTGCCGGCCTCCACGGTTTCGGTCCTGTTGTCCATGGAAAACATGAACGCGCCGTCCCTGCTGTGTACCGAAATGTCGATCGACGAATGATCCGGCACCACGAGGGGACGGACGTTGAGATTGTGCGGGGCGATGGGGGCTATTATAAGCACGCGCGATTCAGGCATGCAGATGGGCCCTCCGACGCTGAGGGAATACGCCGTGGAGCCGGAACTCGTCGCCACGAGCAGGCCGTCGGCCCAATAGACCGGCAGTTTCCGTCCGTCCAGGGCCACCGTCACCCCGAGCATGGCCGAGCCGCAGCGGTGCACCGAAACTTCGTTCAGGGCGTAAGGATAATATCTGTCCGGGGCGAGCCCTTCGGCGGACACCTTCAGCAATTCCCTTTCCTCTATGGAATAATCCCCTGCCAGCAGAGGTTCGATCACCTCGCCTATATCATTCTCCGACAGGAAGCCGAGCCTGCCGAGATTGACGCCGAGCACCGGTATGCCGCTGTCGCCCACGCGCTTGGAAGCCGACAGGAATGTACCGTCGCCCCCTATGCTGAGAAGCATGCCGGTCCCCTCCCTGAGGTCGCCCGCAGTCTCTATGAAATATGTTTCCGCGCCTGCGGAAACGAGGGCGGACAGCATGGAGGACAATCTTTCATCATTCCTGAGCTCCGGAGTCTTTACGTAAACAGCAAATTTCATAACCGACCCAAAAATACAAGGTCTCAAAAATAGTACAAATTCTGTTAAGTTTTCGCAATAATGTATATTTTTGCTTTTGCTTTTACAATAGTGAAATGACAAGACTAAGCGTCAATATCAACAAAATCGCCACCTTGCGCAATGCGCGGGGCGGTTCGGTGCCGGATGTGGCGAAGGCCGCGCTGGACTGCGAACGCTTCGGCGCCGAAGGCATCACGGTGCATCCGCGTCCGGACGAAAGGCACATAAAGTATTCCGACGTAAGGGAGATACGTCCGCTGCTCAGCACAGAATTCAACATTGAAGGCAATCCCGTCGCCGGATTCATCGACCTCGTCGATGAAGTGGTTCCGGACCAGGTGACGCTGGTGCCCGACGCGCCCGACGCGCTCACGTCCGACGCCGGCTGGAACACGCTCGTCCACAAGGATTTCCTTAGGGAGGTATGCGCCGAATTCAAATCGCACGGCATACGCACGTCCATTTTCATCGACCCGGACCCGGCCATGGCGGAGGGCGCGGCGGCATGCGGCGCCGACAGGGTGGAGCTCTATACCGCGGGATATGCACTGGCGTACCGTTCCGACCCCGAAAGCGCGGCCGCGGCCTATGTCAGGACAGCCGAAAGGGCCAGGGAATGCGGTCTCGGACTCAATGCTGGGCACGACCTGTCCCTTGAAAACCTCGCATGGTTCATACGCTCCATCCCATGGACGGACGAAGTCTCCATAGGCCACGCGCTGATATGCGACGCCCTGTATCTCGGCCTCGAGGCAACAATTAAGGCATACCTTTCAAAAATAAGGAATTTTTGATTACTTTTGCACGGGTCGGCGTCCGCGCATGTAGACGGAGCCGTCCCGCATGACTGAAACTATAATTTATATGATAATGAAAAAGACATTCCCTTTTCTCGGCATAATGGCCCGTGCGGCCGCAGCTGCGGCCCTGATCGTTTCCATCGCATCATGCAACGGAGGAAGCAAGCCCGCCGCCGCGCCGGCAAAGACCGACAGCCTCTCGCTGACAGGCAGCATAGTTTATTTCAACCTTGACAAAGTGATGTCGGGCTACGACATGGCCAACGATCTCCGTTCGGTGGTGGAGACCAAAGTCGCGGGCATACAGTCTGAAATAGACAGAAGGGGGAGCAAGCTGCAGAACGATATCAACTCATTTCAGGAAAAGCTTGACAAGGGACTTCTCACCCGCTCGGTGGCCGAGGCCCAGGGCCAGAAGCTCGAACAGCAGAGAGCCGACTACCAGAATTACGCAATGCAGAAAAACAACGAGATCGCCGAAGAACAGCAGGTGATGCTCAACCAGATAATGAACGCCATCATGGAGTTCGTCGAGAAATACAACGAAGAGAAGCAGTTCGCGCTGATCCTCACCACCCAGGGGGACATCCTGCCCATGCCCGTGGCGATAGGACAGCCTCAGCTCGACATCACCGACGAACTTCTGCTCGGCCTCAACGAGGAATACGTCAAGACAAAGGATTCCAAGAAATAACGACGGCCCCGCATTTTGAAAATCGCCATCCTGTCATGTTTCCATCCCTATCGGGGCGGCATATCCCAGTTTAACACGGCCATCCTGACGGAACTGGGCAGGTCGCATGACGTCAAGGCGTTCAATTTCAAAAGACAATATCCCGAATTCCTGTTTCCCGGGAAAACCCAATATGTGACGGAGGACGACGAGGCCGCCGCAGTGGAAAGCACGCCCGTTCTGGACACCGCCAATCCGCTTACATATATAAAGACGGCCAGGACCATAGCCGAATGGAATCCGGATCTGCTGCTTACAAGGTATTGGATGCCCTATTTCGCGCCGTCGCTCGGATACGTGGCCCGCAGGCTGAAAGGCCGCTGCAAGACCGTCGCAGTGCTCGACAACGTCATTCCGCATGAAAGACATTTTTTCGACACGGCGCTGACCAGATATTTTCTTGGAGGGTTCAGAGGCTTCATCACCATGTCCGGCTCCGTCAGCCGCGAGCTCGCCGAAATACGGCCCGGAGCTGTGTTCAGGATGCTTCCGCACCCGCTTTATTCGCATTTCGGGGAAAAGCTTTCCCGCGAAGAAGCCGAGAAGTCGCTCGGGCTGGCTCCGGGAAAGAAAAACATATTGTTTTTCGGACTCATACGGAAATACAAGGGGCTGGACATATTGATAAAGGCTTTCGCAAGGCTGCCGGAAGACTTTCAGCTGATCATCGCCGGAGAGCCGTACGGCTCGTTCGAGCCATACGCCGGGCTCATTGACGGACTCCCGCCCGAAACCCGCGAAAGGGTGAAGATATTTCCCGAATACATACCGGACTCGCGGGTAAAGGTATTCTTTTCCGCGGCCGACGTGACCGTGCTGCCGTACCGGAGCGCCACGCAGAGCGGCATCAGTTCCATATCCTATCATTTCGAAGTGCCGATGATAGTCACGGACACCGGCGGGCTCAAATCGGCCGTGGGAGACGGCGGCACCGGCATAGTGGTGGACGCCCCGGAGCCGGACGCCGTGCTCGGAGGAATCAGAAAGTATTTCTCGGACCCCGCCATACGGGAAAGCTGCGTCCTTTGCATCAGAAAAGAGAAGGAACGCCTGTCGTGGTCCCGCTTTTGCAGTGAACTTACGGAATTTGCCGATACACTTTAATATTGCCCGACATGAACAAGAAACTTCTGCCAGTCTTATTCGCCGCCGTCGCATGCATGGCCTTCTGCCCGTATGCGCCGGCCCAAAGCTATACGCCCGCGCCGGTGACGATATCCAAGGAAAAAGTAAAGCTGAACGGAATATTGTATTATGCGCATACCGTACTTGAAAGGCAGACACTGTACTCCATCGCCAAGACGTACGGAGTGACCGAGCAGGCCATAATCGACATAAATCCTGTCCTCAAGGAAAAAGGACTGCAGAAAGACAGCATAATCTACATTCCCATAAGCGCGGCGGCAGTTCAGGAGACGGCGGCGGCGCGGGAAGCCGCACAGGAGACGGCGGCGCGACAGGACACCGTCGCGGCCGTGAAAAAAGACATTCCGGAGCCGGCAGGATACATCACGCACACCGTCAGGTGGCTCGAAAGCCTCGATGACATAGCCAGAAAATACGGAGTGCCCGCAGAGGACATAATGGCTTTCAACCATCTCGCCACCAAGAAAGTATCGCGGAAACAGGTACTAAGGATCCCTACGGGGAAAGTCCCCGAAGACGAAGAAGACAATGCCGCCGGGGAATCCGTTCCCGCGGACGACGGGAAAGATCATGAAGACGTCATCGCCGCGTTCACGCCGAAAAACAGCGTCGACATGGCGCTGCTGCTGCCGTTCAATGCAAAAAGCAATGCCAGCGTAAGCACCATGGATTTTTACGCAGGAGTCCTTCTCGCCGTCAAAGACCTTAAGGAATCCGGAATCGGAGTCCGCCTGTCGGCATACGACATGGCGGCGGGCATGCCTGACCGGAGCATATTCACCTCCAATGATTTCGTCATAGGCCCTACTTCGGCCGCGGATCTCGCCTCGGTGCTCTCATCGGCCGCAGGCGAGGGGCAGATTGTCTCCCCTCTCGACCAAAAGGCCCTGGAACTCGCCGGCGCCAACGCCAATTTCGTACAGATACCTTCTCCGTCGGAATACCAGTACCGGGACATGGCCCGCTGGGTAAAAGAAGATTTCAAGGGAGGCGACAAGGTGGTGCTGATAGCCGAAAAAAACGGTCCGCATGAAATCCAGGAGTGCATAGCCAATACTTTGTCGGAATTGTATCTGCCGTTCAACCACCTTTATTATTCCATCCCCGAAGGCACGACGATCGCCGCAAGGCTCGGGGCCATATTGGACAAAGATGGGGAGAACCGCATCATCCTGGCGTCGGAGAACAGCCGTTTCGTGGGGGACGTCATGCGCAACCTCGGGATCATGCTCGGACGCAATTACCGCATCACCATATATGCGCCTTCGAAAGTCCGCAGCATGGATAGCATAGGCGAGGCCGACATGCACAAGGCCGACATGCATGTATCGACGGCCTATTTCGCCGATTATTCCTCTCCGGAAGTCCAGAAATTCGTGCTGCAGTACAGGGCGCTCTACGGCACCGAGCCGAGCCAGTTCGCCTTTCAGGGATACGATACGGCGAAATGTCTTGCCCGTCTCTGCACGGAATACGGGAAATCGTGGAAAGAAATGGCCGACGGGAAAGGCTTCGGGCTTCTCCATACGGACGTGCTGTTTGCGAGGCAGAATAGCGGCGCTTTAGTGAATACGGCAGTACGGCGGATAATCTATCGCCGCGACTTCACAACGGGACTTGCAAGATAAAAAAGCTATTCCGAAGACAGCAGCGCACGGGCATTGTCCATGGCCGCATCGGTTATGACGGAGCCGCTGAGCATCCTTGCGATCTCGACGACGCGCTCCCCATCGCCGAGCTTGCGTATGGAAGTGACGGTCCTGCCGTCCTTTCCGGAAATTTCTTTGCTGACAAGATAATGGGCGTCGCCCTTTGAGGCCACCTGTGGAAGATGGGTTATGGCTATTACCTGCATGTTCTTTCCCATGTCGCATATCATGGACCCCATCCTGTCCGCGGCGCTGCCGGACACTCCGGTATCTATCTCATCGAAAACCATCGTCGGCATATCCGTGTAACGCGCCATCACGGCCTTAAGGCTCAGCATGATGCGGGAAAGTTCGCCGCCCGAGGCACATTTTGAAAGTTCGGCGGGAGCCCTGCCCGTGGAGGAAAACATGAACGATATCTCGTCCCTGCCGGCCGCCTCAACCGGCATGTCACGGAACGCCACCTCAAAGACGGCCCGCTCCAATTCCAAAAATCCGAGCGATTCGCGCACCGAGCCGGCAAAGGCCTCCGCGGCCCCGGTCCTGGCCTCATGCAGCCTGTCCGCCGCCGCCGAAAGTTCCGCCGATACCTTTTCCGTCTCCGCCTCAAGTTCCGCGATCCTGTCCCCGAGCGTCGAAGCGTCGCCCAATTTCACGGCAAGCGAATCTCTCAATGCGATGAGTTCCGCGACATTGCCGCAGGCATTCTTTTTCAGCAGGCCGTAAAGCATCGAAAGCCTGTCGTCCACTTCCTGCAGACGCGTTTCCGACACTTCGATGCCCGCGTTCAGCGTCTCCACTTCCGACATTATGTCGTCCAGCTCCAGACGGGACGATTCGATGCGGTCTCCGAGAGCCTCCGCGGCCGGAATGAAGCCGCCCACTTTCCTCAACGTCTTTTCGGCTTCCTTTAAAACATCGTGGACGGATTCAGCGCCTCCTTCGCCGGAAGGAGACATAAGGTTCTGCACGGCAAACAGGGCCGTCTTGATGTCCTCCGCGTTGGCAAGCTGCTTCTGCTCCGCTTCAAGTTCCTCCAGTTCGCCGCCCTTCAGCCCCGCGGCCTCAAGCTGCCCGAACACGGCCTCGTCATAGTCCCTTTCGGCAGCAGTCTTCGCGGCAAGCTCCCTGAGCTCTCCGAGTTCTTTTTTCATCGCAACGCTCCTGCGGTACAGTTCGCCGCACTCACGCAGCAGGCCGCCATTCCCGGCAAAGGCATCCAGCATGCTCCGCTGGAAAGCCGGATCCGTCAACGCCGAAGTCCTGTGCTGGGAATGTATGTCTATGAGACGGGACGAAAGAGCCTGGAGCAGCTGCACCTGCACCGGCACGTCATTGACAAAGGAACGGGAACGGCCGCTGCGGTTTACGCTTCGCCTGATCAGAAGTTTTCCCCCGCACCAGTCCACGTCGTTTTCTTCTATGACAGCATGCAGCGCCTCGTCGCCGGAGACGTCGAATTCAGCCTCGACCACGCATGTCTCCCCGCTTTCTCCCACCATCGATGCATCCGCCTTGGAGCCGAGCGCAAGGGACAGGGCTCCGAGAATTATGGATTTCCCCGCGCCGGTCTGGCCTGTGACTATGACCAGCCCCTCCGGAAAAGAAATGTCCAGAGAGTCGATAAGGGCATAATTTTCGACATGAACGGAAGAAAGCATGACAGGCTATTCCTCGTCTTTTCCTGCCATCCTGTAGGTAAGCTCGCCGTTCTCGAATTCAGCTATGGCCACGAGATCCGGCTTGGGCTGGCGCTCGTAATATTTCGAAATCTCTATCTGTTCCTTGTTTTCAAAGACTTCCTCCATGGTGTCGCGGTCGTTGCGGAAGTCTTCCAGCTTCTTGGTAAGTTCCTTTTTCTCTGCAAGGGCTATCTGATTGGCCCTTTTTGAAAGAATGACAACCGTTTCGTAAATGTTGCCGGTAGGCTCGGCGAGATATTTGACATCCCTCGTTATGGTGTTGGAAGCCACCTTTTTCTTTTCCATCGTTTTTTTCGTTTAATCCAATTATATTACTTGCGTTTTTTTTCGGCAGTTTCATTTTTTTTCGCTTCCTTCTTCAGGCGCCTCTCTTCGCGCTTTTCCGCGGAAGTCCTGCCGGAACGCGTGAGTTCGCGGTCGAACTGTTCCTGCTGCTCCTTCTGCATCTGCCTGGCCTCCCGCTCAAACTGCCTGTCGGATATTTCGGACCCGTCATCCCCGGCCACACTGCGGCCGAGGGCACGCTGCGTGCGGCGGTACATCGCGTCGAGCTCCCTTCTGTATCCGGATTCCGGGATCTCGCCTATAAAATTGTAATAGTCGTCGATGAAGGTCAGATAGCGGTCACGCTGCTTGGACGGAACGCTGAGATGCGCATAGCGGTAGGAGGACATGGCGATGTAATACAGGATATCTTCGCGGTAGATGTTGTCCGCATCGTCTTTCAGCACGTTTTTGAACGCCACGCGCGACGATTTGTAATCCTCCATCCTGTAATACAGCTTGGCGGCCTCGTATGCCTTGCGGTCAAGGCGGGCTTCAAGCTCTTCGAGCATCTTGTAGCAGGCGTCCAGATGCGTGCCGTCGGGATATTCCGACAGATACTCGTTTATGGCCGAAATGGCCAGATTCGTAGGGGTCTGGTCGAGCTCGTACCTGAGCGTGGCCCGGTACAGGCAGTCCAGGCGGAGGAAGCGCGCGTCCCTGGCGAAAACGCCTCTCGGGAAATTTTCCATGTATTTGGAAAAATTGGCTTCGGCCGTGATGAAATCCTTGAACCTGTAATTGCTGAGCCCCCAGTAATACTGCACGGTATCGTCCCTCTCGGTGCCGGTGGTTATCTGGGCCAGGGATTCGAACAGCGGTACCGACTTGCCGTATTTGCCCCTGTTGAAATATTCCATGGCCGCGGCGTACTTTCCGTCAAGGTCATTGCCGCTCAGCAGCATGTCGTACTGAGACCGGCATCCGATGCATGCGGCGATCCCGGCGAAAAAAAGAAAGATTGTCCCAGACTTCTTCATATCCTTTTACATGTGTTCTATAAGGAACTTCTCGGCATCCCTCGCGGCCATGCATCCCGACGCGGCGGCGGTAACCGCCTGCCTGTAGACCGGATCCTGCACGTCTCCGGCGGCGAACACGCCCTCCACCGTGGTCTTCGATGTCTTTCCGCCGGTGACTATGTAGCCGTTTTCGTCGGTCTCCAGCCACTTGGAGAAAAGCTCGGAATTGGGATGGTGCCCTATGGCGAGGAAAAATCCGTCGATCTTTATATCAAAAACCTTACCATCCGTGCGGACAAGGCGTGCGCCGGTGACTCCGTTTTCGTCGCCGAGGACCTCCTCAGTGTTGCAGTTCCACAATATTTCTATGTTGGATGCGGACAGAACCCGTTCCTGCATGGCCTTGGACGCGCGGAACACGTCCCTTCTCACTATCATGTAGACCTTGCCGCAGATATTCGAAAGGTACAGGGCTTCCTCGCAGGCTGTATCGCCGCCGCCCACTACGGCCACGTCCTTCCCACGATAAAAAAATCCGTCGCAGGTGGCGCAGGCCGAAACCCCCATGCCGCGGAACCTGGTCTCGGAAGGCAGGCCGAGATATTTGGCCGTGGCTCCGGTCGCTATTATCAGCGTATCGGCCTCGATCCGCTTCTCTCCGTCCACGGTGATCCCGAAGGGCCTGGAGGAAAGATCGGCCGACGTGACCGCTCCCCTCCTTATGTCGGCGCCGAAAGAGGCGGCCTGGCTGCGCATGGCGTCCATAAGGGCCGCGGCATCGACTCCCGAAGCGAATCCGGGATAATTTTCCACTACGGTGGTGGTGACAAGCTGTCCGCCGGGCTCCATCCCTTCGTAAAGAACCGGGGACAGTCCCGCCCTGGCGGCATATATGGCGGCGGTGTATCCGGCAGGGCCGGCACCGAGAATCAGACATTTAACTCTTTCCATAGATATAAACGAAACAATATGTCAAGTTTGCAAATATAATCATCTTTCAGCGCATTTCAACATCATTAGGCAAAATAAAGCCCCGCCAGAATTTCAGCGCCGGAACGGGGCCAGGCGTGCAATACAATTTATAAACATTCAAAATTATTCCTATATTTGCGGAAAAAGAAAATCTATGCCCGCTCAGTTAAAAGCTCCGTCGGTGGACGAATTCAGAACCATGCTGAAAAGACGCGGCCTGAAAGCCACGCGGCAGCGCATCGCAGTGCACGAAGCCATGTCGGCGCTCGGACATGCCTCCGCGGACATGGTGTGCATGGAAATAGAACGGCGCGGAGGCGGAAGCGTCACCGTGGCCTCCGTGTACAATATACTCTCGCAGCTTGCGGACATCAAGATCTACGGCAGGCGGATGAGCGCGAACAACAAAATGTATTTCGATGTGAACACTGCACGGCATCTTCATCTGTACGACAGGGAGAACAATTCATTCCGCGACGTTACGGACGAAGACCTGACGGACTTGGTGATGTCAAAGCTGAAACGCCGCAAGTTCAAAGGATACACCATAGAAGACATCGACATACAGTTCATCTGCAGGCCGACCAAAAGAAAGGGCGCCACATCATGAAAAGAGCGGTAAGAGCGTCATTGCTGGCAGCGCTGCTCCTGGCCGCCGGATGCGCCAAAGACGATACAGTCCTGTACGGGGAATATGCCATGGGCACCGTTTCAGGCCGCTCAATAATAAGCGACGGCGGCCTGACGTACGACGTGGCCGAGCAGCAGTGCCCGGGATTGCTGGACACCATGAAAAGAGTGCTCTTCAGATGCGACATACTCCGCAGGACGGGAAATGACAGATACGACATCCGGCTGCGCGAGATGCAGTCCGTGCTCTGCAAGGACCCCATCGAAGCCACTTCCATGGACGGGGACGCCGTCGGCGACGATCCCGTCCGCGCAATAAGCATATGGAGCGGCAACGGCTATCTCAATTTCCTCATCGGCATAGCCGTGCTGAACGGTTCGGATACACGGCATTTCATCAATCTCGTACATGACGGCGCGTCGCCTTCCGCCGATACGCTGTATTTTTCCCTGCGCCACAATGCCTACGGAGAATATTTCGGAGCCGAAGGAATGGAAGATGCCTATTTCGAACTGGGCAGGTCGTACGTGTCGTTCCCCGTCGGGCGTTTCATCCCCGAAGGCCGCGAAAGCATGCCCGTCAGGATATTCTGGCGATGGCACGCAGAAGAGGACGGCCGTCCCATGAAAGAGACGGACACTTTCTCGGCGGCCGGCGAGATCCGCAGGGGCCGCTGAATGGAATGCCCTTATATATGGAGGTTCACATGCCCGAGAACAGCCGAAGGACATACATAGCCATAGACCTTAAGTCGTTCTATGCCTCCGTGGAATGCAGGGAGCGCGGGCTCGACCCTCTGACGACCAATCTCGTCGTGGCCGACAGCAGCCGCACGGAAAAGACCATCTGCCTGGCGGTGAGCCCATCCATGAAAGCCTACGGCATAGGAGGACGCGCAAGGCTGTTCGAAGTGGTCAGGCGCATGAAGGAAGTGAATGCCGAACGCCGGAAGAACGCCCCCGGACACGTGCTGAAAGGGAAATCCTCGTCAGGCACCGAACTGCGCCTGCATCCGGAAATGGAAGCCGGCTTCATAACCGCCCCGCCCCGCATGGCGTTCTACATAGAATACAGCGCGCGCATATACGGCATTTATCTCAAATACATAGCTCCGGAGGACATACACGTCTATTCGATAGACGAAGTGATGATGGACGTCACCTCATACCTACGCTCCTACAAGATGAGCGCCGGGGAACTCGCAAGAAAAATCATCCTGGACATCCTCGGCGAGACCGGCATCACGGCAACCGCCGGCATCGGCACCAACCTCTACCTGTGCAAGGTCGCCATGGACATAATGGCCAAGCACATTCCGGAAGACAGGTACGGGGTACGGATAGCCGAGCTGGACGAGATGTCCTACCGAAGGCACCTATGGACACACAGGCCGCTGACGGATTTCTGGAGAGTGGGGCGCGGCACCGCGGACAGGCTGGAAAAAATCGGGGTACGCACCATGGGCGACATAGCCCGGCTGTCCGTGAACAACGAAGAAGCGCTTTACAAGATGTTCGGCGTGAACGCCGAGCTGCTTATAGATCATGCATGGGGCTGGGAACCGTGTACGATGGACATGATCAAGGCATACAAGCCCGAAAACAATTCATTCAGCCACGGCCAGGTGCTCCAGGAAGCATACTCCCCCGCCAAGGCGAGAGTGGTGGTCATGGAGATGGCTGAAGCGGCGGCGCTCGGCCTGCTCGACAAAAAGATGGTTACGGACCAGATAGTGCTGACGGTAGGCTATGACACGGAAAGCCTCAGGGATCCCGAAATGCGGAAAAGGTACGAAGGCGACACCGTCACCGACCGTTACGGACGACAGGTGCCGAAACATGCGCACGGCACGGCGAATCTGGACGGATTCACATCTTCCGCCCGCGCCATCACGGACGCCGTCGCGGCGCTGTACGACCGCATAGTGAATCCGGATCTGCTCGTGCGCCGCATATATTTGGTGACGAACCACGTCATCGGCGAAGAAAAGGCCGAGGCGATGAAAACTCCCGTGCAATACGGCCTGTTCGACGACGTTGCCGGACGCGAAAGGGAACGTGAACTGAAAGAAGCCGGCATCGCCAAGGAAAGGAAGATGCAGGAGGCCGTGCTCAAAATAAAGAAGCAGTTCGGCAAGAACGCCATATTGAGAGGACTCGATTTCGAGGACGGCGCGACGGCGCGCATGCGCAACTCACAGATAGGAGGACACAAGGCATGAACAATCCCTACGAAGACATAATAGACCTTCCGCACCACGTATCGGAAAGGCATCCGCGCATGTCCATGTACTCCCGCGCGGCGCAGTTCGCTCCGTTCGCGGCCCTCGCCGGGCACGGGGACGCCATGAAAGACGCGGCCGCCAGGCACGAGGACGAAGCAGACGGCATTCCGCTTTGACGCCCGATCATCGCCGCCGGCCCATGCATGACAAAAGAAACCAGGCACTTGCAAGGAAATAAAAAAGAGAGCGACGCAGAAAATCGCTCTCAGATTCATTTGGGTACTATACGGAGGCATTCGCGAACCATTTTATAGAAGGTTTTGACAAGATTTGGGAACTGCATAAGTTCATTCCCCACCCATGCAACCCTATGCTCTTGCCGAAAGCAAAACAACGGGTGTAAAGCGGAAAGGCCGCGATCCAAACAATCCTGCACCTATTCTACTTATCCTACTATTTATTAAGGATATAATTGCATCTGGGATAGTTGGAGCAGCCATAGAACTGCCCGTATTTCCCGGATCTCAGTACAAGATTACCACCGCAGCGAGGACATTTGCCGCTGGCCACGGCTGCATCCCGGCGTTCTTTGTTGCGGTAGACGTTGTCAAGGTGCCGCATGCGGTCTGATTCTGTTGTGGAAATGACTTCAAGAAGGCGTCGGCGATAAAAGCCGACTTTGTCAGGAGAAAGCACCACTTTCTTGAATTGCTTGATATATGGAACAACCTCCCGCATCTTTAGGACAGGCTGCTCTGCAGTCACATATAGATCAGTTTCATACGGAAAAACGACTACTCCGTGGATGGGAATATCGTTGTCGAATACAAGCCGGCGCAGGGATTTGATGTGACCGGCGTTCTGCCACAATGGATTTCTCAGTTGATGTTCTTGGGTCGTACCATAGCGCTTATATCCCCAGTCGGGCAGGTATTGCTTCCAGAATTCAGCATTGTCGCTGCCATAAACCTTTCCGTGTACATTCTTTGTCTCGATGACAAAGACGCCGTAGCATGAAAGAATGATATGGTCTATTTGAGTTGTGCAGTTGCCGTCACGAAGCAGCATGTCATTGAAAACCTGATAATCTTCGCATTCCAAATCAGCCAAATAGGAAGATACCGCCCTTTCTCCACTCTCTCCGATGCGTTCAGCCCGGGTACGTCGATTGGAAGAAAAGATTGATGCCCAGAATCCCTCCTTCTCCTTGACGGCGCTCCCGGAAAATTGCGCTTCGCGGTTTTTCTTGCGAAAGCGTTCGCGCTTGACATTCTCGATGATAGATTTAACAATCCGATAGAGAATGAAAGCTCCGAGAGCAACGAGTCCTGCTATGAGAAGGAGATTTTTCAAGGTGATTGGGTGAAAACAATCTTACAGTATATTTCTGGTATGAGCCAATTGCTATTTCGGCAAACTCTTAAGGTCAAAGAACATCAGGACGGTCTCATCTTCCTGCTCGGGCTGGACGAGGAACTTGAAGTAACGCTCCTGAACGGAATTTTCTCAGTCTAAGGTTCATAGTACATCGGCAGCACACCAGCCACGAACTTCTTCATAGTTGCGGAAGATCTCTTCCCGTTTCTCTTCAGAAAGGGAAACGACGTTCTGAGCCGCCATTTCAAAGCGGTAGGAATCCTCGTCATAAAGGACGGGGTTTCTTCGATAGGCTTTGCCATAATTCGGTTCTCCTTTTTTAACTATTTCTGAATAAGGGATGCAGGTCCATTTACAAATGTAGCAATTTTCCTGTTTTCCGCAAATTTTTGGACTTTTGACAAAAAGATTGATGCCTTACAGCTATGCGAGAGGCTGATTTTGTTTGCAATTTGGGTGTCCCGTGGCGAGTTGCTGCCTTCGTGGCATGTTTGTCCGACGAGATTCGTGTACGTGTTGTAGAATACCGCACCTTTCATCTCGATGCCGAATAGCCGTCCGATACTTTCCGCCAGCTCATTGACCGGCATATCGCCGTCGGCGATGCTTTTCATCTCCTGCAAGCCGTACAGCAGTTCGACGAATTCCGCCTGCGTACCCGTCCAGCGCAAACTCCCGGCGGACGATTGTCGGTCGGGAAGCCCGGAAACGGGCGAGGCAGGAAACTGCCGGAGCAATCTCCGTATAAAGGCAAGCGCCTTGCGGATATAGTAGTCCGTGTCGGGAATATCGGCCGGCTGCATGTATTGCAACTCGGTTTCCGCACATGTCAAGGCGATAAACGTATCGGGTGCCTGCTCGTGCCGGCACAAATCGATGATTTGACGGATAAACGCATGGTAGGCGTCGGGCAGGTCCCGCTTCTTGGACGTGCGGAGCAGCGTGAAGAATTCGCTGCGTATCAATATAAAAAAGTCGTTCATGGTTGAATTGTCATTATACAGTTGGATTCGATTGAAACTATGTTATCGCTCAGCCGTCATATCATGACGGACAACCATAAAAATTGCGTTAGTGGTCAATTTAGGGCGTCCAACAGTATACACTCGTCGAGAGACGTTTGCCCATGTTGTTTTTCCCCTGTTGTTTTTCTGATTTTTTATCGTGTCAAGGCCGGCAGGTATTCCTTGTA
>CANPZS010000016.1 GCA_947588835.1 uncultured Bacteroidales bacterium | reverse complement strand
CATGCTCATGAAACGTCATCAACGCATCGCACCTCTGTTCTCTGACGATTTTTGGGTGACACGTTGACGAAGTCAGGGGATAGCAATTCGCGTATGATTCTAAAACAATATAATGTATACTGCCATTGCAATTTTGGATGGGGTGGCAATAGCGACGGATGGTATTTATTCCAATCTGACGGAAGTATATCGTTTAGTTGTAATGGAAGTATTTGGGATTATGATTTATTTGATTACAATCTCAAAATTTATCCAAATGTCAGAAAAGGATAATTAATTTTATTTCTCTACTTTTTTTTATAACTTTACAAAGAACGAAAACGCGACTCAGTTTATAATCTCGGCTAAGCCACGTTAGTATTGTGGAGATTGATAAGGAATTAAGTCATGAAAAGGACAATGGATATGAAATGGGTATTATTTTTTCTGATGTTTCCTTTGATATCATTTGCCCAGCAAGTTGATTATATTGAGGAAATGGAAAATAATGACCTACAGATCAGGCAGAAGCCTTCTACGGAAGTGCTTCTGTCTGATTTTTAAGGCCGGCAGCTATTGAAGAAGATACAGTTTATGCAATACTGTATATTCCGGCTGAATGTTACCGATGTGAGGCTGCGATTCCAGCATTCTATAATAAGTTAAAGGACAATGGCTCAAATAATAAAATGCTTTTAATCTCAGCCTATCCGGATTCTGTCGCGGCGGCAATGTACAATGAGAAAAACGGTTACAAATCTGATTATTATTTATATGACACAGAATCGGATTACAAAAAAATATTCAGTTTTAATTCTGTAGATATGTATGGGCTTTATATTCTGAAGATTTGCCCTAAAACCGGAATGCTCATTACGGGAGGCCAATATACAGTATTGGGAAAAGAATTTATTAATCAATTGGTAGCCTGTAAAAACAGACTGTCTCCACATGTATATCCAGGTGATATGGAGACTGAAGATGAAACAGTTGCCTTTGAGATAGATACGGAGATTTCATATTACCCATGGAAGACAGAAGAATATTCAATTGAAACGGATAAAGATATTTTCATTTCCAATGTCTATGATATTCCCAAGATTGAAAATGGCAATCTGTTCTTTACCGACATGTTGAATAATGGGATAATGCTCTTTAAGTTAAAGGATAACAGGTATATTTACAGAACCCTTTTTCAGGCAAGTGATTTTGAAAAAAAGAGATTCGTATCGGTCTCCGATCAACTGTATGAGCAGGCAGTCGCTGAAGGACTTGTCTTTAACATAGCTTTATCATCTAACATGATTGATGATAAACATCTTGCGATTTCTTATTCTTTGCCTAAAATACTTGAGGAAAAAGTGGACGGCAGTACTGTTGCTCATTTAAGCTTTTACAATGCTCCGACGATACTGATCCGGAATATAGAAGATTTTCAATCGGGAGAGATGATAACGCCGGATTTCGATTTATGGGAATCCGATTACTTCTATATGCATTTTGCGTTTGACATATTTGACAATAAATTATGGGTCGGTTGTGAGAAGCTTACATGGCCTATGGAGGGGTATGGAAAAGAAGATCTTGAAGGAAACATTGAAATGAATCCATTTGATGAACGGTTTTACGATACTTTCAATCCGATTGTAGCTTCTTTTGACATAAATAGCGGCCAATGTAACGGCCATTACGGAAATTTGGATTACAGTCAACGAAAAAGCAGGACCGGATATTATTTCCTGAATAATGTATATGCGCATTATAAAGATAATTTCCTTTTTGGCAACGGATATACAGGAAAACTTTATGTGAATGGCGGTACTGATACAACGACTGCATGTTATGAGGTCTTTGACGTAGATTCTTCGCAGTTCCCCGTTCCCGATTCCTCTGAATTTTATAAATTTGAATACGGCAGTCTGTATGATTCTAATTTTGGCAGATGCATCACTGCCGTAAAAATGAACGACAATGAAATTTGTTGTTTGGTAAAATACGGCAGGCCCAGGGCTGACGATTTCGACAATGACAGATACTCATTTGTCACTATAAACAGGAATTCGGGAGAAAAGCAGGAACGCTTTTTGCCGGTCGTCGATTCGGGCAGGAAATGTCTGGGATATGGTATTATGAATGAGCAAAACAGATTCAGTCCATTTATATTCATAAGGGAAGGGAAAGAGCACAAGATACTTTTATGCAAACCTCAGCCCTGATTTTAGGGTGCAAAAAAGGTGCAAATCTCATAACTACTTGATTTGCACCTTTTGCGGAGGGGAAGGGATTCGAACCCCCGGTACGGTCACCCGCACACCTGTTTTCGAGACAGGCTCCTTCAACCACTCGGACACCCCTCCGTTTATGGGTGCAAATTTCGCAACATTATCCCGAACATCCAAAACTTTCGACATTTTTCTGCCGCGGTTTGACGCGCACCGTTTTTATTCTTACTTTTACATCCGGATGATTTTGAACCGACAACAACCGATGACAGTGGGGACCATGCGCAGATCCGGTGTTTTTTGCATATTTTGCCTCTTGTACGTCATTATTGCATCGGGCGGCCTGACGGCTTATGAAGCCGCCGCGTCCCCGCATGCCCTTGCGGCAGGTGCTCCGCCGGTGCCGGACGAACTTCCTCTGCCGTCGGTGCCGTCGGTGCTGAGGACTCCGGCGGACAGGGCGGCGTATATAATCGACCATTTCTGGGATGCGATGGATTTCGGCGACACGCTGCGCAGCCGCGACAAGGATTTCATGGAACTGAATTTCGTCAATTTCATTTCGCTTTATCCTATCGTGAGGAAAAGTCCGGAGATCCTTGCCGCCGCATCGAAAAAGTTGGTGATGGCTTCGGAAATTGACGGAAAGGCTTTCGGACTGCTCGCCGAGACCGCGGAGAAATATCTTTACGAGCCCAATTCTCCTATGCACGACGAGGATTTCTACATATATTTTCTCGACGCTTTCATGGACAGTCCGCATGCGGACGCCGTTTCGCGCGGACGTTTTTCGCATCAGAGGAGCATCGCGCTCAAGAACAGGCCCGGCACCGTAGCCGCGGATTTTTCGTATGTCACTGCGGACGGCCATGCGTCGACGCTGCACGGGACGCCAGTGGAAGGGGAGTACCTGCTGCTGATGTTTTATGATCCCGCCTGCGGGCATTGCAAGGAGACGCTGTCCATAATGAGAGACGATCCTGCGTTTGCGGACGGCGGCATAAAGGTGCTTGCGGTTGTCGAGGGGGACGGGGCTTCGCGCGGCTCCGCGGCAGACGGATTCCCGCGGTCATGGACGGTGGCATACGACGCGGGGGACATCGGCGCCGGCGGCCTGTACGTGTTCAGGGCGATGCCGAGCCTTTATCTGCTTGACAGGGACAAGAAGGTGATACTCAAGGACGTTCCGCTGCAGCGGCTGTACAGGTTCCTGGCCGGTTAGGCCTTATGCTTCGGCGTCATCCTGTTCATCCGGCAGGACTATCTGCTTGTATTGTTTCTGGCGTTGTTCCCAGCGCTCCCTGGCGTATTGCTGCATGTCGGTGACGGTGTCGCTTTCGTCGATTATCTCCATGCCGAGGATGGTCTCTATTATGTCCTCCAATGTGATTATGCCGAGGAAGCAGCCGTATTCGTCCACGATGATGGCTATCTGGTCTTTGCTCTTAAGGAGCGACTGCCAGATGTCGCTGACCGACGTGTCTTCGTTGAACGCCGAAATGCTGCGCTTGATCGACGACAGCCTGACGTCGAATTTGTCTTCTGCGAGCTGTTCCAGTATGTCGTATCTCAGCACGTAGCCCGTGATGTATTCCGGAGAGTCTCCGTACACCGGGATGCGGGAGTTGTGCGAAAGGGATTCGTTTTTGTAGAAGCTCTTCAGCGTCATGGCTTCCGGCGCGATGGCGGCCACCGTGCGCGGGGTCATTATCTCATAGCCCTTTATGTCGTCGAGCTTGATGATGTTCTGGATGACTTTGTTCTCCGTATTGTCTATGACGCCTTCTTCTTCGCCGATGTTGGCCATGGCGGACACTTCTTCGCGGCTTATGGTGATGTCGGGCTCCCCGGAGGAGAATATCTTGTGCGACAGTTCGATGAGGAAGACTATCGGATACATCAGGACGATGAGGACCTTGATGACGCGGGACAGCCAGAGCAGCTTTTTCCAGTGGGAGGTGCCGATGTTCTTGGGTATGATTTCCGAGAAGACGAGGATCAGTATCGTCATCAGCACCGAGATGAGTCCGAACCATTCGTTGCCGAAGACTATGGAGGCCTGACGGCCGACGCCGGCGGCACCTATGGTGTTGGCAATCGTATTCAGCGACAGGATGGCGGCAAGCGGCCTGTCCGTATTTTGCTTGAGCGACAGAAAAAGCGCGGCGTTGCGGTCGCCTTCCTCCTCTTTCATGGTTATGTAAGAGATAGGGGTGGACATCAATACCGATTCCAGCAATGAGCATAGGAAAGATACGCCCATCGCCATGAAGAGAAACAGCAGTAAAAGCGACATCCGATTGCGGTTTATTTGACGGCTATGGCGTCTATCTCCACCTTGGCGCCCATGGGCAGGGCGGCGACCTGATAGCATACGCGGGCCGGTTTTCCGCCTTTGAAGAATTCGGCGTAGACGGCGTTCATCGCGGCGAAGTCGGCGATGGAGCCGAGAAGTACGGTCGTCTTGACTATGTCGTCGTACGTGTATCCGGCTTCCGAGAGGATGTGGCCGATGTTGACGAGCGACTGGCGTGTCTGGTCTTCGACTTTTTCAGGCATGGCGCCGGTGGCTCCGTCGATGGGAAGCTGTCCCGAAACATAAAGTGTGTCCCCCGCCTCCACGGCTTGTGAATAAGGCCCTACGGCCTTCGGCGCGAGGGGAGAAGCTATGGTTTTTTTCATTGTCCGTTGTTTTCTTTCGTGCACTCCGGAACATGTCCGGACCATGCCGGACATTTGTCAGAGTTTCACTCCGTTGCAAAGATAAGATAAAAACGGTAAATACGAAGCACAAAATCTGAATCTTGGACGCGGCCGGATTGGCGGAAATGAAAAACTTAGTAAATTTGTGGATGCATATAATACCGATCCGATATGAAACGTCAGATTCTTTTGCTTGCCGCCTTTTGCATGTGCGCCTTGCTGCACGCCCAGGAGCGCTATGAAAAGGAAATGTTCGTGTCTTCCCGCGGGGATACCCTGCTGTACAGGCTGCTGCGTCCGGCCGACATGAAGGAGGGAGAAAAATATCCTCTCGTGCTTTTCATGCATGGCGCGGGCGAGCGCGGCACAGACAATGAACTTCAGCTCGTCCATGGAGGAAACATGTTTCTGAATCCTGTCAACAGGGAGGAGTATCCGGCTTTCGTGCTGGCGCCCCAGTGCCCGCCTTCGTCGTATTGGGCTTATCCGTCGCGCCCCGGCTCGTTCGCTCCGTATGACATGCCCGAGGAAGTGCCGATTACCCCTATATTTATGACACTTAAGGATTTGCTCGATGATTTCCTCGCGATGCCCGAGGTGGATCCGGACCGTGTCTATCTCATAGGATTGTCGATGGGCGGGATGGCCGTCTACGATCTGGCCGTCCGCTTCCCGGACATTTTCGCGGCGGCGGTGCCCATATGCGGCACCGTCAATCCGTCACGTCTGGCGGCGGCGAAATCGGTAAAATTCCGCATATTCCACGGTGACGCCGACACCACCGTGCCTGTCGAGGGCTCGCGCGAGGCGTACCGCGCCCTCAAAAAGGCCGGC
Organism: uncultured Bacteroidales bacterium; assembly: GCA_947588835.1. Lineage (GTDB taxonomy): Bacteria > Bacteroidota > Bacteroidia > Bacteroidales > UBA932 > Cryptobacteroides. The sequence goes on along the minus strand of CANPZS010000016.1, from coordinate 37,139 downwards.
GCTTCGGTCGAATATACGGAGTTCCCCGGCTGCGGCCACGGCAGCTGGAATCCGGCCTTCTGCCGGCCGGACTTCATGTCATGGCTTTTCAGCAGGCGCAGGGGAGAATAATAACTTGTATTTGAAGAATTGTAATTTTAACGATATGGGCAAGAAAATCACTTCCAAAGTTGCTTGGGTCGGCAAGACCGACTGGGAGCTCAAGACATTTCACGGCCACGAACTCTCCACCCTCAGGGGCTCAAGCTATAATTCATACCTCATCCGCGACAAGAAGACTGTTCTTGTCGATACCGTCTGGCAGCCTTACGACAAAGAGTTCATAAGCCGGCTGAAAGAGGAGACGGATCTCAATAAGATAGACTTCATCATCATAAACCACAGCGAGATAGACCATAGCGGGGCCTTGCCGGAGCTGCTTCGCGAGATTCCCGGCACTCCGGTCTATTGCACGGCGAAAGGCGAGGCCATCATGCGCGGCCATTATCACGAGGACTGGAATTTCGTCAACGTCAAGACCGGCGACACCCTCCCCATAGGGGATTCGACACTGACTTTCATTGAGGCGCCGATGCTGCACTGGCCCGATACTATGTTCACTTACATGTCCGGGGAGAACATCCTTTTCTCGAACGACGGGTTCGGCCAGCATTTCGCCACCGAGTCGCTTTTCAACGATCTGTCCGATCCGGCCGAAATCTTCTACGAGGCGGAAAAATATTACACCAACATCCTGAATCCGTTCAGCCCCATGGTGTCCCGCAAGCTGAAGGAAATACTTTCGCTCGGCCTGCAGATAGACATGATAGCGCCGAGCCACGGAGTCATCTGGAAGGAAAATCCCGGGCAGATCATCGAAAAATATGCTGAGTGGTGCGAGGCGTATAAGGAAAACCGCATCACCATCGTCTACGACAGCATGTGGAATTCTACGAGGCTGATGGCCGAAGCGCTCGCCGACGGCATCTATTCCGCCGACAAGGACGTGAAAGTAAAGATAATGCACGCCGCATTGGAGGACAAGAACGACATTCTCACGGAAATATTCAGGTCCAAGGCGGTGCTGCTCGGTTCGCCTACCGTGAACAATGGATATACCTATGCGCTCGGCGGCCTGCTGGAGATGATCAGGGGCCTGAAGTTCAAGAACAAGAAAGCCGCGGCGTTCGGCAGCTTCGGATGGAGCGGGGAAGGGGCTTCGCTTATTTCGGATTCCCTTGCGGCGAGCGGCTTCGAAATCGTTTCCGGACCGCTTAAAGCCAAGTGGGTGCCCGACGCGGCTGCGATCGACGAATGCAGGGCATACGGCGCGGCTTTCGCCGAGGCTGTAAAATGAGACTTTACCGAAGATCAAACATTAATTAGATACGATTATGGCAAAATCAACATTCTGGGCTGATTTCAAGGCCTTTGCAATGAAAGGCAACGTCATCGACATGGCTGTCGGCGTTGTCATCGGCGGAGCTTTCGGCAAGATAGTGTCGTCTCTCGTGAATGACCTCATCATGCCGTTGGTGGGCGCCCTTCTCGGCAACGTGGACTTCACCACCCTGTCCGTCACTCTGCGTCAGGCGGTTCTTGACGGCGAGGCGGTAGTGAAACCTGCCGTCGTGCTCAATTACGGCAATTTCATCCAGACGCTCGTGGATTTCCTTATAATTGCCTTCAGCATCTTCCTCGTGGTCAAGGCTATCGCCAAGGCGCAGGCCGTCGCCAGGAAGAAAGACAAAGAAGCCGCTCCCGCAGAGCCGGCGGCTCCCGCTCCCAAGCCCGACGACGTCGTGCTTCTCGAAGAAATACGCGATTTGCTGAAAGAAAAGAAATAGTCAGGAAACTACAGCGGCAGGAATTCTATGTCCATGTGGTAGTCCCACTGCGGGAAATAGAGATTGCCGCCTTTCCATTCGACTTCTCCTCTCTGGAAATCCACCGTCTCGCTCCTCGGATATTTTTTCCGCGGATAGAGGGGCATGCCGTAGTCGCTGTTCACCACCATCCTGTAGCAGTCTATGCCTCCGAGGTAGAAGAACTCTATTTCCGGCATATCTATTTTCGTGTCGCTCTCATCGTACCAGATGCCGGCAAGGGGGCTCCTGCGCACGGCGTAGGGAGGGATGCCGAACGACATGTCGACAGGCACCCAGCCGTATCCTTCGAAATACAGTTCGCCCCAGTCGTGCAGGTTCCAGCCGCTCGGATGCATCATGAATCCGCTCTGCCACCTCGCGGGAATGCCTTTGATGCGGCACAGAGTCAGCAGAAGCAGCGTTACCTGGCCGCAGTCCCCGTGCCCGCTGTCGAGCACGTATTCAGGTATGTTGTCCAACGTGGAATATTCCCGCGCCGAGGCCCAGGGGAAATTGTCGTTTACCCAAATGAACAGGGCCTGCGCCTGCAGGTAGGGATTGTCTATGCCTGCCGTGAGCGAATCGGCGATGTTCTTGAGCCGCGGCGAGAAGACGATGTGCTTCTCCCTCTGCGAAGTGTATCTGCGGTATTCTTTGCTGTCCTTGTAGGGCTGCACCAAGGCCGGATCGATAGGGTGCCATTCCCCGAAGGAGGTGTATTCGAACTCTTCGCTGAATACGGTAGGTTCCCCGGCGACGGCCTTTTTCTCCATGTAGAGGGTGCTGTGCGCATATTCTTCCGGCGAGAAAACGTATTCCGGCTCGCTTGCGGATATGAACCTGACGTCCCGCTGCCTGCCTATGTCATGGCGCGGGTAGGGAAGCCAGCATCTGACGGTCTCTCCGTCGGGAACGGCCCCGGCGTCGACGGTGAGGGTGTATTTCACCTTCATGCGCGTCGGCTGTGAGACGTACGGATCTTCGGTGCCTGCGGCTATGCTGGCACGCACGTCGTTTATTATATTAGGCAGGAGCGCCGCGTCGTCGGCGTTATGGCCTTCGAGCGAGTTGCCGCTCAGCGAAACTTCCTGGATCTGCGTTTCCGCGGCTTCCTTGATGTCGTAGCATTCCTTGTCTATGCGGAACAGATTGGGACCGGCGTTCTTGAAATATCTCCGTTCTCCGTCGAGGACCATGCTTTCCAATTTTCCCGAAGCCGTCCATTCTTCTATCTTTTCGTCCGTCACGTCGGGAATATATTGGCTGACATAGTCCTTTATCTCCTCGCGGCTCCTGTTGAAATCGGTCAGCAGCCTGTAGTGCAGATCTTTTTTCCAGGCCTTGTCGGCGCTTTGCCTCGAGCACCACTGGCAGCCGAAGATGACGGCGATAGCGATGCAGCATATGGTGAACAACATGTCGCTTTTTTTCATGGTCATTGCGGATTACAGTAAAACAGCTCCGATGCCCGGCCTGTCCGGAAGGGTCAGCTTGCCGTTGACAACCTTGACTCCGTCGAAGCGGTCGTTGGCAATGAGCAGATTGCCGTCGAGGTCGGCGAAATCCACCGCGGGGGAGAGCTGGGCCGCCGCGGAAGTGGCGCAGGAGGTCTCCGTCATGCAGCCTACCATCACTTTCATGCCGAGTCCGCGCGCGAATTCCAGCATCTTGTGGCCTTCACGCATGCCGGTGCATTTCATCAGCTTTATGTTGATGCCGGAGAACACGCCCTTGAGGGCCTGCACGTCCTTGAGGCGCTGTATCGATTCGTCGGCGAAAATGGGGAGAGGGCTGTTTTCGGTGATCCAGGCTATGTCGTCTATCATTTCCTTGGGCATTGGCTGCTCCACCATCACTATGCCGTGCTCCTTCAGCCAGAATATCATGTCAAGGGCCTGCCGCCTGTCCTTCCATCCCTGGTTGGCGTCCACGGCTATGGGCAGATCGGTGATCTCCCGTATGGTCTCTATCATCTCCTTGTCGTTGTCGAGACCGACCTTCACTTTGAGGATGTTGAATTTGTCGGCGCATTCCTTTGTCTTTTCCCGTACCACGTCGGCCGTGTCTATGCCAATGGTGAATGTGGTATTGGGGGCCTTTTCAGGATTGTAGCCCCACAGCCTGTACCACGGGGCGCCTATCATCTTGCCGGTCAGGTCGTGCAGCGCTATGTCTACCGCGGCCTTGGCGGCCGGCTGTCCCGGATCGATGCCGTCCACGTAGGTGAGTATGTCGTCCAGCTGGAAAGGGTCCTTGAACCGGCCCAGATCCACTTTCTGCAGGAATCCCGTGACGCCTTCCACCGTCTGTCCGAGGTAGGGAGGCATGGACGCCTCGCCGTATCCCTCGTATCCGTCGTACTCTATCTTCACCTGTACGTCCGGAGTGGTGTTGCGGCTATAGGAAGCCACTGTAAACGTGTGCTGCAGCTTAAGCTCGTAGGGGAAGAACGAAAGCTTCATCTTGCCGCTGAGCTTGTTTACGTTGAACGGTTCCGGTCTGCCGCCCGCGGCGCGTCCGCAGCTCATTGCCAGTCCGGTGCCTATCGTGGCGAGTCCCGCCGTCTTCAGGAATTGTCTACGGTTCTGCATGGTTGTCAAGTTGTTTGGTGGATATTGTTTTATTCGTTGTAATATTCGTTTGTGGCCGTGGTGCAAAGTCCGTCCTGCCTGTCTATGTATGGGAGTACGCGCGAGGCGTAAAGCAGGCGGCTGAGGTCGTATTCGTCGTAGTTGTCCGCCTCCGGATCGAAGCTGTTGATGCGTACGCTTCCGAGGGAGTGGATGAATTCTTTGCCGCCTATGTAGATGGCAACGTGCGAGACTCTGTCGCGTTCTCCGTCCTCGCCGCGCCTGCCGAAGAATATGAGGTCTCCGGGCAGGAGGTTGCCGAAATCTTCGTCTATCGTTATCCGCTCGCCTTTCGGGGCCTGCTGGCTCGCATCGCGGGGGATTATGATGTCGTGCATATAGAGGGTGGTGCGCACGAATCCGCTGCAGTCCATTCCCTTGGGGGACATGCCGGCCCACAGGTACGGAAAGCCGAGCATGGTCTTTGCCGTGGCGATGACGGCTGCGGCGTCGCTCCTGACTGATTTTCTCCAGTCCGTTTCCTTCATGCCGGCCTTGCGGCTTACATACCCGACGCGGCCGTCGGGAAAGCCCACCTTGAAATATCTGCCTTTCCCTCCGAGATAGCGGAGCCTGTCGCCGCCCACCACGTCCGATATGCTCTGCGACTTGCTGTCCGGGGCGGAATACACCAGCCCGCAGAGCGCCGTGATCACTATTTTTTCGGCTGCGTTCCAGTCATGATATTCCTCGAAGCTCATCACGTGTATGCCCGCCGTATGGACCCATCCGGTATAGGTGTCCGGCGTCTGTATGTGGTACCATCCGTCTTTTCCGAGTACGTGCACGGGGGTGCCGAGGAGCGCCTGGGTGGTCATCTCCGCATCGAAATCGGGGGTGCGGCGAAGATTGCATACGGACAGGTTGACGACCGCGTATCCGCTTTCCTGCGCCAGGGCGGAGATGCATGCGAGCAGCGTCAGAATGCTAAGCAGAGTTTTTTTCATGACAGAACTTATGTGGGGCATAAATATAAAAAGAATAAGCGGAACGCGCAAAGATGTTCCGCTTATTTTTATCGGCATTGTCCGTCCGCCTTTTTATTGGTGCGGGGACTAAAATATATCGCTTTCGTTTTCGTCGCGGAAGTGACGCTCGCGGCCGTCATGGCCTTCTCGTCCGTCATGGTTGTCGCGGCGGTCGTTCCTGCGGTCCTGGCGGTCACCTCCCCTGCGGTCGCCTGGGCGACGGCGGTCGTTTCCGTCCCTACGGCCGCCCTGCGGCCTCGGACGGCGCTCGGGCTCTACGTAGCCTTCGGGCTTTTCGATCAGGGCGCGGCGCGAAAGCCTCATCTTGCCGCTCTTTTCGTCTATTTCAAGGAGCTTGACGTCTATCTCGTCGCCGACTTTCAGCACGTCTTCGACGTTTTCGGTCTTGTTCCAGGCTATTTCCGATACATGGAGCAGGCCTTCCTTGCCGGGAAGTATTTCCACGAAGGCGCCGAACTCAAGTATGGATACCACTTTGCCGTGATATACCTTGCCGGGCTCAGGAACGGTGCAGATGTCCTTGATGCGCTTGAGGGCCTTGTCCATGCCGTCCTTGTCGGCTCCGAAGATGTCCACGACGCCCTTGTCGTCTTCTTCGGTAATGGTGATGGTTGTGCCGGTGGTCTTCTGGATGTCCTGTATGGTCTCTCCGCCCTTGCCGATGACGGCTCCGATGAATTCGGAAGGAATCTCTATCTGGATGATGCGGGGAACGAATGGCTTGTAGTCTTCGCGAGGCTCGCTGATGGTCTTCATCATTTCTCCCATTATGTGGAGGCGGCCCAGACGGGCCTGTTCGAGTGCCTGTTCGAGCACTTCGTACGAGAGGCCGTCAACCTTTATGTCCATCTGGGTGGCGGTGATGCCGTCCTTGGTGCCGGCCACTTTGAAGTCCATGTCTCCGAGATGATCCTCGTCCCCGAGAATGTCGCTGAGGATGGCGTAGCGCTCGTTGGGCCTGTCGGCGTCGGTTATGAGTCCCATGGCTATTCCGGCCACCGGCTTGCGGATTTTCACGCCGGCGTCCATAAGGGCGAGGCAGCCGCCGCAGATCGAGGCCTGCGACGAAGATCCGTTGGACTCGAGGATGTCGGATACCACCCTGACTGCGTAGGGAAATTCGGGAGCGGTGGGCATGACTGCCTTGAGGGCCCTGTATGCCAGGTTGCCGTGTCCTACTTCACGGCGTCCGACTCCGCGCTGCGCCTTTGCTTCTCCGGTGGCGAAAGGAGGGAAGTTGTAATGCAGTACGAACTGCTGCTCGTCCTGGATGAGGACTTCGTCCCTCTCCTTCATGTCGAGCTTGGTGCCGAGGGTGACGCTCGCCAGCGCCTGAGTCTCTCCGCGCGTGAAGATGGCGCTTCCGTGTACGCACGGCAGATATCCCACTTCGCACCAGATGGGACGCACCTGGTCGGTATGGCGGCCGTCGAGACGCAGCCCCTCGTCGAGGATGAGGTTGCGCATGGCCGATTTCTCCACGGCGTGGTAATATCTTTCTATGAGTTTCCCTTTCAACGTCTTTTCTTCTTCGTCCTCTATCTTTTCAAGATAACTTTCCTTGAAGGACTCTTTCAGATTGTCGAACGCGTCGGTGCGCTCATGCTTGGGAAGCGCGGATTTGGCTATTTCGTATGCCTTGGCGTAGCATGCGTCCTCCACCGCCTTTTTCACTTCATCGTCTTCGGGGTCGCGGGGATAGTCCCTCTTGACTTCCTTGCCGCACTCCTTGGTGAGTTCCATTTGCACGAGGCACTGTTTCTTTATCTCTTCGTGGGCGAACTTGATGGCTTCGAGCATGTCGTGCTCGCTGACTTCGTTCATCTCGCCCTCGACCATCATTATGTTGTCGTAAGTGGCGGCCACCATCAATTCCAGATCGGCTTTTTCCATTTCAGAGAAAGTGGGATTGATGACGAATCTGCCGTCGATGCGGCAGACGCGCACTTCGGAGATGGGGCCTAAGAAAGGAATGTCGCTCGTGGCGAGGGCCGCGGATGCGGCCAGCCCGGCCAGCGCGTCCGGCTGTATGTCTTTTTCGGCTGAAATGAGGTTTACCTGTACGAATATGGCAAGGTGGAAATCGTCGGGGAACAACGGCCTCAGGGCCCTGTCCACAAGCCTTGCGATAAGTATTTCATAGTCGGAGGCCTTGCCTTCGCGCTTCATGAATCCTCCGGGGAAACGTCCCGCGGCGTAGAATTTTTCTTTGTAGTCCACCTGAAGCGGCAGGAAATCCGCGTCTTCCGCCTGTTCTTTCGCGCATGTTACGGTGGCGAGGAGCATCGTGCCTCCCATTTTCACCACTACGGCGCCGTCGGCCTGCTTGGCAAGTTTGCCGGTTTCGATTTCTATCGTCCTTCCGTCGGACAATTCAATCTTTTTGTTGATTACGTTCATCGTTTTACTTCTTACTTCTTTTGTTCATCCAAATAGGGGGCTTCCCTAACAAAAAAGGGTGAGACCCAAGTGCGAGTCTCCACCCTTTCGTTCCTATCTTATCGTCTTATCGACGGAGACCGAGCTCCTTGACGATGTTCCTGTATCTCTCGATGTCAATCTCCCGGAGATAATCCAGAAGGCGGCGTCTTTTACCTACGAGGCGCAGAAGCGAACGGCGTGTCACCACATCCTTTTTGTTGCGCTTCACGTGTTCCGTGAGGTGATTGATACGGTAGGAAAATAAAGCAATCTGACTCTCCGGAGAGCCGGTGTCTTTATTAGACTTTCCGTACTTTGCGAAAATCTCTTGCTTTTTGTCTGCTTGTAAATATTCAGCCATAATGCAAAAAATTTTGTTTGTTATATATAACGCTTTCCGCCATAAGTCGGGAAAAGCGTGCAAATTTAGTTATATAATTCGATAAAACAAACCTTTCCGGAGATAATTTGTTATTTTTGCGGCGCAATGCCGGAGATTTCCGGAAAGCTGCGGGCGATGAGAGAAAAGATTTACGATGACGCGGACATAGGTGCCGTCAGGCTGCGGAAAAATCCGCGCAGCCGCAGGATAAGCATCAGGGTGCATCCGATCAGGGGTGTCACCGTGTCCATGCCGTACCTTGTCCCTTATGCCGCGGGCCTGCGTTTTTTCCTGTCCCGCCGCGAATGGGTGCTCGGCGCGCTTGAAAGGCAGCGCGGCCAGTTGGCCTCCGCGCCGTCCGTCTCCGAGGAGGAAGTGGAAATGATGAGAAGGCAGGCCAAGGCGGTCCTGCCCGGACGCCTTGCGGAGCTCGCCGGGATGTACGGCTTCGTGTACGGGCAGGTGCGCATCAAGCACAATTCGTCGAATTGGGGCAGCTGCAGCGCGCGGGGGAACATCAATCTGAATCTCAACCTCGTCCGTCTCCCGCGCTATCTTTCGGATTATGTCATGCTGCATGAACTTTGCCATCTCCGCCACGCCGATCACGGCCCGGCTTTCCATGCCCTGCTCGGAACCCTTTGCTGGCGGCATCTGGAATATCTTGCCGGAGCCGGCGAGGAGGTGCCGGCCGGCGCCGGTGCGGGGACTGACTGCGAACGCCTGCTGTCCGCGGAACTGCGCCGCTTCCGGCTGGTGTGATTCTGCCGCGGGCTGCGCCGGGGAAAGGCTATTCTTGCGCTCCAAATATTTCGCGCGCGACCGTTTTGCGCAGGGAGCTTGAATCATCGTCGGCGCCGTAGTCCCAGTACATTACGCCTGCGAGATCGTTTTCAAGCGCATATTCGCATTTCAGCCTGATCGAATGAGGATTTTCGTAATTGAACACGAGTTCTCCCGAAGCGTCGGCAATATAAGGTACGAGCGCCTTGTCGTCCCATTTGACCGTGAATCGCGTGTCCGTGGTGTCTATGTCGCGGAAATTGGTGTAGTCAGAATATTTTTCGGCGCTGCCCCTGCCGTAGAAGGGCAGTCCCATCACGAGCCTGTCTTTGGGAATGCCTGCTTCGAGATGGGCCCTTACGGACCTGTCGGCGGTGAATTCGGTGGTGTTGTCCGATTCGTACAGCGCAGAAGAAATCATAGGCGCCTTTGCCATGTCGTATGCCATCGCGTTGACGAAATCCACGTAAGGCAGCACGGCTTTGTGGTCAATGAACATGGCGGAGTCGTCGGAAGCGTAGGTCAGCAGCCTGTCCGGGCCGAGAGCTTTGCGCAGTTCGGCCATCAGAAGGGTGAAATTCTCCGTGTCGTCCGGCGATGAACTGATGCCGGCCTCGCCGTTCGTCGGGTATTCCCAGTCTATGTCTATGCCGTCGAGTCCGAATTCTTCGACCTTCCTGACGCAGTCTTCGGCAAAGGCACGGCGCCTGCCTGCATCCGAGGCCATTTCGCTGAAGTTGCCGCTGCCCCATCCGCCTATCGACAGGCATATTTTGAGCGAGGGCTTTATCTCTTTCAGCGCGGCTATCTCCGCGAGGCGCCCGGGATTCTGGACGTTCACTCCGTCGAACGTTTCGTTGACATGTCCGAAAGCGTAATTGATATGTGTCATCAGGCCGGTGTCGGGTATGACGGGGTTGCCCCAGCCGGTTACGTATGCCAGCACAATTTTTTCAGGGGCCGCGGCCTTGTCGGGCTGCCCGCATCCGGCGGCCAGCGCGGCCGACGCGAGTAAGATCAGGATTCGTTTCATGGCGTCTTGACTGTTGTCCAGGACAAAGTTAGCAAAATTTTTACGGGAAAATAATTATGCGTACCTTTGGACATCAAAATATGTTCGCGATATGAAAATAGGTCTTTGCGCCGACCATGCCGGTTTTGAGTATAAGGAACGCCTGAAAAAATATCTGAAGTCCAAAGGCCATGAAACGGTGGACTACGGTACCGGTTCGGCCGAAAGCGTGGATTACAGCGATTTCGCCCACCTGCTCGCGGAGGGCGTGGAGACGGCTGCCGTGGATTGCGGTATCGCTTTCTGCGGCACGGGCAACGGAATGGCGATGACGCTCAACAAGCATGCGCGCATCCGTGCCGGGCTCGCCTGGAATCCGGAGATAGGCCGTCTGGTGAAGGCCCACAACAATGCAAACGTCCTGGTGATGCCGGCGCGGTTCATTTCTTATAGGATGGTGTGCCGCATTGTCGGCGAGTGGCTCGGCGCCTCTTTCGAGGGAGGACGTCATCTGCGCCGCATTGAGAAAATGGTCTGCACTCTGTGATGCTGGTCATAGACAGGAACATACTTGCGGACGGCTTCGCCCTGTCGCATGACATCGAGGATTATCCCGAGGGGCTGGTCATATCTTTGGACAAGCCGTGGCGCTGGACTTCCGCCGATGTCATACGCAAGGTCAAATTCGCCGCCGCAAGGCATTTCGGCAGGAAAAAGCTGAAGGTGGGGCATGCGGGCACGCTCGATCCCCTTGCCACCGGCGTCCTTCTGATCTGCATCGGAAATGCCACCAAACAGGCGCAGGCCCTGCAGGATCATGACAAGGAGTATGTGGCTGGCATTTCTTTCGGAGCGACTACGCCTTCATACGATCTCGAGAAGGATATTGACCGGATGTTTCCGTACGACGGCGTCACCGAGGAATCCGTCAGGGCCGCCCTGCCGGTGTTCATAGGGGAGCAGGAGCAGATAGCCCCTCTTTTTTCCGCCAAGTCGGTGGACGGGGTGAGGGCCTATGAAATGGCCCGCAGGATGTATCGCGCTTCGTCGGGCGAAGGGGATTTCGACAGGACCGCCGCGGAGATGCTGCACAGGTCAGTCATTACAATATATGATGCCGAACTTCTGTCTTTCAGTGCGCACGGCAGGCCTGCGGAACGGAAAGGGGAGGACATGGACGTGAAAGGGAGGATAAATTACTCCGACACTTCCGCACTCGGTCTGCCGCACGCCGACATACGCATAGCCTGCAGCAAGGGAACGTATATAAGGGCTTTCGCCCGCGATCTCGGCGAGGCTCTCGGCACCGGAGCCCATTTGGACGGACTTCGCCGCAGCGCGACCGGCCGCTTCAGGGCGGAGGATTCGGTCACGCTGCCGCAGGCTCTTTCATTGTTCGGCGTATAGGCGCCGTCAGAACTGCCGGCCGAGACGTTCTCCGATGAACGACAGCCGTGCGGCCGTCTCTTTCTTTCCTATGAATGACACAATGTCGGCGATGCCGAGGCCGCTCGACGCTCCGGTGAGCGCCAGGCGCATGCAGTTCATCACCTTGCCCATAGGCCATCCGTGATCCTTGATGTATTGTTCGATGGCATGCCCGAGGCTTTCGGAATCCATTTCTCCGTCATAGAATGTCTCCGTACCGCCGCCGAGGTCTTCTCCGCTTATGTATTCGGCCACCATGAATGCGGGGGCGTAATTCTCCGGTTGCCAGAATTTTTCGACGTCTTTTGCGAGGAATGGGGCCGTGGCCTCGTCGTCATACTTTTTGGCCCTCGGATCGGGGACGCGGTTGGGATCGGCAGGCTTGTCGTTCACGGCCGCCCCGGCCTTGACGCCGAACTCCGCGAATTCGGAAGGAGCTATGAAAAGGTACGGCGCGACCGTCCAGATGTCCTTGACGAAAGAGACTCTCTCCTTTACCAGCGCCACCGCCTTTTCCACATAGCCGCGGGCAAAGACGTGTCCGCCGCGCACGCCGCCGTCATTCCGTCCCTGTCCGTCGTCATGCCTTTCCTGCCCGCCGTCTGAAACGTGCAGGCCTTTGGATTCCAGTACGGGAATGAACAGGTCCGTGAGCTCTTCCACGCTTTTCATGCGCAGATATTCTTTGTTGAACCATCTGGCTTTTTCGGCGTTGAACCTTGCGCCTGATTTGATTACGCGGTCAAGCGAGAAGATTCCGGCGAGTTCGTCAATGCCGAACAGTTCCCTTTCGCCTCCGGGATTCCACCCGAGAAAGGCGAGCATGTTGACGAATGCTTCGGGGAAATAGCCGTCCTCGCGGAATCCGCGCGACACTTCTCCGTCTGCGTTCACCCACCGCAGCGGGAATACGGGAAATCCGAGACGGTCGCCGTCACGCTTCGACAGTTTCCCTTTCCCGTCCGGCTTGAGCAGCAGCGGCAGATGGGCGAAGCGCGGCATCGTATCGGTCCACCCGAAGGCCCGGTACAGAAGATAATGCAGGGGCAGGGAAGGAAGCCATTCCTCGCCGCGGATGACTTCCGTTATTTCCATGAGGTGGTCGTCCACTATATTCGCGAGGTGGTATGTCGGGAGTTCGTCGGCACGTTTCCAGAGCACTTTGTCGTCCAGCGTGTCGGTGTTGACCTCGATGTGCCCGCGGATGAGGTCGTCCATTTTGACGACCGTGTTTTCCGGCATCTTGAAGCGGATGGTCCAGTCGGAGGTCTCGGCGAGCAGCCTCTCCGTCTCCTCTTTTCCGAGGGTAAGCGAGTTGCGCAGCTCCCGCCGCGTGGTCCGGTCGTATATGAAGTTCCGCCCCGCGGCCTCCGCCTCCTCGCGCCTGCGCTGCAATTCTTCCGCCGAATCGAAGGCGTAGTACGCCCATCCGTTTTCGACGAGCCGCTCCGCGTATTCCCTGTAGAGCCCTTTTCTTTGGGACTGACGGTACGGGGCGTGCGGATGCCGTTCGGAGGGTTCCTCCACCACTTTCCCGCTTGCGGGATCAACCCCTTCGTCGGGAATTATGCCGCACCACGAAAGGGCTTCGATGATGTAGGCCTCGGCGCCGGGCACGAAGCGGTGCGAATCGGTATCCTCTATCCTTATTATAAAGTCCCCTCCATGCTGCTTTGCATACAGGTAGTTGTATAAGGCCGTCCTGACCCCTCCCATGTGGAGCGGTCCGGTAGGGGACGGCGCGAATCTTACTCTTGTTTTCCTTTCCATTTTTTCGGATGAAATCATTTGTTTGCCCGTTTGAATGCCGTCGTCTGCTCCAGCTGGCTGAGGTCGTCGCCGGGGTTGACGCAGAGCACGGGCTTTTCCGTGTAGTTCAGGTGCGGCCTGTTGTCCGAGGAATTGGAACCTACCACGTGTACGTACGGCGTGGCGGAAAGTTCTATTTCCGTGCCGGCCTCATGCATCCTGTCGCTGTACGTGAAGTTTTCGTCTATGGCAATTATGTTGCCGCTCATGTCGTTGATGTCCTCGATTTGGATGGCTATGCCGGTGGCTATTGCCGTTATGTTCACCCTGTCGGCGAATTCCGGATCGTCCTCGAGGATGATTCCGCGCTTGAACTTCTTGGCCGAGCCTACGTGTTCTTCTATGAGCTTGTCTATTTTGCTGAGGTCTTCCATGCGGAGGCCCTTGTCGTTGTTGCCCGTGGTGATGTTGATCAGCAGGTTCTTCGCCGTCTTGAGGTCGTAGTCGCTGAGCAGGGGGAATTCGAACGCTTCTTTCACTGCGTCCTCGAGGCGGTTCGCCCCCGTGCCGGAGCCGCATCCCATTAGGGCCTTGCCGCTGTTGCGCATCATGTTGGTGACGTCCTTGAAGTCGACGTTGATGAAGCCGGGCTTGTTTATTATCTCTATGATGCCCCTCACGGCCGTGGCGAGCACGTTGTCCGCCTTGGGGAACGCGTCCTGTATGAGCGAGTTGCCGTAGTATTCATACAGTTTTTCATTGTCGATGAGCAGCAGGCTGTCCACGTTCTGTTCGAGCTCGCGTATGCCTTCGATGGCCTTTGCCTTGGATTCGTTGCCTTCGTTGCGGAACGGAATCGTGACCACGGCCACCGTGAGTATGCCTGCGTCGCGGGCTATCTTGGCGATTACCGGAGACGCTCCCGTGCCGGTGCCGCCGCCCATTCCCGCCGTTATGAACAGCATCTTCGTGTTGGTGTCCACAATCTTTTCTTTGATCGCGTCCTGCGATTCGATGGCGGCGTTCCGTCCGGCCACGGGGTCGGTGCCGGCTCCGAGTCCGGGACCCATCTGTATCTTGACGGGAACGTCGCTTTTGCCGAGGGCCTGGGAATCGGTGTTGCAGATGATGAAACTGCACCCCTCGATTTTCTGCCTGTACATGTAGGATACGGCGTTGCAACCGCCTCCGCCTACTCCTATCACCTTGATTATCGAATTGTCCGGAGTCCAGTCCGCCGGAACTATCATAGTGTCGTTCATGTTTCCCATCGTTTTATCTATATTTCATCCTTTGTCGCTTCATCGAACAGCTGCATGCCTCTCCATTTGATGTTGTTGAAGAAAGAATTGAGCCTTGATTTCGTCTTTTTCTTCTTTTTGTGCTCTTTCTTTTCTTCTTCCATGGTCCTGATCTTTTCCTCGTCCTTCTCGAAGTTCATCAGCGTGCCGGTCTCGCCGTCCTGCATGACGTCGTCGGTCACCGACATCGCCGGCTCTTCTCTGTGTTCGTCGTCGGCCGTGTCGTCATCGGCTTCCGGGCTCGTGGTGCAATTGGCCAGGCCCTCCGTCTTGGCCGCGAGGAGCATGCCGACGACTGAAGTGGCCTTGGTCTCGTAGACTACGGGGTAGCCGTCTCCGGAGAACACGTGTCTCGTGTATCCCATCCGGACGTTGTATCCGGACATTTCCTTGATGAGCGCGGACAGGTTGACGAGGTTGGCGCCGCCTCCCGTTATGACCACTCCGGCGCGGAGGTCGTCCGCCAGATTGCTTTTCTGGATATAGTACAGGATGGCATCCAATATTTCACGGACGCGCGCGTCTATTATTTTGGATATGTATTCTACCTTTATTTCTTTGTACGGGCCGTTGGAATATTGTATCTGCAGGATTTTGTCGGCAAGGCTGGCGAGACGCTCCGGCATGCATGCGCCGTATGCGAGCTTGATGTTCTCCGCAAGCTTTTCAGAAATGCAGCATTCTTTCTGTATGTCGCAGGTGATGTCCTTGCCGCCGAAGGGCACGGATGCGTAAAAGCGCATTATTCCTCCCGAATAAATGGACACGGAGGTCACTCCCGCGCCGAAATCGATGAGCGCGGTCCCGTTCTCGATCTCGTCTTCGGTAAGTACGGTATGCGCCACCACGTCGGGGAGGAAATATTTTTTGATTATGCTGATTCCAAGGTCGTTGAATACTTTGTCTATGCTTTTGGACGCGCTTCTCTGTCCTATGAAGATGCGGAAATTGCCCGCGATGTGCGAACTTATGGTGCCGACCACGTCATCTTCCACCATGTTTATTTCGTCGTCGGTGGAAAATGACTGCGTCACGGCTCCGTACAGTTCCTGCTTCGTATCGTCGAAGTCTTCGTATGAGTCGAGGGCCATGTCCTGCAGGATGCGCACTTCTTCTTTGGAAATGTATTCCTGCTGATTGCTGCGCGTGGCTTCGGCCGTCGCGTTTTTTTGCAGAACGTTGTTGCGCGGCAGGCCGACGGCCGCCTGGAGTATCTTTATCTTCAGTTCGTCCTCCGCTTCGCGCACGGCTTTCCGGACTGGGCCGGAAGCCTTCATCGGATTGAAGACCGAACTGTTGCGTATGCCGTCCGAGGGCGTTTCGCGGTAATAGACGATCTGCATGTCGTCCCCGCTTATCTTCGCCACGCTCAGGGCCGTCTTGTACGTCCCGAGGTCGATTGCTGCAATATACTTTTCTTCCATTGTCCTTGTATTTATTTTCTGCAAACTATCTGTCCGTCGAACTTGAGATTTACGGTCGAATAATACCCTTCCCCCTTCAGCGGGCGTATATATTCATAATATTCTTTCATCCTGCGGAATTTGTCTTCGGCCTTGTCGGGACTTCCGAATATGAACCTTTCCCTGCCTTCCCTTGCTATCATTATCATGTCGCCGTTCGGCTGCACGGTTATCTGCGCGATGTTGTCGCACCAGATTCTGCTGCGGTTCATGCAGTCCACCATTTCTATCACGCCCGAGAGCCATCGCCTGCCCTGCCCGCCGTCCGGTCCGTCCGCGCCGGGGGATACCGGCAGGGCCCCGTCTATGACGGGCACCGAGGGAGGGGTCCCGGCACGCATGCTGAAAAGGGCTCCGTCGTCGTCGGCATAGAAGTCTTTTGCTCCGTCACGGATGAAACGTACCACCGGCACTCTCTGCGTTATGGTTATGTTGAGGGCTCCGTCGCGGGTCATGTAGGCCTCGCTCTTGCGGATGGCGCTTTTGCCGTCAAGTATGCTTTCCACCTTGGCGAGGTCCACGCTGTCGATGCGCCGGCCGATGTATGCTCCGTATGCTTTGAGGTAGCCTTTGACTTCTTCGGATGATACCGCGGAGAATCTTGAGCTGTCCTTGACGGTTACCCGGACATCGTTGCAGGTGACGGCGCGGCGTCCTGACAGGCAGGCCGAGAACACTATGACGAATCCCGCGACGAGCATCGCCGCCGCGCAGATCTTCAATATGTCCTTAGCCTTCAGCTTCATTCCGCAAGCCTCTCTTTAAGCATTTCGGTTATGGGTCCGGTGAATCCGCCGATGTCTCCGGCCCCGAATGTGACGAGCACGTCTATGTCTTCTTTCTGCAGCACATTCAAAAGCTCATCCTTGGGGACAAGCATTTTTTCGGCGCTTTGTATTTTGTCAAGGATAATCTCCGAGCTTACTCCGGGTATCGGCAGCTCGCGCGCCGGATATATGTCGAGCAGAATCACTTTGTCCGCCTTGTCCAGGGCTTCGGCGAATCCGTCGGCGAAATCTCTCGTGCGCGAATATAGATGCGGCTGGAAAATGGCGGTTATCTTTCTGCCGGGGAATATTTCCCGCATGGACGAGAGGGTGGAGGCAATTTCCTGCGGATGATGGGCGTAATCGTCTACGTATGAGAGCGAAGGCGTGTGCAGATGGATGTCCATCCTGCGCCTGACTCCGAGGAACGAGCCTATGGCGTGCCTGACGGCTTCGGGCTCAACGCCGTTTGTAAGGCATATGGCCGCGGCCGCTATGCTGTTTTCTACGTTCACCCGTCCGGGCACGCCGACACGTATTCCCTTTATTTCGCCTCCGGGGTAATGCAGGTCGAATACGGGATAGCCGCTTTCGTCGGTGCATATGTTTTCTCCGTGGAAGTCCGCCGTCCTGTCGTCTATGTGATAGCGGAGGATGCGGGCTGCGGTGTCCTTTTCCGTGATGTCCGTGCCGAGCTTGGCTATGACGGTGCCGCTGACCTGCGATGCGAAAGCCTTGAAAGCCTCGTGCACGTGCTGCAGGTCGCCGTATATGTCGAGATGGTCCGCGTCCATGGCCGTAATCACGGCTGTTTCGGGATGCAGCTGGAGGAACGAGCGGTCGAATTCGTCCGCCTCCGCCACGATGACGGGGTTGCGGCTTATGAGCAGATTGCTGCCGTAGTTTTTGGATATGCCTCCGAGAAATGCCGAGCATCCCGCCCCGCTTTCTGTGAGTATGTGGGCCGTAAGGGTGGATGTGGTGGTCTTGCCGTGAGTCCCGGCCACGGCGAGGCAACGCTGGCCTTCGGCTATCTCTCCGAGCATCCTGGAGCGTTTGATCACCCTGTATCCGTGTTTCCGCACGTAGACGAGCTCCCCGAAATCATCCGGCACGGCCGGGGTATACGCTACGAGCGTCTTTGCCGGATCGGCCGGTATCCGGGACGGATCGTCTTCATAATGCACCGGGATGCCTTCCTTTTCCAGTTCACGGGTGAGCTCCGAAGGGGTGCGGTCGTATCCGGATACGTTCAGGCCCTTGAATTTGTAATATCTCGCTATGGCGCTCATGCCTATTCCGCCTATTCCTATGAAATATACGTTTTCATAGGCGGCGCTTTCTTTTTTCCCGAGCACGTCATAAATTTCTTTGCAGATGCGGTCGGCTGCGTCGGTGATGGCGAGGGCGGCTATGTTTTTCTCCATCGCAGCTATTCTGTCCTCATCGCCGAGCAGGCCTATGGCTTCGGACATGAGCTTTTCTTCGGCATCGGCGTCCTTCACTATCATCGCCGCGTCCTTTTTTACGAGAGCCATGGCGTTGTGCGTCTGATGGTCTTCGGCCACGTTGGGCGAGGGGACGAAGATGCATGCCTTGCGGGCGGCGCAGAGTTCGGATATGGAGCTCGCCCCCGAACGGGAGATCACGATGTCGGCCGCCGCATAGGCCAGGTCCATGCGCCCGATGAAGTCGGTGTAGATGATTTGGGCGGGAATGCCGCTTGCATGCCCGGACATGAAGGCGTCCGTCTCCTGTTTGTAATATCTGCCGCACTGCCAGAGCACTCCGATGTTCTCTCCTCCTGGGCAGCCTTCCCCGATCCATTTCTTCACGGCATTGTTGAGAGTGCCGCTGCCGAGGCTTCCGCCTACGATGAATATGTGCTTCCTGTCTTTGTCGAGGCCGTAGAATTTCAAGGCTTCGGCCTTGGTCTCCGGGGTCGCCGGCACGATTTCCTTGCGTATCGGATTGCCGGTAAGGACTATTTTCTCCGGCGGGAAGAAGCGTTCCATGCCCTCGTATGCCACGCATATGCGCAATACCTTTTTGGCGAGCATCTTGTTGGTCAGTCCGGCGAAGCCGTTCTGCTCCTGGATGACGGAGGGTATGCCCATGGAAACGGCCGCCTGCAGCAGGGGAGCGCTTGCATATCCGCCTACTCCTATCGCTATGTCGGGCCTGAATGACTTCAATATTTTTCTGGCCTTGCGGCGGCTCGCCAGCAGCTTGAACGGGGCGCCCAGATCGTTGGCTATGTTTTTTACTGTCAGCCGTCTCTGCAGCCCCACCACGGGCAGGCCTATGATGTCGTAGCCTGCGGCCGGCACTTTTTCCATCTCCATCTTGCCCTCGGCTCCGACGAACAGGATCTCGTTGTCGGGATTGAGTTCCTTCAGGCGGTCTGCGATGGAAATGGCCGGGAAGATGTGCCCTCCCGTGCCTCCGCCGCTTATTATTGCTCTTATTTTCTCAGGCTTCATAATTGTCTTCAAGTATTTCGGATGATTCGAGTGCGTCCAGCGCGTCGAGTCTGTCTTGTATATCGTCGTGTCTCGGCTCAATTATCGGCGCCGCCTCGGCAGCCTTGCGCTGCATTTTGCGGTGGGTCATCTTGCTGATGGACAATATGATTCCGAACGCTATGCAGAACGACAGGAATGACGAGGTGCCGTGGCTTATGAGCGGCAGCGTCTGTCCGGTCTGCGGAAACAGGTGCACGTTCACCGCCATGTGCATGAACGCCTGCCCCGATATCAGTATCACCAGACCGGCAACGGCGGTCTTCGCGAAATGGTTGTCGCAGCTGCGGGCTATCAACGATCCGCGCGCAAGCAGGCTGACGTACAGTATCAATATTATTATTCCTCCCACCAGACCGTATTCCTCTATGATGAAACTGTACATGTAGTCTCCGAAAATCACCGGCACGACATACCGCTGGGTGCTGTGCCCCGGGCCTTTGCCTAAGATGCCGCCTTCCTTGATGGCGAGCTGTGCGCTTATGGGCTGCCTCAGCTTGTCGATGGCTTCCTGAAACTCTATGGAGTTTCTGCCGGCGTTCTGTATTGTGAGCATGCGCTCTTTGTTTTCGCTGCCGTCGGTGATGCGCCCTATGGCTGTGGTGAGCCTGTTGGAAAGAACTATTTTTTTGCCGCTGATATAGTACAGCGACACTATCGAGCCAAGAAACAGAATCAGGAACGCTCCGATTAAAACTATTCTTTTCATGTTGAATCCGCCGATGTACAGGGTGATCAGCATTATCATCATGACGAACAGCGCCGATGAAGTACCTTCGAAGAATATCAGGACGATAACGCTCAAGATGGGAATATATATATATACCGTATCCTTCCAGCCGGGCTTTTTGAGCCACGCGAGGCGCCCGAACTTGTCCGCTATCCTGTCGGTGAGCATGTATTCTTTTGTCTTGAACGCATACAGCGCCCAGGACAGATACATTATCATGGCCACCTTCACTACCTCATACACATGGATCTGCATGCCTGCAACCTTGATGACGCGCCATGCGTCATTGATTTTTGCAGCCGAGAAAAGCGGTGTCTGAATGCGCATCGTCAGGATCGCCAGCATGCCTATGGAAATCAGGTATCCGAATTTGGAGACGAACTTGAATATGTTTATGTTTTTTATCCAGTAGCAGATCAAAATGAGCAGCAGGCCGAATCCGGTGAATATCAGCTGTCCTTTCAGTATGCTGATGCGTGAGCTGTCGCTTTCCCGTGCGAGCAGGGGAGTGGATGAAAATATGGTCACGATGGATATGAGCATCAGCAGGAACAAGATCATCCAGATGACCTTGTCGCCTTCGACGCTGTTGATCATATTGGTCAACCAACCGTTTGCTTTTTTCCCCTGATTCATGGCATTACAGATTTCTTACGGCTTCCTTGAATTTCTCGCCCCTCTCCTCGTAGTTCCTGAACAGGTCGAAACTTGCGCAGCACGGGCTGAGCAGCACCACGTCGCCCGGAGCCGCGAATGCGCTCGCGGCCTTTACGGCCTCTTCGGCGCTGCGGGCTTCGCGCATGTTTTCAGTTCCCACTATGCCCGAAAAGGCGGCGAACAGCTTGGCGTTGTCCTTTCCGAGGCATACGATGGCTTTCACCTTATCCCTGACGAGGCCCTCGAGCACGCTGTAGTCGTTGCCCTTGTCAGTGCCTCCGGCTATCCACACGACAGGCCTGTCCTGACATTCGAGGGCATACCAGGCCGAATCCACGTTGGTGGCCTTGGAGTCATTGATGTACAGCACGTCCTTGATGCTGAGCACGGGTTCCAGACGGTGCTCTATCGGCTGGAACGACGCGAGGGACGCCCTTATGGTATCGTCGTCTATGTCAACGGCCTTGGCGGCGAGGGCGGCGGCCATGGAGTTGTAGATGTTGTGCTTGCCTCCGAGCGCGAGCTCCTGCAGATATATGTCGCATTCTTCGTCTTCGTAGCGGATCCTGATCCTGTCCCCTTCGGCTATGAAGGCGCCGCTGGCGACTTCGTTCTTCTGCGAAAACGGCAGCATCTTGCATCGGAGCACGATCCTGTCGAGGTGGCTTATGGTTATCTCGTCGTCGTTGTCGAATATGAAGCAGTCTTCCGGACGGAGGTTGCGGGTGATGCGGAACTTTGCCGCGACGTAGTTTTCAAGCTTGTAGCCGTATCGGTCGAGATGGTCCGGCGTGATGTTGGTGATGATGGCTATGTCGGGCCGGAATTCGTATATGTCGTCGAGCTGGAAGCTGCTCAGTTCCAGTACGTGATAGTCGTGGCTTTCGGAAGCCACGAGCATTGCGTAGCTGAAGCCCGTATTGCCGCCGAGCCCTACGTTCAGCCCCGCCTGCTGCAGCAGATAGTATATGAGCGAGGCTGTGGTCGTCTTGCCGTTGCTGCCCGTGACGCATATTTTCTTGGCTTTGTCATAGCGTCCCGCGAATTCTATTTCGGAGATTATGCCTATGCCTCTGTCGCGCAGCTTCTGCACCACGGGCGCCGTGCCGGGTATGCCGGGGCTTTTTATCGCCTCGTCCGCATCGAGCAGCAGCTTTTCCGTGTGGCCTCCCTCCTCGAAGGGAATGCCCCATCGGCGCAGCGTCTCAGCATATCGCTCCGCTATCTTTCCGCTGTCGGAAAGGAATACGTCGAAACCTTTTTTCCTGGCCAGTACGGCGGCGCCCACGCCGCTTTCACCGCCTCCCAAAACAACTATCTTAGCCATTTTCTTTGTCACCTTATCTTAAGCAATGCCAGCGTAGCCACGGCAAGCATTATCCCTATTATCCAAAATCTCGCAACTATCTTCGCTTCTGCGATGGCGTGCACCGGATTGTGTATCACCGCAGGAATGCCTTCCTTCTGGAAATGATGGTGCAGGGGCGCCATCTTGAAAATCCTCCTGCCTTCTCCGTATTTGGCTTTCGTGCGTTTGAAATAAAAACGCTGGATGAGCACGGACAGGCTTTCTACCAGGAAAATGCCGCAGAGCAGCGGCATAAGCAACTCCTTGCGGATGAGCACCGCGCACACGCCGATGATGCCGCCTATGGTCAGGCTGCCCGTGTCGCCCATGAAAACCTGCGCCGGATAGGAGTTGTACCACAGAAATCCGAGCAGCGCGCCGACGAAGGCCGCCATGAAGATGGCTATTTCGCCTGTCCCCGGTATATACATTATGTTGAGGTATTGCGAGTTGACGAGGTTGCCGCCCAGCCAGGCCAGTATGCCCAGCACGATCCCGACTATCGCTGATGTGCCGGCCGCGAGGCCGTCCATGCCGTCCGTCAGGTTGGTGCCGTTGGAGCAGGCGGTGATGACAATCACTATCATCAGCACGTAGATGGCCCATTTGGTGTACCAGCCCCATTTCCCTTTGAAGGGGGAGAGCACCTTATAGTCGAATTCGTGGTTCTTGACGAACGGAATCGTGGTCTTAGTATTCTTTTCCACGTCTTCGTGCCAGACCTGGGAGTCCTCCGCGAGTCCGATCCCGTTTTCCGAGGGGGCTGGCACCTTTTCCCGCACCACTATGTCATCGCTCATCCATACGGTGATGCCTATTGCGAAACCGAGGATTATCTGGGCGATGAGCTTGGTCTTCTCGCTTACGCCCTCCTTGTTGTGGCGGAACACCTTGACATAGTCGTCGGCGAAGCCCAAGGCCCCGCACCAGAGGGTGCTGAACACGAGCAGCTGCACGTATATGTTCGTGAGGTCGCAGAAAAGCAGGACTGAAACGAGGATGGACAATATGATTATAATCCCGCCTATCGTGGGCGTGCCCTTTTTCTGGAGCTGCCCCTCGAGGCCGAGTTCGCGCACCTCTTCGCCTATCTGCTTTTTCTGGAGCCACGCTATTATCTTTTTGCCGGCGAAAAGCGCAATGACCACGGCCATGACGCTCGCGAGCATGGCCCTGAACGACAGGTATCTCATCAGGCTGATGCCCGGAAAGTCCCAGCCTGCGCTTTCAAGATATTTGAACAGATGGTATATCATGGCGTTCCTTTATGCTTTGTTCATTTGTCCGAACACTTCGTTCACTATTTCGCGTTCGTCGAGCGCATGCCTGCCGTCCGCGTCTATCTGATAGGTTTCATGCCCTTTGCCGGCCAGCAGCACGGCCGAACCGGGGACTGCCGTCAGTACGGCGGCGCGTATGGCCTCCCTGCGGTCTGCTATGAAGATGCTTTTCGCAAGTCCTTTTTCGTCGAATCCTTTTCGGATGTCTTCGAATATGTCCTCCGTCCTTTCCGAGCGGCTGTTGTCGGAAGTGACGAATATCCTGTCCGCCGATTCCTGCGCTATCGCGGCCATCTCCGGCCGTTTGGTCCTGTCCCTGTCCCCTCCGCAGCCGAACACGCAGGTTATGGCGCGTCCGCGGGCCACTTCGCGGAGAGTTCCGAGCACATTCTCGAGGGCGTCGGGAGTATGGGCGTAGTCTATGATGACGGTGATGTCTCCGGGCCCTTTCATGGTTTCGAGCCTTCCCGGAGCCGGACCGAGGCCGGAGATGATTGTAAGCGCCTCCATGCCGTCGGCTCCGAGGACGACTGCGGTCGTATAGGCCGCGAGGAGGTTATATGCGTTGTGCCTCCCTATCAGGCGGCTCCATATTTCATGTCCGTCAATCCTGAGGAGCATGCCGTCGAAGCTCTGTTCGAGGAGCCGGCACCTATGGTCCGAAGCCGCGCCGTGGCATGAGTATGTCACTGTCTTCGCCGCCGTGTTCTGTACCATTACGCTGCCGTTGCGGTCATCAGTGTTAATTATGGCGAATGCGTCTTCCGGCAGATTGTCGAAAAACAGCTTCTTGCAGCGGAGATATTCGGCGAAAGTCTTGTGGTAGTCGAGGTGGTCGTGCGTCAGGTTGGAGAATATCCCGGCCTTGAAGCGGAGTCCGCTCACCCTTTCCTGCTCGACGCCTATGGAGCTTACTTCCATGAAACAGTAGCTGCACCCGGCGTCCGCCATTTCCCTCAGCAGGGAGTTTATGGTGATGGGGTCGGCGGTGGTGTTTTCCGTTTCCCTGCGGTCGGCGCCTACGCAGTTGGCTATGGTGGAAAGCATTCCGCAGCCGTAGCCGAGCTTTGTGAACAGATTGTACAGCAGCGTCACCGTGGTGGTCTTGCCGTTGGTGCCGGTGATTCCTACGAGGGTGAGCTCCTTGGACGGATGCCTGAAGAAATTGGCCGCCGCCAGCGCCTCCGCATGTCGTGACGACGACACCCTGACGAGCGCAAGTCCGTCGGCGATGCCGGTGCCGGCCTTGGCTTCCATGTCGTTCCGTGCGCCGAAACTGCTCAGCTGCGAAGCCAGGGCGTCTTCGTCTTCATAGATGATTGCCGAAGCGCCTTTGCGCACGGCTTCCGCTATGAATGAATGTCCGTCTCCGGCGAAGCCTTTCACGGCGATGAAAAGCGATTCGGGGCGCACTTTCTTCGAGTCCGCCGCAATGGACTTTATCTCCGTTCCCATGTCTCCGCGGGTGCCGGTCACTCCGCAGTCGCGTATTATCTCTTCAAGTCTCATGTCATTTCAATGTGAATGTTACCGTGCCGCCCTCTTTCAGCTTGGTGCCCGGTGCCGGCGACTGCGTAGCCACGTGTCCGCTGCCGCCGTAGGTGAATCTGTATCCGCTGCCCTCTATCGCATACAGGGCGTCTTTCAGTCCGAGTCCGCGGAGATCCGGGACCGTGCCTTTGTCGGCCTTGGCGCCTTCCGCGGCTTTCATCTGCGGCATCTGGCCCTGCCTGTGTATCTTTTCTCCCCACTGGCTGTCCAGTGCGTATATGTTGTCGACTATTTCTTTCACGGCCCTTGCCGGATATGTGCCTCCGTAGAAACTTTGGTGCGAGAGCGTAGAATAGACGGTCACGAGGATAGTGTATTTGGGATCGTCCGCCGGGAAGAAGCCGACGAACGTGCCCTGGTTTTTCATCCTGCCGGAGGCGTCGTGGTATGCGTCCCCTTTCCTCGGCTTCTCGGCTGCGCTCAGCGCCACCTGTGCGGTGCCGGTCTTGCCCGCCACGGGCAGTTTCACGTTGCGGAGCGCGAGCCTTGCCGTGCCGTCTTCAGTCACGGCCATGAGCGCCCTCGTGAGCGTGTCGGCCGTAGCCCTCGAGCATATTGAATTGAGCAGTCCCGGGCCGTGCTTTTCTTTTACCGTTCCCTGGCTCTCGACGGACTCCACGAGATAGGGGCGCATCATTTTGCCTTTGTTGGCGATGGCGTTGTAGAAAGCCGCCACGTGGAGTGGGGTCACGGAAATGGAGTAGCCGTAGGCTGCGGTGCCGAGAGTGGTTTTGCTCCATCCGGGATGGGAGGGCCCTATCACCTGCGGGGTTCCGAGCCCCTTCAGGTCGAAATCGAACACTTCTCCGAGCTTGTAGGAATATATCTTGTCGTAGAAATCCTTGGGGTGGCTTCCGTAGTATTGCGTGGCGAGGTATGTGAACACGTAGTTGGATGAAATCTCGAAGCCGTGCCTTACGGTGATGTCTTTTCTGCCGGTGCTGTTTTCGTAGCTTATTATGTGGCTGTCCTGCCTGAACAGGCCTCCGGGCACCACGCCGCGGTTGGTCGGGATGGTCTGCTCGAGTGTCTTGACGTAGCCGTCTTCGAGGAGGGACATAAGTGTGACGGTCTTGAATACCGAGCCCTGCTCTCCCACCTGGCTGATGGCGAGGTTCATGCGTTCGGTGAGCGGACTGTCCGGAAGTGTGTCGCGCTGCAGGTTCACCATTGAGAGTATCGCTCCGGTCTTTACGTCCATTATTATGCCGCAGGCCCCCTGGATCAGCCTGTCGTCCTCTATTTGCCTCCGTATCGCCTTGTCCGCGATGTCCTGAAAGTCGATGTTGATCGTAGTGCGCACGTCCATGCCGTTCTTCGCCTTTACGTACGTGCTGTCGTAGTTGCGCACCCTCTGTCCGTTGTCCGTGACGCGGAGCCATTCGGTCCCCTCCTGTCCGTGCAGCGCATAGTCGAACTGCCCTTCGATGCCTACGCGGTTGTTGCCGTTGCTTTTGGAATTGTCCTTGACGTAGCCTATCGTACGGCGGGCGAGGTCTCCGTAGGGGTATTGGCGCGTGTCTATTTTTTCGACGATCATACCGCTGCGGTACCTGCCTTCGTTGAACAGGGGCAGCTTTTTCACTTCCTGAAGCGTCTCGTGGTCTATGTGCCCGCCTATGGCCACATAGCGTCTGCCGGCCTTGCGGCTTTCAAGGATGAGGCTTGCGAAGCGGTCCGCGGACATGGTGCCGTAGATGCGGCTGAGCCCTTTGGCGAGTTCGCGGGCTTTCTGCTGCCACTCGGCTTCTTTGGCGGCCCCGTTTTTTGTGGAGGCGAAGCTTTCTTTCTGCACCGTGCAGTCCATGTAGATCTGGTACATGGGGGTGGACATGGCGAGCAGACGTCCGTCGGAGGCTATGATGGCTCCGCGGGCGGGATCTTCCGTCACCTTGATGTTTCTCGGATGAAACAATGATTCAGTCCCTTCGGGAACTTCGAACGTGAGCTGTATATAGATGATTCTGGCGATGATGACGACGGAAAAGACAAGGAAAAATCCGTACAGCATATACAGGAGCAGGCTTATCCTGTCCCTGTCCTGTATGGTTTCGCGTATCTCCTGTTTCTTTTTTGCGCTCATCGTTTCTTGATGGTTGCCGCAGGCTTTTCGGGCACCGTCACTTTGGAGCCTGTCCTTGCGAGGTTGTCCTGTATCGTTGAAAAGCGGTTGAGCCTGACTATTTCGTTGGTCTTTTCCGTATAATAAATCTCCAGATCGTTCAATACGGTCTTGTTGTACTCAACCTTGGAAAAGGTGGAGTCTATCTTGATGCTGAGCCAGATGCTCAGCAGGAAAATGATGAAGGTGTAGACTATGTGCGGGAACAGCTTGTCTATCCTCAGCCTGAGCAGGAACTCTCCCTTCAGCACCGCCGTGAATGCGTTGGAAAGGAAAGCCGCTATGTCGTGCCTGTTTATCCGGGGAAGTTTCATAGGCTTCCCTCCTCGGTCTTTTCGGCTATTCTCAGCTTTGCGCTGCGGGCGCGGGTGTTTGCCGCAATCTCGCTTTCCTGCGGAACTATGGGCTTGCGGTTCACGGCCTTGAACGGCGTATGCATGCGGCCGAAGGCATCTTTTTCTTCTTTTCCCTCCACGTTGCCGCAGCGGATGAAATTCTTTACCATCCTGTCCTCGAGGGAATGATATGTTATCACCACCAGCCTGCCTCCGGGCCTGAGCACTTCGGCGCTGCCTTCGAGAAATTTTTCCAAGGCCCGCATTTCCTGGTTAACCTCTATCCTGAGGGCCTGGTATATTTTTGCGAGATATTTATGTCCGGCAGCCTTCGGAACGGCCGGCGATATGGCTTCGTCCAGATCTCCTGTGGTGCGTATGGGCTTTTTCTCTCTTGCGGAGGTGATCAGCCGCGCCAGTTTTCCGGCATTTTCCACTTCTCCGTATGCGGAGAAAATCGAGGCCAGTTCCTTTTCTGTGCGCCCGTTCACTATGTCTGCGGCGGTGATCCCCGATTTGGGATTCATCCTCATGTCCAGCGGCGCTTCGTACCTGAATGAAAAGCCTCTTTCGGCCGTGTCGAATTGATGTGAGGACACTCCGAGGTCGGCGAGCACCCCGTCCATTCGTTCTGCTCCGTTGTATACGGCAAAATTCTGCAGAAAACGGAAATTGTTTATTATCAATGTGAAACGCGGATCGTCGGGCTTGTTGGCCAGGGCGTCCGCATCGCGGTCGAATGCCATGAGCCGTCCGTCGTCCGCCAGCCGTCCGAGTATGGCGGAGCTGTGGCCTCCTCCTCCGAAAGTGGCGTCGGCGTAGGTGCCGTGCGGATTTATGACAAGGGCGGAAACACTTTCTTCAAGCATTACGGGCGTATGGTAAGACGACATATGTGCAATCCTCCATTATTTTTGACGGGCCAGGTTTCTTGCGAAAGCGACGAACTGCTCTTGTGAAAGCTCCTGGGCGTAATATTTTTCTTTTGCCCAGATGTCGATCTTGTTGTCGTTTCCTGCGAATATCACCTCGCTTGTCACGCCTATCGAGTCAAGAAGCCGGCGCGAAATGAGGATGCGTCCTATCTTTCCGTCGGGAGAGACGATGTCGCGGTGGCGCATGAACTGCCTCCTGAACATCGCATGCTCCTCGTTGAAAATATCCAGGCGTTCGTCAATCCGGTCGGCGAGCTTCTCCCATTCGGCATACGGATACATTTCCAGACAGTCCGCGAATATATCCTTTCTTACGACGAATCTCATGTCGGGATTCTCATCGGCGGCCATAAGGTTCTTGAAGTCGGCAGGAAAGACCAATCTTCCCTTGTCGTCCACCTTAACTTTGAATTCACCGATAAATCTGACCATTTGACTTTTACGCTATGGGCGCAAAGATAGAAAAGATTTTCCACTTTCTTCCATATTTTCCCAAATTTTTCCACAAATTTATCAACAGCCCGAAATGCGGAAAAAGGGGGCGGCTTCAGGCGGCCGTCCCGTACAGGTCAGGATATGTTCATGCGGCTATTCCTGCAAGGTGCAGATGAGCGTTGCCGAGGTGCAGGATTCCACGCGCACGCGGACATAGTCTCCGGTCCTGTGGCCTCCGGCGGGGAATACGCACATCTTGTTGTCCGAGGCGCGTCCGCACAGTTCGTCGGGATTGCGCCTGGACGGGCCTTCAACAAGCACTTCAAGTTCGCAGCCTATTTTTTTGCGGTAATTTTCAAGGCTTTTGCGGTTCTGCAGCTCGATGATTTCGTTCAGCCTCCTTGTCTTCTCTTCGGGAGGGACGTCGTCGGGATATTTCCGTGCGGCCAGCGTGCCGGGCCGTTCGGAGTACCGGAACATGAACGCCCAGTCGAAGCCCACCTGCTCCATGAGGCTGAGCGTGTCGGCGTGGTCCTGCAAGGTCTCTCCGCAGAAGCCGGCTATCACGTCCGTAGTGAGGCCGATGTCGGGGATGACGCTGCGGATTCGGGCCACCCTTTCGAGATACCATTCCCTCGTATATTTCCTGCGCATTTTCTCGAGCACGGCCGTGCTTCCGGACTGGACCGGCAGGTGGATGTGCTTGCAGATGTTGCCGTATGCGGCCATGGTTTCTATCACCTCGTCGCTTATGTCTTTGGGGTGGGACGTGGAAAAGCGCACCCTCAGCGATGGCGATACTTCGGCCGTCATGCGCAGCAGCCCCGCGAAATTGACGGCGGTGCCGTCGTCCCCTTTCCACAGGTAGGAATCCACGTTCTGGCCGAGCAGGGTGACTTCCCTGTAGCCGGCGTCAAATACCTCGCGGGCTTCGCGGATTATGGAATACGGATCCCTGCTGCGCTCGGCTCCGCGCGTATAGGGGACGACGCAATACGAGCAGACGTTGTTGCAGCCCCGCATGATGGAAATGAATGCGGAGACGCCGTTCTTGTCCGTCCGCATGGGGGATATGTCCGCATAGGTCTCTTCGTGGGACAGCATCGTGTTGATGGCAGGCCTGTCCGGGGCGATGCTTTCCAGAAGCCCGGGCAGCGACCTGTAGGAGTCCGGCCCGGCGACGAGATCCAGCTCATGGCCGTCAAGCAGCCTGTCCTTGAGTCTCTCCGCCATGCAGCCCACTATGCCTATGATCACGCCTTTCCTTTTTTTCTTCTGCAGGCGGAACTGTTCGATGCGCCCCATGATGCGCTGTTCGGCATTGTCCCTGACGGAGCATGTATTGGCCAATATTACGTCGGCCTCCGAGATATTCTCCGTACGCACGTATCCGGCTTTGCCGAGAATGGAGAAAATGACCTCCGTGTCGCTTGCGTTCATCTGGCACCCGTAGGTCTCTATATACAATTTTTTCCCGTCCATCATCGTTTGGCACGGGGATTGATTTTACCCCGTCCGGCAAAGATAAGGGTTTTTCGGACCGTAACCGATTTTTTTCTTATCTTTGTGCGGGTACAAGCTTATGAAGACTTTTTTCAAAATAAAATCTTTTGCGATGGCCGTCCTGACGGCGGTGTCGGTGCTTTTCGCCGCCGGATGTTCGCATGTGGACGACATCAGGCTCACTTCCTGCGAAGTGAAGCACGTGAAGCTTGACGGATCGCGTTCCGTGGAGGGAGTGCTTGAGATAGGAGTCGACAACCCCGTAAGGGGCTTCGACGTGTCGGATTTTTCAGGATCGCTGAAATATCGCGGACGCGAAATAGGGCGTTTCTCCGCGGACGACATAGCCATTGCCTCCAAATCTTCGCAGAAATACGAACTGCCGTGCAGGTTCACGCTTGACGAGAATGTGTCCGTCATAGAGGTGATGGCGATAGCCGTGAAAGGCTCGCTCGAAGGCGTCACGGCCGACATCGACATGAAGGTAAAGCGCGGATTGTTCAGCAAGACGCTGCATTTCAAGGATCTGGACATTAAGAAAATCAACGGGAAATGAAAAGGTCGTGGCCGATATGCGTCATTGCGCTGTGTTTCTGCCTGTCTGTGGGCGCGCAGCGTTATACGGATTCGCTGACGGTGATTCTGCCGTCCGTCGATTCTTCCATTGCGGGCGCCGACGTCTTCGCCCTTCTCAGGGAGAGCGGAAATGCAGAAGTAACTGTGTATCAGTCGTCCGCCATACGCGATGCATTCAATGCCTACAAGGCGGCCAACGCCCTTTCATCCATCACGGGATACAGAATCAGGGTGTATTACGACAATGTGCGGTCTTCGCGCACCGATTCGGAAGAGGTCGCCAAGTCGCTGTGCAGGATTTATCCGTGGCTGCCTGTATACAGGACATACGAAAGCCCTTATTTCAGGGTGGCCGTCGGAGACTTCAGGACGCCGGACGAGGCCATGAAGCTGTTCAACGAATTGAAGGTACGCTATCCTATGGCCTTCATAGTCAAGGAAACGATAAATTATCCCGTGCAGGAGCCGGAAGTTTCGGATGACAGGCTATGATCAAGCAGGGACTGGAACTCAAGCAGACGCAGAAGCTCTCTCCGCTTCAGATTCAGACAATCAAACTGATAGAGTTGCCTGTGATGGAGCTGGAGCAGAAGGTGCGTGAAGAACTGTATGACAATCCGGTCCTTGACGATACGGCTCCCGGCGGCGATGACGGCGAGCCAAAGAACGTTTCCATCTCCGAAATGGAGGACAAGGAGAACAAGGAAGACGGCGCCGCGGACGAATATGCCTCTTATTCTGACGATTACATCCCCGGATACAATCTCCGCACCAACAATTACGGCCCTGACGAAAGGCCGGCCTACGATACTTTTTCGGTGCGCCAAAGCTTTACCCAGAGCCTTATGGAACAGCTCGGATTCCGCCGGCTGGACGAGCACGAAAAGACCGTGGCCCAGTTCATCATCGGCAGTCTCGATGATGACGGCTATCTGCGCAGGGACATAGAGTCGATCGTCGATGACCTGGCGTTCAGGGCCAACGTCGAGACCGACGCGGCCGAGGTGGAGAGGATGCTCGGCATCATCCAGCAGTTCGAGCCCGCCGGAGTGGGCGCCAGAAATCTGAAGGAATGCCTTCTGCTCCAGCTGAAGGGCAAGAAGCAGACGCCGTCCGTCAAAAATGCCGCGGCCGTGCTGGAAGGATTTTTCGAGGACTTTTCCAACAAGCATTTCCAGCGCATCATGTCCCGTCTGAAACTGAGCGAAGACGACATGAAGGATGTCCTTAAAGAGATAAAAAGGCTCAATCCCTCTCCCGGAGGACAGATCGACGATTCCTATGATGACCAGGCGCAGCAGATAGTGCCGGACTTCCGTCTCGATTATGACAACGGGCAGCTCATTCTGTCCATGCCGCGTTTCAACATTCCTGAACTGAAGGTGAACAGGCGCTATGCCGACATACTTGAGAACTCCAGATACACCACCGAACGCTCGCAGAAAGAGGCCGCTTCATTCGTAAAGCAGAAAATCGATTCGGCCAAATGGTTCATCGAGGCGCTCAGACAGCGCCAGAACACGCTTGAGAGTACGATGCGTGCCATCATAGAATATCAGCACGATTTTTTCATCGACGGCAACGAAAGCCATCTGCGCCCCATGGTGCTGAAAGACATTGCCGAGAAGACGGGCTTCGACATTTCCACGATTTCGAGGGTGGTGAACAGCAAATACATAGAAACCCATTTCGGCATTTTCCAGCTCAAGCATTTTTTCTCCGAAGGACTTGAGAACCAGGCGGGCGAGGAAGTTTCCACGCGCGAAATCAAGAAAGTGCTGCGCGAATGCGTGGACGGCGAGGACAAGAACAATCCGCTTACGGACGACGAACTTGTGGAGGAACTCAACCGCCGCGGCTACAAGGTCGCCCGCCGGACCATAGCCAAATACCGCTCGCAGCTCGACATCCCCAAGGCCCGGCTCCGCCGCGAACTCTGACGCTTCCGGCGGCGATACCGCCGCAGTCCGCAGGCCGTATTCCGCTGCAGTCCGCAAGCCGTATTCCGCCGAAAAAAACATAAATTTTTCTGTTTCTTTAAGGCTCGGTCGTGCCGGAAACCCTATATTCGGCGAAAAACGGACTATGAAAATCAAAGATCTTCTGAATGATGAAAGACCGCGGGAGAAGATGCTTGCCAAAGGGGCGGGGAGTCTGAGCAATACCGAACTCATAGCTTTGCTGCTCCGTTCCGGAACTCATGGCAAAAATGTGCTGGAAGTGGCCATGAGCCTCCTTCACGATGTCGGGGGCAGCCTGACGTCGCTGTCGTCGATGTCGGTGGAGAAGCTATGCTCCTATGAAGGCATCGGCATGGGGAAGGCGCTTACACTTCTCGCCGCCGTTGAACTCGGCCGACGCTCCTGTTCGGAGGGGTCGGCCTTCGACAAGGTGTCGCTGAATACTCCCGGACTGATCTACGAGATGATGCTTCCCCGTCTCAAGGGACTTGACCATGAAGAATGCTGGGTGATTTATCTCAACAGGGCGAACTATCTCATCGCCAGCGAAAAAATCAGTTCCGGAGGGCATGACTCCACGGTGATAGACATACGGTACATCCTGCGCAAGGCCCTGGAACGCCAGGCTTCCGCTGTCATACTCGTGCACAACCACCCTTCCGGCAGCCCGCGGCCCGGCACGGCGGACATGCGGGAGACCGCCGCGCTGAAAAAGGCCTTGGATACCATCGGCATCGCATTGCTCGATCATGTCATAGTGGCCGACGACTGCTTCTACAGTTTCTCGGACGAAAGGGTCATGTCCAAAGGAAAACCGGGCTGAACCGGCGGGAAGATCATATTTGATTTGCATTTATGAAAATAAAATGCATATATTTGTTTTTCGGATTAAATAATTCGAAAAATTATGAAAGTCATCAACTTGGGAGAGGACAATTCTGTTCTCAACACTTTTGTCGCAGAATTGCGCGACATAAAGGTACAGAAAGACCGTCTCCGTTTCAGAACCAATCTCAAGCGTATCGGCTCCATTTTCGGCTACGAGATCAGCAAACGTCTCAATTATTCGGTAAAGGATGTCGTGACACCTCTCGGCATCGCAAAGGTATCCACTCCGGACGACAAAATCGTGGTGGCCACCATCCTGCGTGCCGGACTGCCTCTGCATGAAGGGATCCTGAATTTCTTCGACCATGCTGAAAGCGCGTTCGTGGCGGCCTACCGCAAATATGACAAGGGAGATGATTTCCATGTCAATGTCGAGTATTGCACATGTCCCGTCATTTCAGGGAAGACGCTGATCCTGGCCGATACCATGCTGGCTACTGGCGCGTCCCTTGCGGTGACCTACGAAAAGCTGTGCGAAGACGGAGGACGTCCGGAGCACACTCATTTCGTGTGCCCCATATCGAGCGTGTATGCAGTGGAATATCTGCAGAAGGAAATGCCTTCCGACGCTGTTCTGTGGACGGCCGCCATCGATGAGGAGCTTACGAGCCACTCATATATAGTGCCCGGCCTCGGCGACGCCGGAGATCTGGCTTTCGGAGGCAAGCTGTAGCTTACGCCTTGTTGATGAAGGCGACGATCTCGCCTTTCACTACGTTCTCGCCCTGTTTTCCTGTGACTGCCAGAATACGGCCGTCGCAGGCGGGGACAAGTTCTTCCATTCCGTAGTACGTCTGTACGTAGCCTATCGTGCTTCCGGCTTTCACCGCCGTTCCGACGACAGGGGCGGTCGAATCGTCGTCGACATCCACCTGCCACAGGAGCTGGCCTTTCACGGGAGCCTGCACGGGTACCGCATCAGGGTTCTTCCTGACGAATTCCTCTATGTCGAACTTGGGCATCTCCACCACGGGACGCACGACCTGTATGGGCGCGCCGGCCTTGGCTTTCAGATCTTCCAGCTCTTTGTTGAAACGCTCCTTGGCGACTCCGCTCCTGTAGTCCCTGTATTGGCGCTCGTGCATGGCGAACTCGAAAAGTTCTTCCTGATCTTCGCCTTCGTCCCATCCTTCTTCTTTCATCATCGCGCGGAACTTCGGCAGTTCGTCGGGATAATTGTCCTGCGGATTGCCGTCATTGAATTTGAGTCCTTTCTTTCCCGCGAGGTCGACGATCTCCGGATCGAGCTTCCCTGGCAGACGTCCCATGTCTCCGAGTATCATGCCCCAGGTGTCCTTGTCGATGGTGGTCCAGCGAGGCTTGTCGTTGAGCATGTTGAACAGGTTCATGAGCGCAGTGTTTTTCACGTACTGGCTGAATGGCGTTACGAGCGGCGGATAGCCGAGTCTCGGCCATACGTATTCCACTTCTTCGAAAAGTTTCACCATGAGGGTGTCGAGGCTCATTTCGGGACGGCCGTGCGCCCTCTGCGCAGCGTTGATGGCCCCCTGGAAACCTTTCAGGTCGGCCATCATGGACCCCATCATGCCTCCCGGAAGGCCGCAGCCGACAAGGAGCGAGGTCATCTTGGCGTTGGAAGGGTTGATCCAGTAGCCGAGGAAGTCGTCTATGAATTTCTGCGTAAGTCGGCGGACCTCCATGTATGCGTCCATATTGAGGTCCTTCACGAGGAATCCGTCGGCCTTCATCATCTCGCGTATGGTGATGACGTCCGGGTGCACCTTGCCCCATGAGAGGGGTTCCACTGCCACGTCGAGGTAGTCGGCTCCGGCGCGGGCCACTTCCAGCATCGAGGCGGGGGAGAATCCCGGCCCGCTGTGCCCATGGTACTGCACCTTGATGTGCGGGTGGTTGCGCTTGATGCCCGCGACGATCTGGCCGAGTTCGGTGGGGCGTCCCACGCCGGCCATGTCCTTGAGGCAGATCTCGTCGGTGCCGTACTCCACGAGCTGGTCCACGAGCCTGAGGTAGTATTCGACCGAATGCACGGGAGAGTGCGTGATGGACAGGGCGGCCTGGGAGATCATGCCGGCCTTCTTGGCGTATTCGATGGAGAGCTTGAGGTTGCGCGGATCGTTCAGCCCGCAGAACGAACGCGCTATGTCGGTGCCTTGTCTCTTTTTGACCTTGAACATCAATTCCCTCACGTCGGCCGGCACCGGATTCATGCGCAGTGCGTTCAGGCCGCGTTCGAGCATATGTGTCTGGATGCCTGCCCTGTGGAACGGCGCCGTCCATTTGCGTACCGCCGTGTTGGGGTTCTCGCCGAATAGCAGGTTCACCTGCTCGAACGCCCCGCCGTTGGTCTCCACCCTGTCGAAGCAGCCCATGTCAATGATGGCCGGTGCCACTTCCACAAGTTGATCCACGCGGGGGACATATTTCCCCGACGACTGCCACATGTCTCTGTAAACCAGAGAGAACTTTATTTCTTTACGTGCCATTTCCGTTGTTTTAAGAGTTGCATTGTTTGCAAATATACTATTATTTTCATACCTTTGCAATCCATTAAACGGTGGGTGTAGTTCAGTTGGTAGAGCATCGGATTGTGGTTCCGAGTGTCATGGGTTCGAGCCCCATCATCCACCCAAATGAATTTGAGAGTGATTTTCTGCGTCGCTCTCTTTTTTATTTCCTTGCAAGTGCTTGGTTTCCTTGGAGATAAGCTTGAGGGCCGGGTTGAATGATTTGGTTCGATATTTTTCCCGTCAAATTCGATTTTTTCAGGAAACATCGAACCAAGCAATTTAATCTTCACCTCAGGAGTGGCATATCTGAAGTCTGGTTTCTCAATTCATTCTGCTCCGCGGTGTATCGTTCAACGGCTTCTATCTTTTCTTCTTTGGTAATTTCCCCATCGAAATACTTGTCCTGCATGCTTTGAATGCGTTCGGTAAGCTTATCTGCCTGTTGTTGGAGTTTGGGCTGTTTTTTGCGCTTGCCATCAAGTATGTCCTGAACGGTGTTGAACGTATTCTCAAATAAGGGCTTCGTGAATACCTTTAACGTACTGTTCAGGCTCATCGCAATACGCAGGGACGTGGAGATAGCCCGCATAGAAACGGTTCCTCAATATGCAAATTCAGCAGGCATTGCCCGCTGAATTCAAAATGCTCATCAAACAGATTCAGCGACCACTGCTCGCTGAATCCGACGATCGTCAGTAACCGAAGAGACATTGAGAGATTATTGAAGCGGCTGGACGAGGCTGAACAGTAAGAAAACTGCGCGGCCACGCGATTTTGGGGGGCGTATTTCGATTGAGCAATAAGTAATGGAACTTGAAAATCGCTATATTTACCCAAAATTCACTGAACGATGACACCGAAACGCCATGATTCGGCATTTCAAAGAACAGAAATGAACGGCAGCAAACGCACGGCTGCAAAAATATATGTGTATGAATCGAAATGATTATATAGTAGGAACCTGTTGGTTGAATTAAAATCAGTGCATATTTTATCTGTCCAATGGGACGATGATTAACGAAATTGACATATTGC
>CANPZS010000015.1 GCA_947588835.1 uncultured Bacteroidales bacterium | reverse complement strand
TCATGAAACGTCATCAACGCATCGCACCTCTGTTCTCTGACGATTTTTGGGTGACACGTTGACGAAGTCAGGAAAAATTTTGCTTTTGTACGGATTTTACAATACCTTTGTGCAGATAATGCCCAGATGGCGGAATTGGTAGACGCGCTGGACTCAAAATCCTGTGGCCTTAACAGCCGTGTCGGTTCGAGCCCGACTCCGGGCACTTTCAAAAAATGGCAGACCGCTTTTCCGGCCTGCCACTTTTAGTTTATGTCGGGCTGTAGACTATTTCGTCTCGGCTTCCTCCACCGCCTTGAAATAACGGTAGCTGTTCACTTTCAGCTCGCCCACCGACAATTCGTCGCACACTATGGTGCCCGCCGGATGCGTCTGGAGGCCGGAAAGCGTGCAATAATGCGACAAGGGGCCTTCGATCGCGTCCTTGAGCGCGGCGGCCTTCTTGCTGCCGAACGCGAGGATGACCACTTCCTTTGCGCTCAGGACGGTGGCCACGCCTACGGTAAGGGCCTGCCGGGGCACCTTGTTGTAGTCTCCGCCGAAAAAGCGCGCGTTCACTTCACGCGTGTCCCTGGTGAGGGTAACGACGCGGGTGCGGGATTCGAGCGAAGAGAAAGGCTCGTTGAAGGCGATGTGTCCGTCTTCGCCTACTCCGCCGAGGAACAGGTCGAAGCCGCCCGCCTCCGCTATGGCTTTCTCGTATGCGGCACATTCAGCCACTGGATCCGCGGCATTGCCGTCAAGAATGTGAATGTTCTCCGGCTTTTCGTCGATATGGTCGAAAAGATATTTGTGCATGAACGAATGATAGCTCTCCGGATGCGACTCGGGGAGGCCTACGTATTCGTCCATATTGAACGAAATCACGTTCCTGAAGGACACTTCGCCCGCCTTTACCATGCGGATCAGTTCGGCGTATGTCTCTATGGGGGTGGAACCGGTGCAGAGCCCCAGCACGAAAGGTTCGGCGGTGACGGCCGCCTTGGCGTTGATTTGTCCGGCTATATAATGCGCGGCCCACAGCGAGCCTTCGGACGCATTGTTTCTGATGATGACTTTCATATTCTAATAAAGTTTAAGGAATACCTCCATCGCCTGATACTCGGCCATGCCGAGCTCATCGTACAGACGCGCGGTGGTCTGCGTCCGGTCTTCGGCCCTCTGCCAGAACTCGCGCGGATCGTCTCCGGGGAAAGGAACTATGTCCTTCTGCGAGAGATGGCGGAAAATGGCGTGGCGCTTCTTCACCACTTCGCCGGGGCTGAGCGGCACGGCCATGTCCACGCGGCCGAGTTCCCATTCCATCCATGCGCCCCTGTAAAGCCATACATGTGTCTCGCTGATCCAGGCCGCTCCTTCCTCCTTGAGCTGTTCGATGGCCTCGAGCGCCGCCTCCGTGCAGACCCTGTGGGTGCCGTGGGGATCGGCGAGGTCGCCTGCCATGAATATCATGTGCGGCTTAAGTTTCTGCATCAGAGCCTTTATGATGTCGATGTCCGCCTGGGTACGCGGCAGCTTCTTTATGCCGCCGGACTCATAGAAGGGCAGATTGAGGAAATGTACGTTTGTGTTGGCGTTAAGCCCGAACGAACGTACGGCTCCGCGGGCCTCGCTGCGGCGGATGGCCGCCTTGATGTCGAGAAGTCTGCGCGGCTCAGGCTCGCCAGGGACCTTGGCGTCCACAAGGGCCTTCACCTCGTCGAACTTGTCGGCGAAGCCGAGCTGGTATGCCGCGTCCATGTGCTGGAGCACCACGTCGTCATGCACGGCCACGTTGCCTGAGGTCTCGTACGCCACATGGACGTCGTGTCCCTGGGATACGAGACGGATGAAAGTCCCGCCCATGGAGATGACGTCGTCGTCCGGATGCGGGGAGAATATGAGCACCGTCTTGGGGAACGGCTCCGCCGATACCGGACGAGTGCTGTCGTCCGCTCCGGGCTTGCCGCCGGGCCAGCCGGTAATGGTGTGCTGCAAATCGTTGAATACGTCTATGTTGACCTTGTCGAAAGTTCCCGCATAATCCAGCAGGGCGCCGAGAGAGTTCTCGAGATAGTCTTTCTCCGTAAGCTTGAGAATGGGCTTGTGGACGGTCTGGCAAAGCCATACCACGGCTTTCCTGATGAATTTCGGGGTCCATTCGCAAGGTCCCACGAGCCACGGCGCCACCACTCTCGTGAGCAGGCTCCCGGCCGTTTCGTCCACGTAGATGCTTATATTTTCATGCCTCTGGAGGAAAGACGCCGGGCAGGACGGATCCACGCGGCCTTCGCAAATGGCCTTGACGGCTTCCGCCTTGCCTTCGCCCCATGCCATGAGCACTATTTTCCCGGCGCTCAGCATGGTGCCGATGCCGATGGTGACGGCGGACGAAGGTGTTACGGCCAGGTCTCCGTTAAAATTGCGGGCCTGACGCTTGCGGGATTTGTAAGGGAGCTTCACGATGCGCGTACGGCTCTTTTCGGTGGAACCGGCCTCATTGAAGCCGACCTGGCCCTGCTCGCCCACGCCGATGACGAGAAGGTCGAGCCCGCTGGCGATCCTGTCGAATTCGGCGCAATATTCGGACAGCCTGTCCTGAGGAACGGTGCCGTCGGGAATGTGGATGTTTTCCTTCTTTATGTCCACCTTGTCGAGCAGAGACTCGTGGATTATGAAATTGCGGCTCTGCCTCTCATCCTTGCCCGAAGGATAATACTCGTCGATGGTGACCACCTCCACGTTCTTGAAGGACACCTTGCCCTCATTGTACCTGCGGGTAAGTTCATGATAGAGCGATACAGGGGTGTTGCCCGTAGTGAGACCGAGACGGAAAGTCCTGTCCCGACAGCCGTTGATGGCATCTACGATGATGTCGGCGATTTTGTGGCTCGCCTCACGGGATTCGTCGAAAATCTCGGCGGAAATCTTTTCATGACTGTGGAGAATGCCTTTCGGAAGTCCCTTTTCAATGAGCCCGCCTTCCTTGGGCAGAGTAAAATGTTTCATGATAGTGACATATTTTTTCTTCCTGTTCCGCAAATATACCAATTATTCCCGTCAATCGCTCATCCCGAGGCGATTTTCTGCCGGCATGTCCGTCCACATAGTCCATTTCCACGTTTGCGGGCTCCGCGGCGCGAGGAGCGTCAGAACTGGAAATAGACGAAGGTCTGCAGGTCCGCCGTTATGAACTGATACGCAATAAGTACGACCGCCACGGAGACGACGGCCATCCAGAAAAGCGGAAGACGGCTGAAGCATATGCGGTAGCGGCGCTTGAAACGCTCGGGGAGCCAGTGTATGATCATCCCGACGATCAGCAAGATGAAAACGGTCCTGTACTGAACGATTATGTCGGGCACGACGGACAGGTCCCACGGGCCGCCGATGCGGTCTATCATTCCCGTGGCCGTACTCCACGCCTTCTCATTGGCCCCGGCCGGATCGAGGTTGGAACCGGAACGGAAGAATATCCGCGTGAAAGTGATGAATACGAATGTCTGCAGCACGGCCCAGGCGTTGCCGAGCCATGAAAAAGACTTTTTGAAACGGCAATAGTGCCAAAGCATCTGCACGAGGGCGCCGGAAAGGGTGAACAGGGCCCATACGAAAAAGAAATTCCACACCGGTTTCGGACAAGTGACGCAAAGCGTTCCGAGCACGAGCGTGACGGCGGATATGACGAGGGCCCTCACATACAGATTGCACCTGCTCCAGAATTTATATATGAGCATGCCTATGCCGTTCAGCCCGCCCCATATCATGAAATTCCAGCTCGCGCCGTGCCAAAGTCCGCCGAGCAGCATCGTATTCATAAGGTTGAGGTCCGTGATGATGGCTTTGCGGCTCCCCGGGCGGAAACGGGCCACTGCCGCGACGACGGCGACAAGCAGCAGGCAGGCCGACCCGATCCAGACGCTGCCGGACAGGAAAACCGCGATGGCGGCTATGGTGAATATGCATATGAACGTGCCGGGAGTGGCGTTCCTGTTGCCGCCGAGCGGGATGTACAGATAATCCTGCAGCCACTTGGACAAAGTCATGTGCCAGCGTTTCCAAAATTCCCTGGTGCTGCGCGCCTTATAGGGCGAATTGAAATTTTTGGGCAGATAAAATCCCATCATCAGGGCCACGCCCGTGGCGATGTCCGTATAGCCGGAGAAGTCGGCATAGATCTGCAGCGAATACCCGAAAAGGGAGCAGAGGTTCTCGAACCCGGTGAACAGCATGGGGTTTTCAAACACGCGGTCGCAGAAATTGACGGCTATGTAGTCGCTGAGCACAAGCTTTTTAACGAGTCCGTTCAATATCCAGAACACGCCTATGCCGAACCATCTGCGGCTCAGGTTGAACGGCTTGCGTATCTGAGGAATGAATTCGCTCGCCCTCACTATGGGTCCCGCCACGAGCTGCGGGAAAAAGCTCAGATAGAATCCGAAATCCAGGAAATTGCGCACCGGCTCGATACGGCGGCGACGGATATCCATTATATAGCTTATGGCCTGGAACGTGAAGAAGGATATGCCGACCGGCAGGATTATGCGGTCCACGCTGAAAATCTCTTTCCCGGCCACTTTGTTGCCTATTTCCGCGAACAGGTCATGCACGGCGAATTCCGTCCCGAAAAGGCCGTTCACCAAGTCGACAAGAAAATAGGCGTATTTGAAATAGACCAATATGAGCAGATCCGCCGCTATGCAAAGAATCATTATGGCCTTGCGGCCGCCGGGACGCCCGACCGAGTGCAGCCATCTTCCGGCGAAATAATTAATGATGATGACAGTGAGCAGCAGGATGAGAAAAAGGCCGCTGGTCTTGTAATAGAAAAAAAGGCTTACGGCGAACAGATATGCGTTGCGCTGCAGGACCTTTTTCCCGAAAAGCGAAAAGAATGCGAACACAATGGCAAAGAACGCCCAGAAATAAAACTGGGTGAAAAGCAGCGGATGCGTCTGGTCGAACGAGAACAGATTGCGGAAAAATCCGGACGCTATTTGCCACATTTCCGTCATAAGGCCTTGCTGTAAGTCCTGTAGGAATCCATCAGGGCGTTGAACAACAGGTCTCCGAGGAGGTCGTAGCCCTCCGGGGTGAAATGCACCTTGTCGTGTTTGGCGAGGCCCCGGTATTCCCAGCGCTGCATCGAGCCGTAGCCGCCCATTATCTCAAAGAAATCCCATACGCCCCCGCCGTGGGCCGCCGCAAGCTCCCTTACGGCTTCCTGCACGCTTTCCCCGTACCGGTTCACGTGGCCGCGGCGGTAGCTGTCGTTGACGGAAGTGAAGAGGATGGCGCAGTCCGGATTGGCCTCGAGTATGTCCCTGACGATGGCGCCGTAATTGTCAATGAAGCGCGACTTGTGGAAATCTCCCTGGATGTCGTTGATGCCCAGGGACAATATGACGAGGTCCGGAGCGAGTTCGCGGACGTCGCGGGAAAAATCTTCACAATTGAGATATGAGCCCGTGCCGGCGCCGTTCACCCCTATCTCGTCCACCGTGATGCCGCTGAAAGGATTGTCGAGATAGAGGCCCGTAAGAGTGAACGAGCCCGCGCCGCCCGTGAATCCGACCGTGATGTCTTCGGAAAATCTCGGCAGGCTGAAACGGTATAGCCCCCGTTCAGGGACCGCCGTCCCCCTGACGGTGTCGCGGCCCATGAATATCACCGGCTCAAGCTCTCCGTATCCGAACACTTCGGCAGTGTTGAAAGTGAACGAAGGGGACCATTCGCGCGGATTGCGTTCCTTGAGCAGCACCGACACGCGGGCCGAAGTGTCTGAAGTGACCGCAGCCATCCCGGTGGCCCCGAAACGGACGCCGTCCGACGGCCGCAGGCATCTGTAGCCTGTCCAGTCGCCGGCATAAGCCGTGGCGTAGCTCGACGGAGTGTTGGTCCCGGCCACCGAATACGGAAAGACG
This sequence comes from uncultured Bacteroidales bacterium, assembly GCA_947588835.1. Taxonomy (GTDB): domain Bacteria; phylum Bacteroidota; class Bacteroidia; order Bacteroidales; family UBA932; genus Cryptobacteroides. The sequence continues at coordinate 38,109 of CANPZS010000015.1, read as the reverse complement.
AGCCCGCGCCCGCCGTCGAGGCCGTAACGAATGGACAGCATGTTGCGTCTGAATTGCTGCGTCCAGTCTCCCGCCTGCACGTGGGATCCTCCTATGTGCAATATTTTCAATTTGCCCCGGCCGTACAGCAGCACGGTATCCATGCGTGAATAGAGTTTGCCGAAGTTTCCGGGAAGGCTCTCCCCCGAGGCGAAGTGTATTTCGTTGAGCCCCGGCTCCGCATACGGATACGGAGCCACCTTCTTGCGCCAGTACCAGGCCGACGCATCCGTCATCGTCCCCAAAAGCAGCGCAACGGCCGCGCATAAAATCGTCCTTGCAGTACCCGTCATTCCAAAACCATGTCTATCTGTTCCTGCGTCAAGTCTTTGCGGAAATCGTAAAAATCATAATATGTCAAGAACGACCGGGCCAGGGCGTTGCCCATGAATTCCGCTCCCCGTGTCGTAAAATGTATATAGTCCGGACCGGCGTACTGTGGCGAATGCGACACCCACCGGGCCATGGAATTCTCCCCGCCCATGACATGGAACATGTCCCAGAACGCGGCTCCCTTGCCGAGTACGGTGGCCTTCAGGGTTTCGACCAGTTCCGGCAGCAGCGGCCACGTAACCATTCGGCCGTCCACCATCTTGCCCATGTCCGCCGGCCCCACGAAAAGTATCCTGGCCTGCGGCGCCACGCGGTGGAAATAGTCTATCTGCCGTCCTACGTTGGCCGCATAATTTTCAATAAGCTTCATCGTTTTCATGCCCGGCATGGCGTTGCCGCCGAACTGCATCACTATGACTCCCACGTCCTCCAATGACATGGACTTTTTCATCTGGGACGCGTCTATCCGGGTAAAAATGGTCCCCGAGCAGCCGCGCAGGGCTATGTTGTCGACGGCCACGCCTTTCCTGCCGTCGAGGGCGATCCCGTATATTTCTCCGTTTCCGGCGAAATTCAGCGAGCCCTTGCGGACGGCCTTGGGCAGATTCCACCTGAGCTCCTGCAGGCCGGCCGAATCTCTTTCGCAGACTTTTTCAAACGACAGTGTGTCGCTTTGGAAAGTGACGGTGAACCCTTCGTCGCAATTCCCGGCCAGCACCGTGACGCGGGAGAAAGATTTTCTCGTCCTGAAGGATATGCCGCCGCTTCCGTGCACTGCGGAGAATTGCGCGAGCATCCCGTAACGGTTGTGCGGGGCCTTGCCGGCTATGGAATCCCCGACCATGGCATAATGCGACATGTTCCCCGAAAGGGAAGAGTTCACTATAGGTGTATGAATCCGCGCATAAGGGGGAAACATTCCGGGGCCCCCGCCGCCGAATCGCCCCTGCAGGCTGTCCCTCAAGACGCCCGTGATTCTGTCAAGCTCTATCTGGGAATCTCCGTAATAGACAATCCTGCATATCTTTCCCTTGGCCGCCGCTTCGTCGAACCGGCTGAAGGTCTCGTCGAAATAAGTGTAATCGTCATCCGGGAGCCAGATCCTGTTGGGGTTGCCGAGAATGAAATCCTTGTAGCTCTGCAGCATTCCGCGCACCGTGTCCGATATCTCGAAACTTTCGTCAAGCTTCTGCAGCACCTCGTCAACGTCCACCTTTTCCTCCGCGGCCTCGGCAAGGCTGCGTTCGTACGAAGGGAAATGGAGAGGGATTCCGGCCACCTCGACGGCGGACGCCGGAGCCAGAAGCCAACAGGCGCCCAGCATGGCCATTACTCCCATTATGAACAAAAAAATCCCGTGCGCTTTCATAATCCGCGCTAATTTAGCTTTTTCACGGGAAAAAGCCAAAACAAGGTTTTCTTTTGGTTTTTGAGCCGGAAAGCCGTATATTGCCCGACCATGATTGATAACACAAAATTTTTATGACCGCATTGTTTTATATTGTACCGGCAGCCGCGATAGTTTCTCTTTTGTTCGCATGGCTGTTTTTCAGACAGATGATGAAAGAAAGCGAGGGCACGGCCACGATGAAGGAAATCGCTCGCTATGTGCGCGAAGGGGCCATGGCCTATCTCAGGCAGCAATACAAGGTAGTCACCGTCGTCTTCGTCATTCTGGCGTTGTTCTTCGCAGTCCTGGCCTACGGCTTCGGCGTACAGAACCCCTGGGTTCCTTTCGCCTTCCTGACCGGCGGCTTTTTCTCGGGGCTCGCCGGGTTCATAGGCATGAAGACGGCCACCTTCGCCTCCGCAAGGACGGCCAACGCCGTGAGCCGTTCGCTCAACTCCGGACTCAAGATAGCGTTCCGCTCAGGCGCCGTGATGGGCCTTACCGTAGTGGGGCTCGGCCTTCTCGACATATCCATCTGGTGGATAATCCTCAACATATTCATAGACAATCCTGACGCCTCGCAGAAGCTCGTCGTGGTCACCACCACGATGCTTACGTTCGGCATGGGCGCGTCCACGCAGGCCCTATTCGCCCGCGTAGGAGGCGGAATATACACCAAGGCGGCCGACGTCGGCGCCGACATCGTAGGCAAGGTGGAGCAGGACATCCCCGAAGACGACCCGCGCAACCCGGCCACCATAGCCGACAACGTCGGGGACAACGTCGGGGACGTCGCAGGCATGGGCGCGGACCTGTACGAATCATATTGCGGATCCATCCTCGCCACGATGGCCCTCGGAGCCTCGGCCTTCTTCGGAGACTATGCCATGCAGACAAAGGCCATACTCGCTCCGATGCTCATAGCCGCCGTCGGCGTCGTGCTGTCAATAGCCGGCATCTATGCCGTCCGCACCAAAAACGGCGCCGGACTGCAGCAGCTCCTGAAATCCCTCAGCACCGGCACCAATCTGAGCGCCGTCCTCATAGCGGTGATCACCTTCGGCATATTCAGGCTCCTCGGATTCGGCAACTGGTGGCAGCTGTCCCTTTCAGTCCTGTCCGGGCTTCTTGCCGGAGTGATAATAGGAAAGGTGACCGAATACTATACTTCCCATTCATACAGGCCTACGCAGAAACTTGCCGAGAGCGCCGAAACCGGCTCCGCCACCGTGATAATAGGCGGAGTGGGGCTCGGAATGATTTCAACGGCCATCCCCGTAGTCACCATCGCCATTGCCATCCTGCTGTCCTATTCCTTCGCGACAGGCTTCTCGTTCAGTCCCGACCTGCTCGGACAGGGGCTCTACGGCATCAGCATAGCCGCCGTCGGCATGCTCTCGACGCTCGGCATCACATTGGCCACAGATGCATACGGCCCCATAGCCGACAATGCCGGCGGAAACGCACAGATGTCCGAACTTGATCCTATGGTGCGCCAGCGCACGGACGTGCTCGACGCCCTCGGCAATACGACGGCTGCCACCGGGAAAGGTTTCGCGATAGGCTCCGCCGCGCTTACGGCTCTCGCCCTTCTCGCCTCCTACATTGAAGAGATAAAGATCGGATTCGGCCACATGGCCGAAAAAGGCGGTGAACTGGCGGTGCATTACGCCGAACTTGCCCGCGCGGGCATACCGCAGATTGTGGAACATTACAATATAACCCTGATGAATCCCGTCGTTCTGGCCGGGGTGTTCATCGGCTCCATGATGGCATTCCTGTTCTGCGGCCTGACGATGAACGCAGTAGGCCGGGCGGCCTCCAAAATGGTGGTGGAAGTCCGCCGCCAGTTCCGCGAAATCGCCGGTATCCTTGAGGGCAAAAAGCGTCCGGACTACACGAATTGCGTGCGCATATCCACCAAAGCCGCCCAGCATGAGATGATATTCCCTTCGGTACTCGCCATAATCGTTCCCGTGGCGACCGGCATAATCCTCGGCCCCGCAGGCGTCATAGGCGTGCTTGCAGGCGGGCTCGGAGCCGGGTTCGTGCTGGCCATCTTCCTCGCCAACTCCGGCGGGGCATGGGACAATGCCAAAAAGTACGTGGAGGAAGGCCACCTCGGCGGCAAGAACTCGGAGTGCCACAAAGCCACCATCGTAGGAGACACGGTGGGAGATCCCTTCAAGGACACTTCCGGCCCCTCGCTCAACATCCTGATAAAGCTTATGAGCATGGTTTCCATAGTCATGGCCGGGCTGACCGTCATGCTGCACTGTTAGCGGACACGGCCCGTGAACACGTCAAAGGCCCCGGAGACAGAATCCCCGGGGCCTTTGCCATAATATCATGAATACACTCTTATTCAGCTGCAGGTGTTTCGCCGGCGGCCGGAGCCTCTTCGGCGGGAGCGGCGGCCGGTGCTTCCTCGGCGGGTGCCGCGGGAGTCGTTTCGGCTGGAGCCGCAGGAGCTTCTACAGGGGCGGCCGTGGGCTTCTCCGTCTTCTTGGCGGTGCTGCGGCCGCGGCGGGTGCCCTTCTTGGTCTCCTTCTTGGCGGTGCTTGCGAGAGCGGCCTCGTTGAAGTCGACGAATTCTACCAACGCCATGTCGGCGGCGTCACCGGGACGGAAACCGAGATGGAGTATGCGGAGATATCCGCCGGGACGGTCAGCTATTTTGGGAGCTATGGTACGGAACAGTTCGGCGGTCGCGTATTTGTCTTTCAGATAGCTGAATACAATACGGCGGGAATGCGTCGAATCGTCCTTCGACTTTGTGATAAGCGGCTCCACATACGGCTTGAGCGCCTTGGCCTTGGCCACGGTAGTCGTAATCCTCTTATGCATGATAAGAGACGCAGCCATGTTGGCGAGCATGGCCTTGCGGTGAGAGCTCTTCCGTCCAAGATGATTGATTGCTTTATTGTGCCTCATTTTTAGATATTCTTTTTCTTAGGTTCAATGTTATACTTTGTAACGTCCATTCCGAACGAAAGTTTCATCTTTTCCACAAGGAGATCGATTTCATTGAGGGATTTCCTTCCGAAATTGCGGAATTTCATCAGCTCGGCCCTCGAATAGGACACCAGATCGGCGAAGGTGTCGATATCCGCAGCCTTGAGACAATTGAAAGCCCTTACGGAAAGCCCCATGTCGGAAAGCTTGGTGAGAAGAAGATGCCTCATCCTCAACGACTCCTCGTCCAGTTCCTTGGGATCGGCCTCGACCGGGCTCTCAAGCGACAACTTCTTGTCGTCGGTGAACAGTTTGAAGTGATAGATGAGAATATTGGCCGCATCCTGAAGAGCCGCGTTGGGAGAAACGGACCCGTCGGTCACGATCTCTATGTTGAGCTTTTCATAGTCGGTCTTCTGCTCCACGCGCCAGGGATCCACCGTCCAGTTGACCTTCTTGATGGGAGTGTATATCGCATCCACCGGAATGGTCCCGATGGGCGCATTGTCATCCCTCATTTCCTCGGCGAGGACGTATCCGCGGCCCTTGGTGATGGTCAGGGTGATTTCCAGTTTAATTGAAGGCTCGAGAGAGCATATATGCAGCTCGGGATTCAACACCTTGAAAGAAGACAATCCTTTTGAGATATCCTCCGCGGCAAATTCCTGCTTGCCGCTGATCACTATGTTCGCCACCTCGGAGTCGACGGTTTCCACCATCCTTTTGAAACGGACCTGCTTGAGGTTGAGAATGATGTCCTGCATGCTCTCAATCACGCCGGGAATGGTGGCGAATTCCTGGTCCACTCCCGAAATCCGTACGGACGAGATGGCAAAACCCTCCAGAGACGCAAGCAATATGCGGCGAAGGGCGTTGCCGATAGTCTGACCGTATCCCGGCTCCAATGGCCTGAATTCGAAACGGCCGACGGTATCGCTCCCTTCGAGCATGATTACCTTGTCCGGTTTTTGAAATGCTAAGATTGCCATAATTGTTCCTTTTCTGGGTGTTAATACTATTACTTGGAGTACAGATCGACGATCAGCTGTTCGTTTATGTTCTCCGGAATGTCCGTTCTGGCCGGAATGTTGAGATACTTGCCCGAGAGGGCCTTGGCATCGAATTCAAGCCACGGATATTTGGTTGCGGAAGCCACGCTGTTCTGGATGACTTCAAGGCTCTTGGATCTCTCCCTCACCGCGACGGTCTCGCCGGGTTTCACCTGAGCTGAGGGAATGTTGCATACGCTGCCGTTCAGGGCGATGTGGCGGTGCAGCACGAGCTGCCTCGCAGCCGCCCTCGTGGGAGCTATGCCGAGACGGTAGACGATGTTGTCGAGACGGGACTCGAGAAGGAGCACCAGATTCACGCCGGTCTGTCCCTTCATGCGCGCGGCCTTGCCGTACGTGTTGCGGAACTGCCTCTCCAGCAAGCCGTACATATATTTGACTTTCTGCTTCTCCTTCAGCTGGATGCCGTACTCGCGCATTTTCTTGCGCTTTGCGGCCAGGCCGTGCTGTCCCGGAGGAGTGTTTCTCTTCTCGAAATGTTTGTCAGCACCGAAAATGGGTTCGCCGAACTTGCGTGCGATTCTTGTTCTGGGTCCAGTATATCTTGCCATAACTTGGTTGCGATTTGAAAATGATTAAACTTTACGGCGTCCCTTGGGTCTGCAGCCATTGTGGGGTACGGGAGTGACGTCGATAATCTCCGTAACCGTGATGCCTGCGTTGTTGATGGTGCGGATTGCGGATTCGCGGCCTGCGCCCGGACCCTTGACGTAAACCTTCACTTTGCGGAGGCCTGCGTCAAACGCCGTTTTGGCCGCATCTTCGGCCGCCATCTGCGCTGCATAGGGGGTGTTCTTCTTGGAGCCTCTGAAGCCGCTCTTTCCGGCCGAGGACCAGCTGATCACCTGTCCCTGCGCATTGGTGAGAGAAACTATGATGTTGTTGAAGGTCGATGAAATATGGGCTTCGCCATAAGCTTCAACCTTGACAACTCTTTTCTTCGCTGTTGTTGTTTTTTTTGCCATAATTCATCAAACTTTATTTGGTCGCCTTCTTCTTGTTGGCGACGGTCTTCTTCTTGCCCTTGCGAGTGCGGGCGTTGTTCTTGGTGCTCTGACCCCGGACGGGAAGGCCTATACGATGACGTATGCCGCGGTAGCAGCCAATATCCATGAGGCGCTTGATGTCCATCTGGACCGAGGAGCGGAGCTCGCCCTCGATTTTGTACTCGTCATTGATGACGGTACGGATGGCCGCGACCTGCTCGTCGTTCCAGTCGCCAACCTTGATGTCGCGATCTATGCCGCACTTCTCGAGAATCCTGTTCGCCGAACTGCGGCCGATCCCGTAGATATAGGTAAGCCCTACCTCTCCACGTTTGTTGTTCGGTAAATCAACACCGGCTATTCTTGCCATAATCTATCTTTACTTTATTATTATACAATCGATTTATCCCTGACGCATCTTGAATTTCGGATTTTTCTTGCAGATGACGTAAAGGCGGCCTTTACGTTTCACGATCTTGCAATCCTCGCTGCGCTTCTTGATGGATGTCTTGACTTTCATAGTGCAATGATTTTATTTGTATCTGAAAGAAATTCTTCCTTTTGTCAAATCATAAGGTGAGATTTCAACTTTAACCCGGTCGCCGAGGAGTATATGGATAAAGTTCATCCTCATCTTCCCTGAAATGTTGCAGAGGAGGACGTGGCCGTTTTCCAGCTCGACGCGGAACATCGCGTTGGGAAGGGTCTCTATTACTGTTCCATCTTGCTCGATTGCTACTTGTTTTGACATTGGAATTTCACTTTAAAATTTAATGTTTCCGTCTTTTTCGATAAAGTCGAAAGTCGAAAGCTGTTCGGCCCTGCCGTTCCGGACAACAACCGTAAGTTCGTAATGAGCCGCGTTCTTGTGGTCCGCAGTATGGACCGCCCAGCCGTTTCGCGCGAGATATACGCCGCGTCCGCCTGCGCAAATCATAGGCTCGATACAAATGGTCATTCCGTCGTAGAGTCTGGCACCGTGTCCCTGACGCCCGTAATTCGGTACGCCCGGATCTTCGTGCATCCTCTTTCCGATTCCGTGTCCCTCCAATTCGCGGACTACGGAGAACCCGAATGACTCGGCATACGTTTGCACCGCGTGTCCGATATCGCCTGTCCTGTTGCCTGCCGTCGCCTGCTCTATGCCTTTGTAAAGCGAAGCCTTCGTGACGTCGAGGAGCCTGCGCGTTTCGGCGTCCACCTCCCCTACGGGGAAAGTATAGGCCGAATCGCCGTTGTACCCCTTGTACAAAGTTCCGCAGTCCACGGACACGATGTCGCCCTCTTCAAGGACACGGTCCGACGGAAAGCCGTGGACCACCACATCATTGACCGACATGCACAGCGCGGCGGGAAAGCCTTCAAACCCTTTGAAGCTCGGGACGGCCCCGTTGTCACGGATAAAAGTCTCGGCCACCTCATTCAACTCATTGGTTGTCACACCGGGGGCGACCCTCTTTCCGACTTCCGCCAGTGTTCTGGACACCAGCTCTCCGTTGATTTTCAGGAGCTCAATCTCTTCTTCTGTCTTGGGCCTTATCATCTTTCGTCCTGCCTTTACTCCAAAGAACTACATACCGGAGCGTCCCGTGAGACGACCGGTCTTCATAAGTCCGTCATAATGACGCATCAGCAGATAACTTTCAATCTGCTGCAATGTATCGAGGATCACGCCCACCATGATAAGCAGGGATGTGCCGCCGAAGAAACTTGCAAACTGGTTGTTTATTCCTGCGGCCCTTGCGAATGCGGGCATGATTGCGATCAAAGCGAGGAAAATGGATCCGGGGATCGTGATTTTCGACATTACGTCGTCAAGGAACTCGACTGTCTTCTTGCCGGGCTTGACGCCGGGGATGAAGCCGCCGTTTCTCTTCATTTCTTCCGCCATCATCGTCGGATTGATGGTGATGGCCGTATAGAAGAAGGTGAATATGACCACGAGAAGTCCGAACACCAGATTGTACCAGAATCCGGTATAGTTGCTGAAAGTGGCCGCGAGCCCGCGCGTGGCGTCGAAGCGGCCGAAGAACAGCGGGAACATCATAAGCGCCTGCGCGAAAATGATCGGCATTACGCCTGCGGCATTGAGCTTAAGCGGAATGTACTGGCGCACGCCACCGTACTGCCTGTTGCCGACCACCCTCTTGGCGTACTGTACGGGAACTTTGCGGACGGCCTGCACGAGCGCGATGGCCGCCATGAGCACGAATACCCATACCACGAACTCGACGATAAGGATAAGCATGCCACCGCCGCTGGTGGTGGTGAGCTTTTGTCCGATCTCGGCCACGAGCGCATAGGGCAGACGGGCCACTATGCCTATCATGATGATGAGGGATATGCCGTTGCCGATGCCACGGTCGGTAATCCTTTCGCCGAGCCACATGACGAACATGGAGCCGGCCATCAGGATGACGGTCGATACCATATTGAACACGAATCCGGACCATGTGACGGCCAGGGAGTCACGCGGGATCATGCCGGTGACATAGGCCGGGCCCTGAATGGCCAGAATAAGGATCGTGAGTGTTCTGGTGATCTGATTCATTTTTCTGCGCCCGCTCTCGCCCTCCATCTGGAGCTTGCGGAAATAGGGCACGAAAATGCCGAGAAGCTGCACGACGATGGACGCCGAGATGTACGGCATCACGCCGAGCGCGAAAATCGAAGCATTGCCGAAAGCGCCGCCGGAGAACATGTTCAGGAGGCCGACGAGACCTTCCTGGGTACTGCTCTGCAGATTGGCGAGGCGACCGGGATCGATGCCGGGAAGCACGATGAAGCATCCGAGCCTGTATATCAGGACAAGGAGCATCGTGTAGCCGATACGCTTGCGCAGCTCTTCGATTTTATAGATATTCTTTATAGTCTCTATAAACTTCTTCATGCCGTCATCAGATTACTGTTGTTTTGCCGCCGGCGGCCTCGATCTTGGCGACGGCGCTCTTGGAGAAGGCGTTCGCCGACACTTCCAGCTTGGCGGTGAGTTCGCCGTTGCCAAGCACCTTTATCAGCTCGGTCTTCGACGCCATGCCGGCGGAAATTAAAGTGTCGTGGTCGAACGAGGTGACGCCGAGCCTCTCTGAAAGCCTCTGCAGATCAGCCACGTTCACGGCCTTGTATTCTACTCTGTTGCGGTTCTTGAATCCGAATTTGGGCACACGCCTCTGAATAGGCATCTGACCGCCTTCGAATCCTGCCTTATGCTCGTAACCGGCACGCGCCTGGGCGCCCTTGGTACCGCGGGTGGCGGTGCCGCCTTTGCCGGAGCCTTCGCCGCGGCCTACTCTTTTCTTCCTGTGGGTGGCGCCTTTCGCCGGTTTTAAATTTTCAAGTTTCATCGATTCTCCCTCCCTTAGTCAATTTCTTCAACCTTAACGAGGTGATGAACTTTCTCCAGCATGCCGAGTGCGATAGGAGTCTTCTCTACCTCTACTGTCTGATTCAATTTGCGGAGGCCGAGTCCCCTGAGATTGGCTATCTGCCTCTTGGTTTCGCCGTTCTTGCTGACGACCTGGGTGATTCTTAGCTTTGCCATGATTCCTGCCTCCGTATTATCCGTTAAACACTCTGCTCATGGGCACTCCGCGGAGTCCGGCCACCGTATAGGCGTCGCGCATCTCGGTGAGGGCCGCGATCGTGGCCTTTACCAGATTGTGGGGGTTCGACGAACCCTTGGACTTCGCAAGCACGTTCTGTACGCCGGCGGACTCGAACACGGCGCGCATGGCGCCGCCGGCCTTCACGCCGGTACCGGGGGCCGCCGGTTTCATGAACACGCGGGCGCCGCCGAAGTGGGCCTCCTGCTCATGAGGGATGGTCGTGTTGATGACGGGAACCTTGACGAGGTTCTTCTTGGCATCCTCCACGCCTTTGGCGATGGCCGCCGTGACCTCGTTCGCCTTGCCAAGACCATAGCCAACGACACCGTTCTCGTCGCCGACGACGACAATGGCGGCAAAGCGGAAATGACGGCCACCCTTGGTAACCTTGGTCACCCTGTTGATAGCCACCAGTCTGTCCTTGAGCTCAAGTTCAGATGTCTTTACTCTTTTTACGTTTGAATTTGCCATAGTCTTTATAAATTAGAATTCGAGACCGCCTTCACGGGCGGCGTCAGCCAAACTTTTAACCCTTCCGTGGAAAAGATAGCCGCCGCGGTCGAAGGAGACCTTGGATATTCCCTTTTCCTTGGCGCGCTCCGCGATGGCCTTGCCCACCACGGCCGCGGCATCGATGCCGTTCTTGCCGTTGCATTCCGCCGCGAGGGCCTTGTCATTGGAAGCCGCCGCTACGAGCGTCCTGCCCTGTTCGTCATCCACCACCTGTACATAAATCTGCCGGTTGCTTCTGAAAACGACCATCCTCGGCCTCTCTGCGGTACCGTTCACATGTTTGCGGATACGGTAATGAATCCTTTTCCTTCTTTCTATTCTGTTCAATGCCATAACTCAATCCTCCTGTTATTTAGCGGCCGCGGTCTTGCCGGCCTTGCGGCGGAGCTGTTCGCCGACGAACTTGATGCCCTTGCCCTTGTAAGGCTCCGGTCTGCGGAATGAACGTATCTTGGCCGCGACCTGTCCCAGGAGCTGCTTGTCGGCGCTCTTGAGGATGAGGACGGGGTTTTCGCCCTTCTTCACCTGCGGCGTCTCGGCGGTCACTTCCTTGGGAAGCTCTATCTGGATGTCATGGGAATATCCTACGGACATGGTGACCAGACGGCCCTGCGCCGTCACGCGGTAACCTACGCCCACAAATTCCTGGTTGGTCGTAAAGCCCTCGGACACCCCGACCACCATATTGTGCACGAGGGCCCTGTAGAGTCCATGCATGGAGCGGAACCGGGGAAGGTCATTGGGCCTGGTGAACTTAATCTCATTTCCCTCTATGGTGACGGTGATGCCCGGATCAACTTTCTGGCTCAGTTCACCGAGAGGGCCTTTAACCTTCACAACGTTGCCGGGAAGCAACTCTGCGGTCACCCCGGCCGGAAGGTTTACAGGCAATTTTCCGATTCTTGACATTATTGTTGACTTTTAACATTAATAAACATAGCATATGACCTCGCCGCCGACGTTGAGCTCCCTGGCTTCCTTGTCGGTGATGACGCCCTTGGAAGTGGAGAGTATGGCGATGCCGAGCCCGTTGAGGACCCTCGGCATGTTCTTCACGTCCGCATATTTCCTCAGGCCGGGGGAAGAAACGCGGGAAATGGATTTGATGGCCGCGGTCTTGGTCTGGGGATGATATTTCAAAGCGATTTTGATTATATTGTACGGTGTATCCTCCACTACCTTGTAGCTGAGGATATAACCCTTGTCGCAAAGAATTTTGGTGATGGCCAGCTTCATGTTGGAAGACGGCACCTCTACTATTTTCTTGCCCGCAAGGTATGCGTTGCGGATTCTTGTCAGATAATCTGCGATCGGATCAGTCATTTCTCTTATAAATTTTAGCGCAGCGTCCAAAGACGCCCGATATCCAATAATTAACCATTGATTTTACCAGCTCGCCTTCTTGACGCCCGGTATGAGCCCGGCGGAAGCCATCTCGCGGAACTGGATGCGGCTGAGGCCGAAGGCGCGCATGTAGCCTTTCGGACGGCCGGTGAGAGAGCAGCGGTTGTGAAGACGCACCGGACTCGCATTCTTGGGGAGCTTGTCCAAGGCGGCGTAGTCGCCGGCTTCCTTGAGCGCTTTCCTCTTGGCGGCGTATTGGGCGACCAGCCTGGCGCGCTTTGCCTCGCGGGCTTTCATTGATTCCTTTGCCATATTCTTAATCGTTATGTTTCTTGAACGGCAGGCCGAATGCCTTCAAAAGGGCGAACGCCTCTTCGTCGGTCCTGGCCGAAGTTACGAAAGTTATTTCCATGCCGTGTATCCTCGGATTCTTGTCTATATCGACTTCCGGGAATATTATCTGCTCCTTGATGCCGAGGGTATAGTTGCCGCGGCCGTCGAACTTTTCGGCTATGCCGTTGAAGTCCCTGATTCGGGGAAGCGCCACGCGGATGAGCCTCTCGAGAAATTCATACATCTTCACGTCGCGGAGGGTGACCTTCACGCCGATGGTCATGCCCTTGCGGAGCTTGAAGTTGGAAACGTCTTTTTTGGAAGTGGTCAAAATGGCCTTCTGGCCCACTATGGACGACAGCTCGGCAGCCGCCTCCTCCACTATCTTCTTGTCCTGCACACCTTCGCCGACGCCCTCGTTGATAGTGATCTTGACGAGCTTGGGCACCTGCATTACGGTAGTGTAGGAGAACTGCTTGACGAGCGCAGGCACGATCTCTTCCTTGTACGTCTTCTTAAGAGTGGGCACGTATCCGGCAGGGAGCGCCTGCACTTCCGCGGGTTTGTTGTTTTTCTTTGCCATGGTCATTTGATCTCCTCTCCGGATTTTTTAGCGTAACGAATCTTCTTTCCGTCGACGAACTTGCGGCCTATCCTCGTGGGCGTAGGCTTGGACGCCGCCGGGTCCAAAAGCTGGACATTGGAAATGTGGATGCTGGCCTCCTGCTTGACGATGCCGCCCTGAGGCTGCTTGGAATTGGGCTTGGTGTGTTTCGACACTATATTGACGCCCTCGACTATGACGCGATCCTTGTCAGTGATGACGGCGAGGACTTTTCCTGTCTTGCCCTTGTCGTTGCCGGCATTTACATAAACGGTATCGCCTTTCTTTACGTGTAACTTTTTCATGATTTTCGACTTTTAAAGGACCTCCGGCGCCAGTGAAACGATTTTCATGTATTTGTCGCGCAGTTCCCTGGCGACAGGACCGAAGATACGGGTGCCGCGGAGCTCCCCGGCATTGTTGAGGAGAACGCAGGCGTTGTCGTCAAAACGGATATAGGAACCGTCCTGTCTGCGGATTTCTTTCTTTGTACGGACTATAACTGCCTTCGAGACTGTACCTTTCTTGGCATCGCCGACGGAAATAGCACTCTTGACAGCCACGACGATGGTGTCGCCGACGGTCGCGTAACGATGGTGGGTGCCGCCGAGCACGCGGATGCAAAGGACTTCCTTGGCACCGCTGTTGTCTGCCACCTGTAAACGTGTTTCCTGCTGTATCATACTACTTTACCTTTTCAATGATTTCTACTAATCTCCATCTTTTCGTCTTGCTCAGAGGACGTGTCTCCATGATGCGGACGCGGTCTCCCTCACTGCACTCGTTCTTGTCGTCATGAGCAACGAATTTCGTGGTCTTTTTCACGAACTTTCCGTACAGAGGATGTTTCTCCTGCCTCTCCACGGACACCACGATGGTCTTGTCCATCTTGTTGCTGACCACGATACCTATTCTTTCCTTGCGAAGATTTCTTTCCATAGGACTTCCTGCTTTACTGTTGTTTTTCCTTCTCGGCGAGGACGGTGATCATGCGTGCGATATCCTGCCTCGTCTTCTTGAACACTGACGTATCTTCCAATGGAGAGACGGCATGATTGAGTTTCATCTGGCTGAGATTGGCTTTCTCCGCCACGATGCGGTCGCGCAGATCGGCAGCCGACATTTCGCGAATTTCCGATACTTTCATTTTTTTGTCTCCATTAAATTATTCTTCAACATAATCCCTGCGGACGATGAACTTGGTCGCCACGGGAAGCTTGTGGGATGCAAGGCGCATCGCCTCTTTCGCCACCGCCAGGGAAACACCCTCCGCTTCGAAAAGGATGCGGCCCGGGGTGACGGGAGCCACGAATCCCTGAGGATCGCCCTTGCCCTTTCCCATACGGGTATCGAGAGGCTTCTTGGTGAAAGGCTTGCTGGGGAACACCCTGATCCAGATCTGCCCTTCACGGTTCATATGACGTGAAATAGCCTGACGGGCAGACTCTATCTGCTGTGCGGTAAGCCAGCAATTTTCAAGGGTCTTGATGCCGAAAGAACCGAAAGCGAGCTGATTCCCGCGCTGGGAATTGCCTTTCATGCGGTTTTTCTGTTCCCTTCTAAACTTTGTTCTTTTAGGTTGTAACATCGCTGTACTGCTTTAATTATTCTCCCTTTACTCCAAAAACACTGAAGCTCAAGCACTTGAGTGCATAAAGCCCGACTTTTGGGATTGCAAAGTTAGTAAAAAATACCGGATTACAAACATTTTTTGAGAAAAAATGATACATTTTCGACCGAATTTTTTGACCGTTAAAAACAATGTTTTCAGAGAATTGCATACGGCGCACGAAAAAATTTCGGTCATTTTTCGACAAGAGCCAACGGACGGACCGTAAAAAAGAGGCTGACCGCTATGGCAGGGTTTTCGCAGGGAGAAAAAGTTTGCGACCGCTTTTGCGACATGAAAACACGAACAGCGCACATATTGGCACCGGCGATATTTTTCGCCGCCCTGATACTGCACGGACAGGACATGTCCGCGCAGAACCATATACGCAGGGCGATGAGACGCGCCCGGCAGGAGCAGCGTGAAGCCGAAAGGAAGCGCAGCGAAGAACGGCGGACGGGAGAAATCCTCTCATACATAGTGGAAAACGGGGACACAATATACTTCGACAGCATCGCCCCGTCGAGCGTCGCCGCACGGGGACGCAGGCAGACGGAAAAAGACCGCAGGCAATATTACCGCCTCGTATACAATTTCGCCAAGGTCTATCCGTATGCCCAACTCGCCGCCAAAATGGAAAGGGCGGCCGACAGCACCATCACTGCCAACGGCTACGGGAAACGGCAGAAAGAGAAATACGTGAACGGGCTGCAGAAGCAGATAATGAAAGACTTCGAAAAAGTGGCCAGGAGCATGTCCATATCCCAGGGAGCCCTGCTGCTCAAGCTGATAGACCGGGAAATCAACAAGCCCACCTACACCATCATAAAGGATTACAAGAGCCGGACGGCGGCGGGATTCTGGCAGGGGATAGCCAAACTGTTCGACAACGACCTCAAAGCCACCTACGACCCCGACGGCGAAGACAAAGACGTGGAGGAACTCGTAAAAAAATGGGAAGACGGCACCTTCGCAGAGCTCTACTTCTCGATATTCTGGCAGGAGCCGCCCCAGCCCTCAATCCCGGAGAAATACAGGTAGCTGTCGCCTTCCATCCAGTCCTTCAGAACTTTCAGACGGGCTCCCGACGGGAGGGCGAGATCGACGCTGCAATGGTAATGTCCGAACACGAAATAATCCACCTTATGGCGTGAAGAATATTCCTCCGCGAAGCGGTAAAGCGGCTCGTCCTTTCCCCTGAACACATAGCCGGTCCCGTCCGACAGACGGCTCCTGCGCGACCAGCCCTTTCCTATGCTGAAGGCGATATACGGATGCAGCATGCTGAACAGGCGCTGGGCCAAACGGTTATGGAAAACCCGCCGCATCAGCCTGTAGCCCGGGCTCACGGGGCCCAGCCCGTCGCCGTGTCCGAGGCAGAACGTTTTGCCACCCGCCGTCACGAGGCAGGGCTGCCGCAGGACCGTCATGCCGAGATCTTCGAAATAATGGTAGCACCATATGTCATGGTTGCCCTGAAAGAAATACACCTTCACCCCCGCGTCCATCAGATCCAACAAGGCTGAAAAGACCCTGACGTAGCCCTTGGGCACCACGTCCCGGTATTCGTACCAGAAATCCCAAATGTCGCCGAGCATGTAAAGCGACTCCGTCCGCTCCGCCGGCATCGACTTCAGGAAACGCACGAACCTCGCCTCCCTGCCGGCGGGATCCATGAGGTCCAGTCCAAGATGCACGTCCGCCACGAAATATGTACGGTCGCGGGAAGGCATCATGCGAAAATGAAAACAAGCACGGCCACAATGCAGCAATAGACTGCGAACCAGCTCAGCCGGGCCCTGCGCACTATCGATATCATCCACCTGCATGCGGCGAGGCCGGAAAGGAACGCGGCGGCGAAGCCGAGCGCGAGGCTCAGGCCGCCCGTTTCACCGGAAAAGAATCGTCCTGTGGCGGAAAATGTCCCGACGGCGTCAAGCAACTGTTCGCCTATTATGGGCACCAGCACCATCAAGAACGAGAACTGCGCCATGGACTCCCTTTTCACTCCGGCGAGAAGGCCCGCGGATATGGTAGTGCCGGAACGGGATAGTCCCGGCGCCACGGCCACGGCCTGGCCGAGACCGACCACGGCCGCCTGCAGATATGAAATGCCGTTGCGATGCTCCTTCGCGGCCGGCCTGCCCGCCCCGGCGGCTTTCGCCGGCAGGACGTCCGACAGGAACAAAAGAGCCGCCGTCACCAAAAGGCAGGCGCCCGTCACCAAAAGCGAATCCCCGAAAAGGCTCTCCACGGCGTCCTTGAAAAAGAGGCCCACCACGGCCACCGGCACCATGGAGACCACGAGCTTGCAGACATAGTCCGTCTCGTCATTGTACCTGAATCGGAACAAACCGGAAATGAGCCTGCATATAGGCTTCCGGAACACGACGACGGTACTGCACACCGTCGCCAGATGCACGAGCACGGTGAAGTCGAGGAAGCCCTCCCCGTCGACGCCGAGCAGTTCGCGGACCATCATGAGGTGTCCGCTGCTGGAGACCGGCAGAAACTCGGTCAGCCCCTGCACAAGCCCCAATATGATTGCCTGCCACCAGTCCATGCGTCATTCGCCTTTTTTGCCGCCGAACCGGCCCATTATGGACACGGCCACGATCACGGCCCCGCATATTATCACCACCGGAGCGGCCACGAGCCGGCGGAAGTCGAACATGTCATAGTTGAACACGGCAGGGTCCTTGACGCCCCCGCCCGTCAGCAGCACGTACCCGGACACCATCACCAAAAGTCCCGCAATCATTATCTTCAATCCCTTGGCCGTGATGGCCATCCTGCCCGGATCCCCGGGTTCCGTTTTCCTGTTGTCCATGTCTTTTTTTTCTAAGAATATAATTCATCTTTGGAGAACGACACCAGCCTGTCCACGACAAGCCACGTGCTCACCACGCATATTATCAGGCCCGACGCCACCACTATGCCCATCACGGCCAGCAGCATTTCGAGATGAAAGACTTCAAACAGCCGGACGAATTCCCTGCGGACAAAGAACAGCACACCAAGGAGCATGGCTATGGCAAGAAAAGATGCGAACAGTCCCTGGAACACCGCCTGTACGAGGAACGGGGCCCTTATGAACGACCGTGTGGCACCGACCAGACGCATGGTATGTATGGTAAAGCGGCGCGAAAACACATTGAGACGCACCGTGTTGTTTATCAACACAAAAGAAATGAAAAGCAGAAGCAGGATGAATATGCCGAGCACAACTGAAATCTTGCGCAGATTGGCGTTCAGGGCCTCGACGAGCGAGACCTGAAAATTCACCTCATCCACGAGCGGAGAGTCCGCAAGCACCTTCCGCACCACTTCCAGACTGTCCGGAGACACATAGTCCGCCTTCACCGTGACGTCCACCGACACCGGCACCGGCGAGGTCCCGAACACCTCCATGAAGTCCTCCCCGAGCATGTCCGCCATCTCCCTGATGCCCTGCTCGCGGGATATCATGACCGAACTGCGGACGTACTTCAACGTATCTATGGCCGCCTGATATTCGGCCGCGTCGTCTTCGTCCGCCTCCTGCCTGAGCAGAACCGATATCTGCATATTCTCCTTGAAATAATCCGACACGCTCCTGGCGTTCACGAGGAGCAGGGACGCGAGCCCGACGAGAAGCAGCACGAGACTGATGCTTATCACGGAAGAGAGATAAGCGTTCACGAGCCTGCGGCGTATGATGCGGTTTTCCTTTCTCGGCATTGTGCGAAACCGGTCAATTTCGCCCCAAAGATAGTAAAATATCGAAATATCAGAAAAATTTATTATCTTTGTATGCTAAAGAAAAAAGGATTTACGACATGGGTGAACCCGCAAAAAAAGTATTATTCGTCAACTCCGAGATTTCCCCCTATCTTCCCGAAACCGCGATTTCGACCATAGGCCGCTACCTGCCGCAGGGCATTCAGGAGAAAAAGAAGGAGATCCGGTCTTTCATGCCGCGCTACGGGTGCATCAACGAAAGGAAGCACCAGCTGCACGAAGTCATCCGCCTGTCCGGAATGAACATCATCATAGGCGATGTGGACAGGCCCCTGGTCATCAAGGTTGCATCCATATCGGCCGCGAGGATCCAAGTATATTTCATCGACAACGAAGACTATTTCAAAAGGAAGCAGATTTACCACGACACGGACGGCAAATTCTTTGAAGACAACGGCGAACGGGCCATTTTCTTCGCCCGCGGAGTGCTCGAGACGGTGAAGAAGCTGCGCTGGGCACCCGACATCATCCACTGCCACGGATGGATTTCGCACGTGCTGCCGTTCTATCTCAAGAAAGCATACATGGACGACCCCATCTTTTCGGGCAGCAGGACAGTCCTTTCCCTCTACGACGACATCCCGGACGAGACCTTCGGCAAAGACTTCGCCGACACGATTCCGTTCGGAAGCATACGCAAAGAGGACGCCGCCCTGCCAGAAACGGTTACTGGCATGGATATTGCAAAACTTGCCGCCAGATATTCCGACGGTATCATCATGGGCTCCGAAAACATGGATCCGCAGCTCGCCGGCTATTGCGCGACGCTCGGCGTTCCCATACTGCCATACAACGGGACGGCCATGCAGGACGGGAGCTACATCGATGAATACAACGGCTTTTACGACAAATTGAGCGATGAATCTTAAACACTGCGGCCTGTTGTGCGCCATCATGCTCGGAGGCGTCTCCTGCATGGAGGTAAACAACGAACTCGGCAAGAATTTCCTTCCCTCCGACAGGAAATACGATATATATACTGCGGAGATCCCGCTTGAAAACATCCGCATGGAAATGACGGATAGCCTTTCAGGCTATTCGGACAGCCGGATCACCGTCGGCGCGGTCAGGGACAGCGTCTTCGGCCTCACCACGCGCAGCAGCGCATTTACGCTCGTGCCGCTCCAGGACACGCTTGACTTCGGCACCAACCCCGTGTTCAGGCGCTTCCATTTCGCGGCGGCCGCCGACACCGTCTCCGTACCGGAAGAAAGCCAGATGCACATATTGCAGAACATATACGTCTACGAACTCGAAAAGCCCCTCGACTTCGGCAACACCAACACGGCGATAGAGCACAGGCCCAAAATCATCACCAAGACCATTCCGGTCTACGACGGCTCGGACTCGCTCAGCTTCGATTTCTCCGACGAATTCGGCCTCAAATACATGCAGATACTCCAGGAAGACCTTGACACCATGCCGGCCTTCACCGCCAAATTCCCCGGAATATATATCGAGACGGACGCCCCCACCGACAACGGAGGACGCATCAACATGTTCCGGCTCTCGAGCCTGTCGCTATACAACAATTCGTATTACCTCAACACCAATCTGGCCACCCTGTATTTCAGTTCCGTCTACGACGGGGAGCGCAAGGACACCTGCTTCTATTTCGTATTCGGCGAGACGGACCTGTATGACGAAACCGAATTCGTGAGCATGAACACGAAGTTTCCCCAATATGCGTTCAACTCCACGGGCCATGAAACGGCCGGGAAGGCGGGGCCTGCCGGAGAACACATATACATCGAGGGCGGGGGCGGCCTGAAGCCGGTCATCTCGGCCCGGGAAATACGGGAGAAAGTGCGGGCGGACATAGAAAACAACGGCGGAGACCCCGCCATGGCCGTCATCAACAAGGCCACCCTTGTCCTGCCTTTTGAGATGCCGGACAACTATCTTGAAATGAACCTGTTCCCTACCATCATCAGCCCGACGGTCCGCATCGCCACCGACACGAGCGTCACTTTCGCCGGACTTGCCGACGCAAGCAATTCCTCGGAAAACCAGGGCGACATAGACAGGTCCAACTGCCGATATGCGCCGGACATAACGCACCATCTTCAGGAACTGATCAAGATAAACGACACGTCGAAACTGAGCAACTATGACATTTGGTTCCTGATAGTGGCCCAGGAAATCGTAGAGACGGCCACCGAAAGCAACTATGACAGCGAATACTACCAGAACCTGCTTTACGCCAACTACTACAACAGCATATACGGCAACGGCTATTACGGCGGATACGGAGGGTATTACGGAGGATACGGAGGGTATTACGGAGGATACGGCTACAACAGCTATTACAACAACTACATGAACTATATGCTGCTCGCCTCGATGATGTCCGGAAGTTCCGACGAGCCCACCACCACGGAAGTGCTCGACAAAGACAGGTATTACAGGGCGAGGCTCAACGGGCCAGCCGGCGGATACGAAAAGAAGCCGGTCCTGAAAGTGACATACACCCTGCCGAGGGAATACGGGGGAACAATAGAATAAAAAAAGCCGGACTGAATCGTCCGGCCTTTTTTAAATCGCCTTGGTAATTATTCTGCAGAAAGCTTTTCCTCTATCTTCGCGATGGCGTCGGCAACGGTCGCAATGCCGCTCGTCTCCTCATCGGGGATCTTGATGTCGAAAACCTTTTCAAACTCCATGAGCAATTCTACCGTATCAAGGGAGTCCGCACCGAGATCATTGGTGAAATTAGCGGTTTCCGTCACTTCCGACTCCTCAACGCCGAGCTTGTCGACGATGATAGATTTAACCTTGCTTACGATTTCTTCTTTAGTCATAACAATAAAGAATTTAGTTTATGTTTTAATATTACGTTTTCGTAAAAAATGTTCCGCAAAGATAAGTCATTTTTCTTTTTTATGCAAATTCATCATTCTGACGCGGTTTGCTCAGGTTCAGCCATATCCTGAGCCCGTTGAGGGAGTTGACGAAGTAGAAACAATATTTTATGAACATCACTATGGTATATCCCGAGGCTCCGTCCGCGCCCCACGTCGTATAGCCCCACAGGCCTATGGATGAAATGTTCACAAGGTTCCACAGCACCCACTGCTCCATATAGGCAAAAGACATCAGCACCTGTCCGCCCACGTTGAAAGTAAATACCGCGGCGTCGAGGAAGGCCTTTCCGTTGAAAGAGTCCGTAGTGCCGTCGATGCGGCAAAGCACGAAATAGGCCACGGACGTCGCAGCCATGAGGGCCAGCGCCACTACAATCCGCAGGCGCGGGGTCATGCGGCGGGCCTGCACCTGTGATTTCTCTTTTTCACCTTTCCCGGAGATTCCGGCGCCGCGTCTGCGCCATTGCCAAATGCCCACGAACTGCATGGGCAGGAAATAAAAGGCATGGAGGGCGAAATTGCCCATGATGCCGTTGTCAAGCGCCACCGCGGCCACCAGAACCGCATTCAGCGTGCCGAAGATGAATGTCATTATGGCCCCGTTGGCGGACAATACGGTGGAAATCACGCCCGTCATGGAGGCGACGGACGCCAACGCGAGCATGACTATGCCGTGCGTATCGCCCCGGAGGTCTTCGAACTTGAAACAGGCCGTCACAATGATAGCCACGGCCATGAGCGACATCAGCACCGTGCTGAACACGCGGTTGAATTTTTTTTCGTCAATCATCGGTTTCGTTCAAATAATCATGTATTTTAATCGCAAGAGCCGGCCCTACGAGAGCCGCCACCTCCTCCAAGGGTGCGGACGCGATCCGCGCGACGCTCCCGAAATGCAGCAGCAGGCGCTGCTCCGTCCTCTCCCCGACGCCCTTTATCTCCCTGAGCGCCGAACTGATCTGGGCCTTGCTGCGAAGATTGCGGTGGAAAGTAATCCCGAAACGGTGAGCCTCGTCGCGTATGCGCTGCAGCACCTTGAGGGCCTGTGAATTCCTGTCTATGAAAAGAGGGTACGGATCGCCCACCCTTATGACCTCCTCCATGCGCTTGGCCAGGCCTATCACGGTGAGCCTTTCCGTCAGGCCGAGCTCCGCAAGCGCCTGATACGCAAACTCCAGCTGTCCCTTTCCGCCGTCTATGACCACCAGCTGCGGCAGGTCGTCTGGAGCCTCCTCGAGCATCCGGGCATAGCGCCTGTTCACCACCTCTTTCATGGAAGCATAGTCGTTGGCCCCTATCACGGTCTTTATCTTGAATCGCCTGTAATCCTTTTTCGACGGCTCCCCGTTGCGGAACACGACGCAGGAAGCCACGGGATTGGTCCCTTGGATGTTGGAATTGTCGAAGCACTCCATGTGCACGGGCAGTTCTTTCATTCCCAATGCCTTTCGCAAATCTTCCATCACCATGCGGCGGAATTCGTCCGGATCGGTGCGTTCGCGCTGGCGCACGCTGTTGAAATGGAATTCCCCGGCATTCTTCGCGCTCAGTTCCAGCAGGGCGAGCCTGTCGCCGCGGACAGGGATGCGGAAAGTCACCCCGTCTATCTCCACGTCGGGCAGGAAGGGGACGATGACCTCCTTGGACAGTTCTCCGAATTTGGACTCTATCTCGGCGATGAACGTGCTCAGCACGGCTTCGCGCGGCTCCTCTATGTTCATCCTGAATCCTATGTTGAGGGACTGCACCACGGCCCCTTCCCGTATCCTCAGGAAATTGCCGAAAGCCTCGGACGCATCGAACACAAGTGAAAAGACATCGGCATTGGAATCCGCCGCGGAGGTTATCACCGACTTGGAATAATGGTTTTCGAGCGAAATCATCTTGCTCTTGTATTCCTGCGCCGATTCGAAATCGAGCGAAGCCGCCGCCTCCTGCATGAGGGCTTTGTAATGCTGTATTATTTCGCCGCCTCGTCCGGTGAGGATATGGGTTATCTCATTTATCCACCCGTCATATTCCTCCTTGGACACGCCTCCGGTGCAGCAGCCCCTGCAGCGCCCTATATGGAAGTCGAGGCAGGGACGGAATTTGTGCTTCAGGATGGCTTCGGAAGTGATTTTGAGCTTGCAGGTGCGCAGGGGATACGTCTCGGCAAAGAAATTTATAAGATTGCGCGCATGCATCACCGAACTGTAAGGGCCGTAATAACGGTTGCCCCCGCTCCTGTCCATCCGCCTTGTGATGTATACCCGGGGAAAGTCGCCGCCGCCCACGCATATCCAGGGATATGTCTTGGAATCTTTGAGAAGTATGTTGTAGCGGGGTTTGTACTGCTTTATAAGATTGTTTTCCAGCAACAGCGCGTCGGCTTCCGAACCGACCACCGAATACTGGACGTCGGCGATCTTCGAGACGAGAAGCCTCGTCTTCGTATTCAGCCTTTCCGGAGGGACGAAATATTGTGCGACCCTCTTGAAAAGGTCTTTCGCCTTGCCTACATATATCACATTTCCCTCGGAGTCATAATATCTGTAGACTCCGGGGGAATGCGGCAAAAGTGTTATTTTTTCCCTGACTGTCAATTATCCGGCTTAGTCGAGATACTTGCTTACCTCGTTTATGAGCTCCTCTCCGCTCAGCGGCCTCTTCAGGATGGTGCCGTCGGGGCCGATGAGAATGATATGGGGGATGAACTCTATGCCGTAGAGGTCTCCGGGCTCGCGGGTGGTGTTGACAATCTGGTTCCAGGTGACACCGTATGCCTTGGCCGTGTCTACGGACGACTGCGGCTCGTCGCTGATGGCCACGCTGACTATGTCGAAGCGGTCTCCGTGATATTTGTCATACAGTTGCTTGAGATTGGGAATCTCGCGCTTGCAGGGGCCGCACCATGAAGCCCAGAAATCCACGAGGACATATTTGCCGTTGCCGACATAGTCCGACAGGCTGACCGTAGGAAGCTCCACCTTGACGGTATCGCCCGCATCGTTTACATATTCATACGACTGTTCTACGGTGAAATCGGTGAATTTGGCGCCTTCGCGGGTGGCGCGGCGCTTTTCAAGGTTGTCGCAGACATTTTTGATGAATGCGTTTTCTTTCATTGCGTCGCTGAGCTTGCCGACAATGCCTTCAAGCTCTTCGTCGGATACGCTGCCGTACAATTTGCGGATGATGTCCGCCGCCATGTAATTGTCGCCGTTGCCGTCAAGGGACTTGACAAGGAAATCCTTGTATTCGGCCATCAGCTTCTCGGAACTTTCCTGGGCAATTTTTTCTTTTTCCTCATCGGAAACCTCGAGGCTGTCGATCGCCTCTATGGCGTCGGAGTATCTCTCATAGAACCCGTCCAGCCATTTGCCGTACGCCGCATATTTCCCCTGCACGGACTTGGGGCCTTTGTCGGTGTTCACTTCCGCGGCAAAGGAGCCGTCGTCCGCGACGTTCGCGTCCACGGTCAGCACGGCGCCGTCAGGAATGAAAGAGAATGCGCCCAGATCGCCGCATATGACATAAGTCACCACGGTCGGATCCGTAGGCACTTCGAAAGTGGCCGCGCCGTCTGCGACGGGCACTTCATTTTCGGCGTCACCGGTTCTGACGGTAAGCGAAGCCGGAACCTGGCCGGCGAATTTCACATTGACGGAAGTCGTCTCCGACGGCTTCCCGGAACATGCGGCCGCCAGCACTGCGGCCGCAGCTGCAAACAAAATGTTTCTCAATTTCATGTCTATAATGTTTTCAGTTCTTTTTTAACCATTTGCAAATATAGCAATTTTCAAAAACAACAAAAGCCGGCAAGGATCCACATGTTTCCCGCCGGCTTTGCGTCTTGGTTCAACGGTCTACCTGCCGCCGCGTCCTCCACGGCCTCCGCGACGTCCTCCGCGGTCGCCGCGGCCCTGGCCGGCCGCCTGCGAATTGGCCGCCACGCCGGCATTGGGCGAAAGGTCCTGCTTGCCGTATTTTTCACCGTTGCAGATCCACACCTTGATTCCGAGGGCGCCGACCTTGGTCCTTGCCACCGCAAGGGCATAGTCTATGTCCGCACGGAAAGTGTGGAGAGGGGTACGGCCCTCCTTGAACATTTCGCTGCGGGCCATTTCGGCGCCGCCCACACGGCCGCTGATCTGGATCTTGATGCCCTCGGCGCCCACTCTGATGGCCGAAGAAATGGCCATCTTTATGGCACGCTTGTAGGATACGCGCCCTTCTATCTGACGGGCGATGCTGTCCGCCACGATGTTGGCGTCCACCTCGGGCCTCTTGACTTCGAAGATATTTATCTGAACGTCCTTCTTGGTGACTTTCTTGAGCTCTTCCTTGAGCTTGTCCACCTCCTGTCCGCCCTTGCCGATGATGATGCCCGGACGGGCGGCGTGGATGGTCACGGTAATGAGTTTCAAAGTCCTCTCTATGACGATCTTGGAGATGCTGGCCTTAGCCAAGCGGTTGATCAGATATTTACGTATCTTGTAGTCTTCCTCTATCTTTTCCGGATAGTTGCCACCGCACCAGTTGGAGTCCCAACCACGGGTGATGCCGATTCTGTTGCTGATAGGATTTGTTTTCTGTCCCATAATCTATTCCTCCGCTGTTGATGGTTTCTTTACGTCGAGGACCACGGTCACGTGGTTGGAACGCTTGCGAATCCTGCCGGCATGGCCCCGAGACCAGGGGCGGATACGTTTAAGCGTACGTCCCTGGCCGACCATTATGGTCTTTACGTACACGTTGCCGTTGTCCAATTCCTTTGACAGATCCCTATTCTTGGCTTCCCAGTTGGCGATGGCGCTGCGGAGAAGTTTTTCGAGACGCACGGAGGCTTCTCTCTTAGAATATTTCAACAGATCGAGAGCATGGTTTACTTCCACGCCCCTGACGGTATCCGCCACAAGACGCATCTTGCGCGGCGACGTAGGCACGTCATTCAATTTAGCTATAGCTGTCTGCTTCTTGGCCTCCTTATACTTCTCAGCCATCAGTCTTTTACGAGCTCCCATAATTCAAATCTCTTTAATTACTTTTTGTTGTTGCCCGAATGGCCTCTGAATGTCCTTGTAGGAGCGAACTCTCCAAGCTTGTGGCCGACCATATTTTCAGTGACATAAACCGGAATGAACTTGTTTCCATTATGAACTGCAATCGTATGGCCGACAAAGTCCGGGGAGATCATACTGGCGCGCGACCAAGTTTTGACAACCTCTTTCTTCTTGCTTCCGTCATTCATGGCAAGAATTCTTTTTTCCAGAGCTTCCTGGATATACGGTCCTTTTTTAAGTGAACGACTCATAATCTCTTCAGTTTAATTCCGTTTATTTCTTTCTTCTTTCAATGATGAACCTGTTTGAAACAGCCTTAGGATTACGAGTCTTGTATCCCTTTGCAGGAAGACCCTTGCGTGAACGGGGATGTCCGCCGGAAGCACGGCCTTCACCACCACCCATAGGGTGATCATGAGGGTTCATGACGACGCCTCTGTTGCGAGGCCTGCGGCCGAGCCATCTTGAACGTCCAGCCTTTCCCGAAGACTCCAGATTATGGTCCGGATTGGACACCGTCCCCACCGTGGCGCGGCAGGAGACGAGCACCATCCTGGTCTCGCCCGAAGGCAGACGGAGAATGGCGTATTTCCCTTCGCGGGCGGCCAACTGGGCATATGTGCCGGCCGAACGTGCCATGGCGGCACCCTGTCCGGGACGGAGCTCGATCGCGTGGACGAGCGTTCCTATCGGAATTTCACCAAGAGGAAGAGCGTTGCCCACCTCGGGCGACGCGCCGGGGCCGGAAGCGACCGTCTGTCCCACCTTGAGACCGTTGGGAGCGATGATGTATCTCTTCTCGCCGTCCTCATATTGTACCAGAGCTATGCGTGCGCTGCGATTGGGATCGTACTCAATGGTGAGCACGGTAGCCTTGCAGTCGTCCTTGTCGCGAAGAAAGTCGATGATGCGGTACATTCTCTTGTGACCGCCGCCTATATAGCGCACCGTCATCTTGCCGGTATTGTTGCGGCCGCCGGTCGACTTAAGAGGGACCAGCAGCTTCTTGCACGGCTTGTCGGCGGTGATGTCGTCGAAAGCGCTTATAGCCTTGTTTCTCTGACCGGGGGTAACCGGCTTGTATTTCTTTATTGCCATAGTCTTGTCTCCCCTTAAACGTTAGCGTAAAAATCTATCTTATCATCACCGGCAAGGGTAACGTAAGCCTTCTTGAAATGATTCATGCGGCCTTTGAGCAATCCAGCCTTGGTGAAGCGGGATTTCCTCTTTCCGTGGTAGTTGAGAGTGTTGACGGAAACGACGTTGACATTGTACAACTTCTCCACTTCCGCCTTGATCTGAAACTTGTCGGCCTTGCGGTCCACTATAAAGCCGTATCGATTGAATTTTTCGCCCTGAGCAGTCATTTTCTCAGAAACGATAGGTTTCAATATAATTCCCATTGCGCGTCCCTCCTTACTTTATCCTTGCGGCAAGGATGTCCTGAACTCCGTCGACCAATACCAGAGAATGTGCGTTCATGATGGTATAGGTGTTGATTTCGTCCACGGTTATCACCTTCACCTCAGGAAGATTACGTGATGAAAGATAGATGTTGGCGGAATTTTCCGGAAGCACGAAGAGGACCTTCCTGCCGCCGGCCTTGATGGCCGAAAGGATCTGAAGGAACTCCTTTGTCTTGGGAGCCTCCATGGTGAACGGCTCCACGAACACTATTTTATTCTCCTGCGCCTTGTACGTAAGGGCCGAGAATCTTGCAAGCTGTTTGAGCTTCTTGTTCTGCTTCTTGCGGTAATCGCGCGGCTTGGGGCCGAACACGCGTCCGCCGCCAACGAAAATATTGGACTTCAAGCTGCCGTGACGGGCTCCGCCGCCTTTCTGAGGGCCGAGCTTCTTGGTGGAATAGGCCACCTCGCTGCGGTCCTTGGTCTTCGCGGTGCCCTGACGCTGATTCGCGAGATACTGAACCACGTCAAGATAGATGGCATGATCATTGGGCTTTATGCCAAATATGCGCTCGTCAAGGACAATCTTCTTTCCGGACTCCGATCCGTCAATTTTCAAAACTGACAATTCCATAACTAAGCCTCCAAAATTAAATAAGAACCCTTGGCTCCGGGAACGGAACCCTTAATCACGAGAAGATTGTGCTCAGGCACGATTTTGATGACTTCCAGGTTGAAAACCTTCACGCGCTCGCAGCCGGTCTGGCCTGCCATCCTCATGCCGGGGAATACCCTTGACGGCCAGGATGCCGCGCCCATTGAACCGGGATGACGGAGCCTGTTGTGCTGACCATGGGTCCTGCCGCCGACTCCGGCGAAACCGTGACGTTTTACGACGCCCTGAAAACCTTTGCCTTTAGAAGTACCGACGACATCCACGAACTTCACGTCCTCAGTGAACACGTCCGTCACTGATACGGTGTCGCCCAGATTGAGCTCTCCCTGGAAATCGGCCGGGAATTCGACCAGTTTCCTCTTGGGAGTGGTTCCTGCCTTTTCGAAGTGCCCTTTCAGGGCAGCGCTGGTGTGTTTCTCTTTCTTTTCGTCATAGGCAAGCTGCACGGCGGCATAACCATCTTTTTCTACCGTACGCACCTGCGTGACAACACATGGACCAGCCTCAACAACGGTGCATGGAATATTTTTTCCATCAGCACCGAAAACGGAAATCATTCCGATTTTCTTTCCAATTAATCCAGGCATTGGTTTGGCAATTAATTGTTTTATAATAACTTAAACAGCCCCGACAAAAAATCGGGGCTGCAAATATACGAAAAATCGGTTGAATATCAAACAGTTTAACGAAAATCCTCAAAATCCGGCATTCCGAGCCCGGAAGTGAAGTCCCTGAACACCCTTTCGTCCCGGGGGCAGATGAGCAGCGCGTCGTCGGTGTCCACCACAATATAGTTTTCGAGCCCCTTTACGGCCACCAGCTTCCCGGGCGTCCGGGAGATGATGAGACTGCCGCGGTTGTCCTCCGACAGCAGCCGGCCGGCATAGGCCGCGTTGCCGCCGCCGTCCTTGCCGGGCATAAGCTTGTATACGGATTCCCAGCAATTGATGTCGGACCATCCGAATTTGGCCGGATAGAGCCAGGCCCTGTCCGTCTTTTCCATGACGCCATAGTCTATCGAGACCTTCGGGCAGTCGGTATAGGCGCGCCGGATGAAGTCCCCTTCGCCGCCGGTGCCGAGCGACTTTTCCCAGCCTTCGAACATCGAAGTGACTTCCGGGACGTATTTTTCCATCTCCTCCCGTATCACGGCGGTACGGCACACAAGGATGCCCGAATTCCAGAAAAACTCCCCGCTCTTGCAGAACACTGCGGCGAGCTCCTCGTCGGGCTTCTCCGTGAAAGTCTTCACCTTCAGCGGCTTGTCCGATTTGGCCGCGGCCCTTCCTCCCTGCACCTGGATATAGCCGAAATTGGTGTCCGGAGCGGTGGGTACCACGCCCAAAGTCATCATAACGTCATTGTCCGAAGCATATCGGAACGCCTCGTCCATGGTGTCGCGGAAAAGGCCGTCGTCGGAAATGACCAGATCGGCCGGAGTGGCCGCCATCACCGAATCCGGATTAAGGCTCAGCAGCTTGTACATGGCGAACGTAAGGCAGGGCGCCGTGTTGCGCCCGTAAGGCTCCAGCAGCAGCCTGTCCTCCGCGAGTTCGGGAATCTGGCCGAGCACATGGTCGCGGTACCGCTCCAGGGTGACGACGAAAATGTTCTCCGCCGGGACTATGCCGGTGCATCTCTCATAAGTCATGCGCAGAAAAGACCTGCCTTCCCCTGTCAGATCAAGGAACTGCGAAGGCCTTTCTTCACGGGATATGGGCCAGAAGCGGCTGCGCGTGCCGCCGGCCATTATTATGCAATAGTGATTGCCGTTCATATCATCAGTTTTAGCAATTATGTGCATCAAAAATACATAGGTATCCACGCCTGCGGAACGTAGTTCAACGTACGTTCCCCTCCGTCGAACACGACGGTCACCACGTCGAAAAACACTTCTCCGGGGCCCGGTCCGCGCCGCTTTCCTGCGTTAAGATAGCCCAGCGCCGCGGCGGTTATGCGCCTGCGCTTGGCCGCGCCGACCTTTTCGGCCGGATCAAAGCCCGCCGGAGCGACGACACTTTTAACCTCTACAAAATGAATACCATCCCGGCTCTCGGAGATGATATCTATTTCCATCCGGCCGCTGCGCCAGTTCCTTTCAAGGATTCTGTGCCCGACGCTCTCGAGATAGGCGCAGGCCTCGTCCTCCCCTCTCTTTCCCAAAGCCTGTCTTCCCCTGCCGTCCATGTCATCCTATCCTGACCACCGTCACGCCCGAACCGCCGAACTGCACCTGCTCGTCAGAAACCGACGCCACGCCCGGAACGGTACGAAGATATTTCTGTATTTCCTCGCGGAGCGCGCCGGTACCCTTGCCGTGCAGGATGCGCACCGTCCCCATGTCGAGCATGACGGCGTCGTCTATGAAGCGCATGACGGCCTCGAGGGCCTCCGTCACCCTGGCTCCGCGCACGTCTATCTCCGGCTTGAATGCAAGCCTGCGCTCGGCCAGCCCGGCGTCGTACTTCTGCGGCGGGGGCTGCGAAACGGCTTTGACCGCCACCTTGTATTCATTGGAAGTGACCCTCTCCACCTTGTCGGGCGACAGGGTGGTGGTGATGTTGCCCACAATGACCGTAACGGACTTGGACGACACCTTGGACACCTCTCCGGCCATGCCGCCGTCCTTTATCCTCACTTTTTCGCCCACTTTCAAAGGCGCAGTGCGGAACGCGGCCAGCTTTTCCTCCTCGAGGCTCTCCCGGGCGAGCCTTTCCATCTCCTCCGGGCCTGCGCGGCGCGTACGTCGCACTTTTTCGCGCGCCTGCCGTTCTTCGAGCCTTTTGAGCTTCCTGTCTATGTAGTCCTCCCTGTTCTTTTCTTCGGCCTCCTTGCGGCGTTCGAGGGCTCCGATGAAATTCTGCAGTTCGCGCCGCGCCTCCCGGGTGGCCGCCTTCTCGGCCTGGCTCTCACGGATGCTGCGGATAGTATTCTCAACCTGCCGGTTGGCCCCCTTCACTATGTCCTCGGCCTCTTTGCGGGCTTCGTCGATGATGGTCCTGCGCTGTTTCTTTATATCCTCCAGTTCCTTCTGATACTTGTCCGCAATGCTTTCAAGCGTCTTGTCGGTGCTGCGGATCTTGTGCAGCTTCTCTTCGAGGGCACGGCGGTTGCGGGCTATCTTGCGCAGGCTCCGCTCCATGCCCACGAACTCGTCTCCCGCACGGGCTTCCGCATCCTTCACCACGGACTCCGGCAGCCCCATCTTGCGGGCCAGCTCGAACGCGAAAGAATTTCCCGGAAGGCCCGTCTCAAGTTCGAACAGCGGCGCCATGTTCTTGGCGTCGAACTTCATGGCTCCGTTGATGACGCCGGTTTCCGCGCCGGACGCATACAGCTTCAGATTGGTATAGTGGGTGGTGATGACACCGTATGCCCCGCGGCGGTCGAGTTCGGCCAATATGGCCTCCGCGATGGCGCCGCCCGCGGCCGGCTCCGTGCCGGAGCCGAATTCGTCTATCAGAACGAACGTCTTCTCGTCTGCGCGGGCAAGGATGTCCCTCATGTCCGAAAGGAACGAACTGTACGTGCTCAGGTCGTTGTCTATCGACTGGTCGTCGCCTATGCTCACCATTATCCTGTCGAACACGGGCAGTTCCGAGACTTCCGAAGTGGGAATGAGCATCCCCCACTGGAACATGTACTGAAGCAGGCCCGCTGTCTTGAGGCATACCGACTTGCCGCCGGCGTTGGGCCCGGAGACCAGAAGTATGCGTTTCTGCCGCGTCAAAGTCAGGGATATGGGTACGATGGACTTTTTTTCTTTGCGAAGGGCCTTCTCCAGCACCGGATGCCTGGCCTTGCGCAGGCTGAGTCCGCCGTCCTCGGACAGGATGGGCATGCCCGCTATGAAGTCCAAGGCCACGGCGGCCTTGGCCATAAGGAAATCCGTCTCGCCCACGAACTCCGCCGCCGCAAGCAGGTCCGGCACATAAGGCCTGAGGAACTCCGAAAATTCGTACAGAATGCGCGATATCTCGCGGGTCTCGGCGAAGTGCAGTTCACTTATCTCGTTCTCGAGCTCCACTATTTCGGCAGGCTGTATGAAAAACGTCTTTCCCGTGGCCGATTCGTCGAAGACAAACCCCGGCAGCTTCTTTTTCCCCGACGAATTGACCGGTATGAGCATCTTGCCGTCGCGTACCGACACCTTGGCATCCGCATCCGTGATGCCGTCCTGCTGCGACCTGCGCAGTATGGCGTTCATGCGTTTGGTGACTTCGGCCTCCTTCGCCCGGATGTCGTTCCTGATTCTGAGAAGCCCGTCGGAAGCCGAATCCTTTATGTCCCCGTATTTGTCCAATATCAGATCTATGCGGCGCTGCACTTCGGGGAAAGTCAATACGCCCGAGGCCATCCGCTTGAGATTGGGATAGACTCCGTCCTTGACGCCGTTGAAGAACCGGACGATCTTCCTGACCGTGTCGAGCATGGTCTTCAGCTTGCCGAGAGACAGCAGGTCGATGGAGCCGGCATCGCCTATAGGCTCCAGAAACCTGATGCAGTCGATGTAGCCGCTCGTGGGGAAAGAATCTTCGAGCATAATTATGAGACGCATCTCGTCGGTGAGAAGAAGCCTCTCCCGTATCTCCGCCGGATCCGTGCAAAAAGTCTCGTTTTCCACCCTGAATGACGCATAGTCCGTCGAACAGCGGTCGGCTATGCTCCGCCGGACACGGTCGAAACCGAGCTTCCCTTCAAGTCTGGTGTCTATCGCAGCGTCTGCCATGTCATTGTTGCGGTTGTTTCGCACCCTCGCCGCTCTGTGCGGGGGCGGCCGTCTGGCCGAGCTTTATTTTCAGTTCGTTCATATTGTTTATTTCCGTCACCTCGCCGCCGTGCACGAACACGATGCCGCCGGTCTCCTCCGAAACCACGATCACCGAGGCGTCCGACTCCTCCGATATGCCGATGGCCGCCTTGTGCCTCATGCCGAAACGGGCCGGGATGTCGGACCTCTCCGTGATGGGAAGCGTGCAGCGGGCGGCCGTTATCCTGTTGCCGCGTATGATGACCGCGCCGTCATGCAGAGGGGAATTCTTGAAAAAAAGGTTGCGGATAAGTCTCCTGTGGATGGCGGCGTCTATGCGGTCCCCCGTCTCCACTATATACGTCAGGGGCATCCTGCCCGTCAGGACTATGAGCGCCCCCGTCTTCTCCGCCGACATGGCGCGGCAGGCCTCGGCTATCTCATTGGCCGAACCGCTGTCCATACGCTCCTCCTTGATGCCGAGGAGACGGTTGATGAAGGCGCCGCCCTTGCTGGCGAAACGGTAATTGAGGCCGAGCCGCGTGAGGAAATGGCGTATCTCCGGCTGGAAAATGATGATGAGCGCGAGCACGCCCACGTCCAGCAGGGTATTCATCAAAGCCGACATCATCTTCATGTTCAGCGCGGTCACCACCACCTGTATGACGAGCAGCATGAACAGGGCGAGAAAAATGTTGGCTGCGGAAGAATCCTTGACCCATTTGAAAACCGAATAGATAATCAGGGCGACCATACATATGTCCAGTATGTCCGCCGGCGACAATTGCAGGAATCCGAATATCTTGAGGAACATGGCCAGTCAGCAGGTTTTCGTCGGATTGCAAAGATAATAGTTTTTGCGTCGTAAAATGCATGCGATTTCTTATCTTTGCGAATACTTATCAAAAAAGACAATGAACGTCATCGGAATCGACCTCGGAGGCACGAAAGCGGCCGCGGCGGTTTTCAGCGAAAACGCCGGAATCCTCCTGAAAGAGGTCCGCATGCTTGACGGCGCCGGAGGAAACGAAGCGGGCGCCATAGTCGCCGGTGCGGCAAAATCCCTGAAAGAAAGATACGGAAGCCCGATAGACGCCATCGGCGTATGCGTGCCGGGAATAGTCCGTTCCCGTAGGGGTACGGTCTGGGCCCCCAACATACCGGGCTGGACCGATTTCCCGCTTAAAGCCGTCATCGAGGAAGCCGTGCCGGGAATCCCGGTACGCATAGAAAGCGACAGGACGTGCTACATCCTCGGCGAGGAGCTGAAAGGCGCCGCCAAAGGCTGCCGCAACGCCATATACATAGCCGTGGGCACCGGCATAGGAGCCGGCATCCTGACCGACGGACGCATATTGCACGGAGCCGGCGACATCGCCGGCGCGACGGGATGGATGGCCCTCCAATACCCCTACTCGGGCGACTATGACGAATGCGGCTGCTTCGAGCACTACGCCTCCGGCAACGGCATAGGCCTGCAGGCAAAGAAGGCCGCCGTCGCGGCGGGGCACGAAAGCCTCTGGGGAAAGGCCGTGAAAGACATCACGTCGCACGACGTATTCGACGCATACGGCAGAAAAGATCCCATTGCCGTGAAAGTGCTCGGCAAAGCCGTGGAGATGTGGGGCATGGGGGCCGCCAATCTCGTGAGCATCTTCAATCCCGAAAAAGTGATTTTCGGCGGAGGCGTGTTCGGGCCCGCCGCCATGTTCATAGACGACATTTACGCCGAAGCCCTGAAATGGGGACAGCCCATAGCCATGCGGGACGTCAGGTTCTACGTTTCGGCCGTACAGGGAGAGGCGGCCCTCGTCGGCGCCGCGGCTCTCGCCCTGCGCGGCACGGAAAGCGGCGGCGAGAAATAAAAGGCGTCAGATAAATAAAAACTGAGATGAATACCAAGAAGAATTATTCGACCGCCGCCGTCTTCGTATCGGCATGCGCGGGAATGGCTTTTTTCGGAGTGGCGATGCTCTCGCTCGGCCCCATCCTCGGGCCTCTGGCGGAACTGGTGAACGGAGCCAACACGCTGCCGACCACCATGTCGGCGGGCATCATCGCAGGCACCCTGCTGTTCGGCCCCATAGTCGACAAATTCGGCTACAAATGGCTGCTCGCGGCGAGCTCGGCCTTCGCCCTCGCGGGACTGCAGGGACTCGCCAATTTCCGCGTGCCGGGCCTGCTGCACGCTTCCATTTTCTGCCTCGGACTCGGCGGAGGCATCCTCAACGGAGAGACCAACGCGCTCGTATCCGACATCTACGATGACGACAAAAGAGGCGGCAGGCTCGGACTGCTCGGCGCATTCTATTGCATCGGGGCGCTGCTGTGGACGCTGCTGAACTATTTCACGGAGGATTTTCGCATCCCGCTCAACGTCATTTCATGCATCATGGCGCTGTTCATATTGTTCTTCTCATGCATAGCCTTCCCTAAGGCGAAACCTGCGGAGAACGTATCTCTGCGCAAGAGCGTCGGGCTGCTGAAATATCCCGCGCTGCTGCTTTTCGGCGCCGTCCTGTTCTTCCAGAGCGGATTCGAAGGGGCGAGCGGCAATTTCACGGTATCGTTTCTCGGAGGCCATGCGGGCATGACCCAGGCCGCCGCGACGCTGGCAATGACATGGTTCACCATAGGCATGCTTGCCGGCAGACTGCCTCTCGGCGCCATCATGAAACGGCTCCATGACACGGGGACCCTGTATCTGTATCTCTGCACGGCGGCCGCGGGCGTGTGCCTGTTCACGTTTTTCGGCAGAAGCACGGCGGCCGCGTATGCTGCCATGACGCTCATAGGCTTCGGCGTAGGGGCCACCTTCCCGGTAGTCCTCAACTTCATCGGCGGCACGTTCCGCGAACAGTCGGGCACGGCGTTCTCGATAGCCCTTTTCATAGCCCTTGTAGGCCAGACCGCATTCAACCGGTGCACCGGCGCGGCGTTCGACGGAGGACATTTCATGTTCCTGCCCGCGGCCCTCGGGCTCGCGCTCGTCATGATGATGATATTGGTGCCTGTCGCCCTCGGCGCAGCCAAAAAGACAAAGAAATAAACCATTATAAATCTCAATAAAATGTTAGCAAATCAGTGGAAAGAAAACGCCTTCGGCGTAATGAACAACATCGAAGCGACTCAGATGGAACGGATCAAGGAGGTCGCGGAAGTCATGGCGGACACCATCCAGGCCGGCCGCTGGGTGCACACCTTCGGCTGCGGCCATGCCAACCTCCCCATCGAAGAGATGTATCCGAGGATCGGCGGCTTCGTGGGATTCCATCCCCTCTGCGAACTTCCCCTCACCTTCTTCACTCATATCGTGGGCGAGATGGGCATACATCAGTTCCTATTTCTTGAAAGGACCGAAGGCTACGGACAGAACATAATGAAAAGCTGGAACTTCGACAAGCGCGACGTCCTCTGGCTTTTCTCACATACAGGCATCAACGCGGTGAACATCGACATGGCCCTCGAAGCGAAAAAGCGCGGCATGAAAGTCATCGTGTACGGCTCGGCCGGCGAAACCGGGGACAAGAAGCCCCGCCATTCATGCGGCAAGAACCTGTTTCAGCTCGCCGACTACGTAGTGGACACCTGCTGCCCCCTGCAGGACGCGTCCGTTTCCTTGAAAAAACATCAGGACAAGATAGGCCCGCTCTCCACCATGGCGTTCATCACCACGGTATGGATGACCATCTGCACGGTAGCGGAGATTCTCGAAGAACGCGGAGTAAGACTGTACATCCACCCGTCGCACAACGTGCCCGGGGACACCACCGCCGGCGAGCGCCTCGACGCCTGCATCAATGAATACAAAGAACGCGTAAAAGGCCTTTAGTCCAAAATGACGAACAGCAGATACGACATCACCACCGCAAGGTGGGGCGACGTAAGGAAAATGCCGGGGTACGACATGGCCATATTGCCATGGGGCTCCACTGAGCCGCACAACCGCCATCTGCCCTATTGCACCGACATGCTGGCGGCGAGGGCCGTCGCACTTGAAACGGCCGAAAAAGCCTCGGAACGCGGCGTTCACCTCATGGTGCTGCCCGGCCTGCCCCTCGGCTCGCAGAATCCCGGACAGGCCGA
Source organism: uncultured Bacteroidales bacterium (assembly GCA_947588835.1). Classification (GTDB taxonomy): domain Bacteria; phylum Bacteroidota; class Bacteroidia; order Bacteroidales; family UBA932; genus Cryptobacteroides. Next base: position 721 of record CANPZS010000015.1, on the reverse strand, counting down.
ACTCCCGTATTGCATCCACACTTCGCAGGAAACGCAGAAAGCCGTCCTTCGCGACATAGTCCTCTCCCTGCGCAGGCAGGGGATCTGCCGCCTCATGATAATAAGCGGACACGGAGGCAACATCTTCAAAGGCATGATACGCGACCTCATGATCGAATATCCCGACATGATGATATGCCACAACGAATGGTTCTCCATCGTGCCGCGCGCCGGCTTCTTCGAAGAAAAAGATGACGATCACGCAGGCGAGCAGGAGACCTCGGTCATGATGCACTATTATCCGGAGACCGTCGACATGTCGCTGGCCGGCGCCGGCGATTTCCGCAGATTTTCCGTCGAGGGGCTCAACACCAAAGTGGCATGGCTGCCGCGCGACTGGGCGCAGGTAAGCGAAGACACCGGGGTGGGCGATCCGCGCAAGGCAAGCGCCGAGAAAGGCCGCCGCTATATGGAGGCGGTCATACCGAAAATAGTCGATTTCGTCGTGGACTTCATAGCCGCAGGCGACAAACTATACGAAGAAAGGCCGCTTTCAACTGAGTAGAAAGCCTTTACGCAATATTAAAAAGAGGGACTGACCGCACGGCCGGCCCCTCTTTTTTGTACCCCGGCGCGTCCCTAATCCGAAAAAAGAAAGAAGCCGTATCCCTTAATTCCCACCTTTGTGCGGTTTAACGCAAAGAGAAAGAACTAACAACCAAATAAAAAGTAAATCTATGAA
>CANPZS010000014.1 GCA_947588835.1 uncultured Bacteroidales bacterium | reverse complement strand
TCGCTGCTGTACATCTTTGCTCTTTTTTGTCACAAAGATATCTCGCTTTATCTCTATGCCCTTTTTTGACCACTAACCATCCTCCTTACGTCTCCTCTCACTGAAAGACGGTCAGACCCAACGGACGGCAGTCCTCCCTCTCCACCGCCGGATCCTTCCGACGACGTCCCTCCTTCGGCTCCCCGCGTGCGGCTTTCCCAAAGCACGCTAACGCCCTCCATGCTGTTCCCCCAGCATACGGACGCGAAACCTCCTGTTATCCAATTTGGCCTTCCCGTCTCCCTCTCTTGCTAAGAGAGACGTTCCGATGCCAATGCATCTTTTTTCAGGGATATAGAAGAATGCCTAAATCGTTTTCCGGTGACTCGATAAACGCTCCGGTAAACTGATATTAGCCGTCAGGAGAGGGCTTGGCAAAATACGAATATGCCCGGCCGAAAAAATCAGGGCCGGGTCCTTATAATTTTTCTTACAATCAAATGATTGATTGTCAATACCTTTAATTTTCGGGGGGGGGTAATTTTATGTAGAAAAAATGCGATTTTTTTTGTTCATTTTATAGAAAAATATGACATTTGTATCACTTTAATATTCTCTCTTAGCAAGAGAAATTTGCATTGCCCGTCAAAGACCTGACGGCGCCGATGGGGCATCGATGATGCGTCGCAAATCGCTATGATATGCTACAAAACTAAAAAATAGCGGCGGAGAGGATGGTGCAGGCCTTTTGGAGGGCGTCACGGTCAGTTTCATCGAACGCGCCGACATCCTTGCTGTCTATGTCGAGAACGCCGGCCACTTCCGGACCGTTGAACAAGGGCACTACTATTTCCGAACGGGAAAGGCTGCTGCAAGCTATGTGCCCCGGAAATTTCTCTACGTCAGGGACGATCACCGCCGAGGCCCTCTCCCATGCCGTGCCGCACACGCCTTTGCCGAAACCGATGCGGTAGCAGGCCACGGGCCCCTGAAAAGGGCCGAGCCTAAGCATGCCGTCACGCACCATGTAGAAACCTACCCAGAAATATCCGGTACTGTGGTATATCAGCGCTGCCGCGTTGGCAAGCACGCCGACCGCATTGTCCTCTCCGGCCACGAGGCTTTCGAGTTCGCGCAGCATGACGGCATACATTTCCTTTTTATCCATCTGTCCGGATGTTGATATTTATTCGGACGCGGAGCGATACTTTTTGACGAATTCTTCAGGACGGTCGGTAGCTACCACGTCCACCCCGAGATCGACGGCCTTCTGGTTCAATACCGTCTTGTCGTCCAGTCCAAGCACCAGGGCGAGAACCTTCATGCCGTCGTCATGGCATTTCCGCACGAGGTCTTCGGTAAGGTTGTCTATCCAGAAAACGGCGATGTCCGGAGAAAGAGTCTCCACGACGCGATCATAATCTTCCGGAGTCCTTATATATGCCTGCAAGGTTTTCACTTCCGGCGCAATCGCCCTGAATTCGGCGGCAAGTTCCTCATCGCTGAACGTGAAGCAGCAGCGTCCGAGCATGTCCTCCGACTTGATGAGATCGAGAAGTTCGTGCAGATCGCCGGAACGGAAGTCTACGGTTATGTTCAGACCGTTGTCATGGGCCTTCCTGAGCAGATCCGCGAAACGCGGCACCCTCTGTCCGGCGAATTCCCCGCCGAACCATGACCCGGCGTCAAGAGTATCTATGTCTGTGGAAATCCAGTCAGAAATAGGTCCCTCCCCATTGGTCGTGCGGTCGAGCGTCGAGTCATGAAGGATATAGAAAACGCTGTCCTTGCTGATGCAGACGTCGCACTCCATCCATTGGATACCGTATTTTATACATGAATCCGCCGATGCGAGGGTGTTTTCCGGAGCGATGGCGTTGGCGCCCCTATGGCCGCTTACCTCGGGAATTGCCGCATCCTTTTTGCCGTTCTGGCCGCATGCGCAAAGAAGCAGCGCGGCCGCAAATGCCATTGAAGAGATCTTTTTCATCGTAACTGAATCCGTAATTGGAAAATTTCTGCAAATGTAACAAAATTCCGTCAAAACCTTTGCCGTACAGAAAAAGGCTACACAGCGCCGTAAAAAATCGCACTGCGAAAAAGACTGTACCACACAAAAAAACACAACGAAAAAAGGCCGCATCGCGGCATTTGCGACACGGCCTCTTTCATGCTTGAAAATGATTTATTTGATCTCTATGACCCTGTGGCTTACGGCCTCTTCGGTCTTCTTGACCTTGGGGATGTTCACTTTCAGCACGCCGTTTTCAACCTTGGCGCTGATGTGCTCCCTCTCCGCATCGTCCGGCAGCAGCATGGTCTGACGGAATTTGCCGTAAGTGAATTCTCTCCTGATATAGTGGCCGTTTTCAGCCTTGTCCTCGTTTTTCTTTTCCATGCTTATGACGAGATCTCCGTCGCCGTCGAGAGTGACATTGAAGTCATCCTTGGTCATGCCGGGGGCCGCGAGTTCGAGGTCGTACTCATCCTCTTTCTCAAGGACGTTAAGCGCGGGAACGCTCATGCCGTGTTTTGTCGGCCATGCCGTTTCGAACAAATCGTTGAAGAAGTCTGATCCCCACACCTGATTGTTTCTTCTTGAAGGTAACATAGTTTTAATCTCCTATAAGTTAAAGTTAAACAATTTCTTTTTTCTCCGGACGCCCCGAAAGGCCGTCCGCCCGTAAACAATCAATTCCCGGACCGTAGCGGCATGGCATGCGAAAAACGGCCACTTTGACAGACAACTATGTCAAAATGACCGTTTTACGTGTCAAAATGTCTTCACCGTCAATGGGATGCCTGCACCCTCTCTCTTATAGCCTTGCTCTGCTCTTCGTAGCCAGGTTTGTCAAGCAGGGCGAACATGTTTTTCTTGTACGCCTCGACGCCCGGCTGATTGAACGGATTGACGCCCAGGACATACGCGCTGACTCCGCAGGCGAATTCGAAGAAATAGAACAGGGCGCCGACGGTGCGCTCACAGAGGCTGTCGACGCTTATCATGATCTGAGGGACTCCGCCGTCTATATGTGCAAGCCGAGTGCCCAGCCTGGCCATGGCGCCGCAATGCTTCACGTGTTTGCCTGACAGGAAATTGAGCTGGTCAAGATTCTGCGGATCCGGACCTATGACGACGCTGCGACTGGCGTTCTCTACATTGACGACCGTTTCGAACATGATGCGTTCCCCTTCCTGAATGAACTGTCCCATGGAGTGCAGATCGGCCGTGTTGTTGACCGACGCGGGGAATATGCCTTTGCCGTCCTTGCCTTCGGACTCTCCGTAGAGCTGTTTCCACCATTCGCCGAGATATTGCAGCTTGGGATTGTATGTCACCAATATCTCCACCTTTTTGCCGAGTCCGCCGTAAAGAAGATTGCGCATAGCGGCATAGACGACGGCAGGATTTTCCTCCGACTTCACGCTCAGCTTCCGTTCCATTTCGGCGGCGCCTTCAAGCATGGCACGCACGTCGAAACCGGCCACGAGCACAGGCAGCAGGCCGACGGGGGTAAGAACCGAGAAACGGCCTCCAACATTGTCCGGAACGACGAAAGTCCTGTAGCCTTCACGTACGGCAAGAGTCTTCAGCGCACCCCTTTCGGCGTCCGTGATGGCGACGATGCGCGCGGCGGCGTCCGAATAATGCTTTTCTATGAATTCCCTGACGATGCGGAAAGCGATCGCAGGCTCGGTGGTGGTGCCTGATTTGGATATCACGATGCAGGCCGTATTGCGTTCGGCCGCAAGATCCATCAGTTCGGCGATATAGTCTTCGCAAAGATTGTTGCCGGCAAAAACGACCTCCGGAGCGTTCTTGGTCCGTAGCTGCCGGGCAAAGCCGTGCGAGAGAGCCTCGATTGCGCAGCGGGCACCGAGATAGGATCCGCCTATGCCTATTACAATGACCAAATCCACTCCCTTGGCCTTCCAGTCGTCGCGCACGGCCTCGCAGGCCTCAAGCATGCCATCGGGAACGGCAGGCGACGGATAACCCCTGCCGGCCGTCGCCGAAGCGGGATCAAGAGTCCCGGAAGGCAGGTGCTTCCAGCCGAGAAAATCATTGCCCGGGCCCTGTTCTTTTTCAAGAACGTCGAAAGCGTCAAGAGCTTTTTCAAGATACTTTGCATACTCAGCATCCTTCACAAAGGAAGAACATCCTTCAATGTCGATTTTAACCATGATTCTGTCCTTTAATTTTCAAACGGAGACAAATTTAAGAAAAAAAACACAAAGTCAGCGGCCCGATGTCCGGAGACGATATTTGCGGCTGCCCATGTTCATGAAGAAAAGACAGCCGTCGGGAAGCTCCGCGCCTCCGGATTTGCCTGCCGCGGTGCGCCTGTAAGTATGCGGATCGACGGCAAAGAGCACCGGGGCCCTGTCGCCCTCCGCGACGAACCCGAGCCTGCGGTAGGCCTCGCCGTCCGACCATTCCAGATCGGCGTAGCTCATCACGTCGTCGGGGCGGACATCGCGGACAAAGGCATTCAGCAGCTTTCCCATGCCTCCCGCGACGCGCATCCATGGCAGGGAGGCATAGCGTATCCATTCGTAAGACGCCACGGTATCTCCGCCGACGTGCAGCCTGCGCGCATTGGAAAACCCGGCCACGGCGACGAGCGTTCCCCGCCCGGGCCGCCTTTCGCCGCCGCCCGACTCATTCCGGACGAAAAGCCCGTAACGATACCTGCATGCGGCGTCGCCGTAGGCATGGTTTCCCTCAAGGAACTTTCCGGCCACGGCACCGTCTATCCTGCGCGCCTCGCAGTTGCGTGCGAATACTCTGTCACACAATCCTATACGTGCATTCAGTCTGGCCCGCGTCACGGCTCCGCCGCACAGCCAGCGGTCTTCCGCTATCACGACGGAGTCCGATACGGCGTCAGCCATGCGCCTTACGGCGAGCATGCGTTCCATGGCGCCCTCAGGAGTACGCGCCGATACGGGTACGGCGAACACGCTGAAACTGCGGCCATCTTCAGAAAAAACGGTCACGCCGTCCTCGCGGCGCTCGGAAAAATTTCTGCCCGAAGCATTCAGCAGGTCCCTTATCCCGTCTTCGAACGAAGCCATATGTCAGAAATCAAAGCCGAATGACATATAAAATCCTATTCTGTGCGTCAGCGACGACCAATGCACGTCAGCCTTCAGCGGACCTACGGGAGTGGAATACGCATATTCAAGTCCGAAACCGTAGATGCCCCTCGCCGACTGGACCGACTCCAGATCGTCGAAATCCCAGCTGACATTCACTATGCCGCTCAGATAGCTTCCCGGCGCAAGACGGCAGCGCAGATCCGCACGGGCCACGGCAAGGAATTTCCCGCAGAATGCAGAATTGTTTATGCCGATGAAAGGGATATGCTGGTCGACATACCTTCCGTACATGCTGCCGCCTATGAAATTGCCGTACTGAAGCGGCACGTTATCCCCTATGACGAATCTGGCATATAACGAAGGCCGCAATGCGAAACGGTCCGAAAGGCGCACGACGCCGGACGCGTCAAAGTTCACTTCATGGAAAGGCTTGACTTTGTACGGCATGCCGAGGAAGGTCCAGTGATAGCCCGCCCCGACGGTATAGCCCGAATCGGGGAAATAGCCGTTGTTGAAAGTGTCTATGCGGGCGTCCGCGAACAGGGACAGATATCCGTCGTTCAGGGATTTCCTGTCGTAGTCTATCTCGGGCCCGTCGGAAAGCAGATTGTAGAAATTGAAAATGTCGCTGCGGATGCCGCCGTGCACGTCGAAGTCCGTCCATGCCATGTTTGACAGATAGATCTCCTGCCTGTTGTGCAAAAAATCTATGTTATAACGCACGTCACCTATCGAGAAAGTGTTCCTTTCCACCCAGTTCACCGAAGCGTCCACGTTCACTGTAGGCAGGGACACATTATTATAAGAATAATGCACCTTGAAATAAGGGTTGGTGCTCACTTTGGCGGACAGGTTCAGCGACGATCCCTGTATCCTGTTGGTATTCAGACCGAAATCCAAGGCTATGGCCACGACTTCCTCCGTATCCATGCGGAAACCCACTCCGAGACGGTTCACCGGTCCCCTCCGGCAATTGAATCTGAGACGGAACGGTTCCTCGGTACCGAGCAGCTCATAATTCACGTAATCGAAGGTCCCGCTGCCGAACAGCACGGACACGGCGCTCTCGACGGTCTTCCTGCCCACGGTATCTCCCGGGGAAATGCCGATCTTGCGCAGAAAATAATTTTCCTCGATGGCGTCCACCCCGAGGAATTCCACGTCGGAAATGACTACCGGACGGGTCCCGAGATCTATGGCCGGATGAGCCGACTCCGGACGCGGGGCGGCGGCCCCCGTCCTGTCGCGGACAAGAGTCAGGGCTTCATCCGCGGCCTGCGCCGCCAGATAGCCGCGCCGTATGATGGTGTCCACGTTTTCAGGGCTGAAGCTCAACATGTTGAATTCGTGCAGGTCGGGCTTTATGAGCGTGAGGTCAGGCACCCTGATGTTGCGGCGGAACGAATCGTTGGACAGCATGTCTATGCTTTGCATGACTATGTCGCCTATGTTGTTGATGGTCGCGAAATCCTTGGACGCATCCGAAAGCTCCACGCCTATGACAATGTCCGCACCCATCTGCTTGGCGAGGTCCGTAGGGAAATTGTTTCTCATGCCTCCGTCCACAAGCACCATCCCGTCCACGCGCACCGGCGCGAAAAGCCCCGGAATCGACATGGTGGAACGCATGGCCGTATTCAGTTCACCGCTGTGCCACACCTTGGCCCGGCCGGACACGAGATCGGTGGCGACGCACACGAACGGAACGGGGAACTCAAGAAAATCCGACGGTTCCTGATACCCTACGGTGAGGCTGGATATGAGGTTGTTTACGTTCTGCCCGTAGATGGTTCCGGACGGCAGGCTGCCTAACAGATTGTCCTTTATCATGTCCGACGGATTTTCGGATATGATGAATTCCTCCTTGGCGCCGGTGGTATAGTCGGCCCTGCCTATGTCCGCCATGTCCTTGAGACTCCTGTAGAAAGGAAACGAAAAGGCGTATTTGTCATTGTATCTGATGCGGGTGTACGGCGTATAGGACCTCGGCACCTTGTCGCTCATCATGATGTTCCAGTCTATGCTGCGGACGATGGAATCGAGCTGCCCGGGGCCGTAGCCGACGGCATACAGGGCGCCCACAAGTCCGCCCATGCTCGTGCCGAGCACCATGTCCACGGGGATGCCCTTTTCATGTATATATCTGAGCACTCCCACATGCGCGGCCCCCTTGGCGCCTCCTCCGCTGAGCACGAGAGCCACCGTAGGCCGTCGGCTGCGTATCGAATCCATCCTGCTCCTGATTTCGTTGAGCGCCTTCACGTCGGCATGGGAATCCATTCTGAAGCCCGCGGACGCCTCGTCCTGGGCGAAAAGCGCGGAAGCCGGAGCCAGCATCACCGCGAACAGCAACGCCATTCCCGTTCTAATCGTCCCCGGGAGCTTTTTCGGATTGTTCATGACAAGGAATAAAAGTTATGGCCTGACCGCCTCCCGCGGCCATTCTAACCTCAAGTGTATCCGTGGAAGTGACGGTGCGTTCCGTTATCTCGTACGACTGCGGATTGGTCAGCCAGTCGGCGTCTTCCCCATCGGCATATATCACGGCCGTGTAATCCTTGCCGTCTTCAAGAAACGACAGCGGCTGCACAAGCGTGCGCGGCGAAGAATCCGTAGTGGCTCCGTAAAAGAACCTGTCCCCGGCACGGCGCACCACGGCGACATATTCGCCTATCTCGCCCTGCAGGGCCTCGGACCAGTCGCAGTCGGCATCGAAATCGCGGAAGAAGCGGAACGCCGGATGTCCTTCGTAATTTTCTATCAGATCGCTTGCCATCTGCAGGGGGGAATAGATGATCACCCAGTCCGCCAACTGCTTCGCAAGCGTAGTGTGCACACGGCATTCCGTGGCGGGCTTCATATTCCATTGCCGCAGATTTGGATTGCCCTTTATGTTTTCGAAAAGGATGTCGAAAGTGCCCGGAGTATAGTCCATCGGGCCGGCGAGCAGCCTCGTATAAGGCAGTATTTCAAGATGTTCCGGAGCATTGCCGTCGCTCCACGCATTCCACTCCATGCCCCTTGCGCCCTCGCGCGTCATGAAATTGGGATAGGTGCGGCGCAGGCCTGTGGGCTTGATGGGCTCGTGGGCGTCGACCATGATTTTATATTTCGCCGCCTCGTCGATGACCTTCTGATAATGGCGCACGCCGTACTGGCTGTGATGCAGATTGCCGCCCGGCATGCCGCCGGCATAGCCCGTCTTCAACGCATGGATGCCCATTTCCGCAGCCCACGCGAGGGCCGTGTCAAGCTGTCTTTCATAATTGGGGACGTTTCCGCCGGTCTCATGGTGAAGGATATACGAAACGCCCTTGGATGCGGCATACTGCGTCACCTTGCGTATGTCGAAGTCCTTGGCAGGGCTGGTGAAATCGAAGTCCTGGCGGGCTCCCCACGTATCCCAGCCGTCGTTCCAGCCTTCAAATAGGACTCCTTCTATATTGTTGGCGGCGGCGAAGTCAATGTATCTGAAGGCTTCGGAAGTGGTGGCGCCGTGGCGGGCGTCAGCCGTCCATGAATTTATGCCGAGATGCATTCCCCACCACACGCCGACGTATTTCATCGGCCTGATCCAGTCCGTATCTTCCAGAACGCAGGGATCGTTCAGATTGAGAATCAGGGCCGAATTGATGAGCCCTACGGCGGAACCGCTTATCTGTACGGTGCGCCACGGTGTTTTGAAAGTGCCTCCGACCACAGCCTTGACGCCGTCAGGAAGGGGTGCGAGCGCACTCGTGAAACGGGTGCCGGAGGTTTTGCGAAGCGTCATCTCCGGATAGTCGACGAGGGCCGCCTCGTGCACGCTGGCGTAGATGCCGTCCTCCGTCCTGAACGAGACGGGGGTATTGGCGTCCTCCACGGCGGAAAGCGGCAGATCCCTGTACGTCAGTTCATAGGTATCGAAATTGCCCGGTATCGACCATGAACGTGCGTCGGACGCGAAATTGAATTCCGTCAGCTCGTCGTTCACCCTCACGGTATCCGTTCCCGGCACCTCGTACTCGTATCTGAAGCCGAGACCGTCGTCAAAAACGCGGAAAACCATGGCGAGCTTCACGCCGGAGCCGTTTTTCAGATTAACCCTCAATTCACTGTGACGGTCGCGGATGCTTTTGTTCTCTCCCCACGGCTGCGTCCATACCTCGTCGTGCGAGGACAAAGACGAGCCTGCGGAGCTGAACGTTCCGGACAAATCGGATTCCGCCGCCGCAATGCCAAGGCGCGACTGCTCTATGAAAGGCTTTCCGTCCACCGAAACGGAATAATAGGGAACGCCGTCCGACAACGCAAAATCCACTTTTATATGGCCGTCAGGCGAAGAAACAGATGAAGGCCCCGTGCAGGCCGCCGCGGCCGTCAGCGCCACGGCTAATACAAAGTACCGTTTCATATATCTGTACCTTTGGTTTTCAATATCTTGTCAACGGCCGCAGCCGCTTCCTCATATTCATATCCTCTTCCGAGGGCGAATTTCAGCATTTTAAGGCGGATCCGAGGATCTCCTTCGAGAGTCCTGTACTTGGCTTCAAGCGTTTTCAGCATCCGTCCCTCGGCCGCGTCGGCGTCCACGGCCGCGAGGGCTTCGTCCGCCGCCTGCTTCGATATCCCCTTGCCGGCGAGCGCATACGCTATTTTCACTGGGCCCCATCCGCTCAAGGAAGCCTTTTCTCTCGCGAAAGCGGAGGCATACCGCAGCTCGTTCAGATAATTTTCTTCCATGAGCGAGGCCACCACCCTGCCGGCGGCCTCCGAATCTCCGTCAAGCATTTTCAACGCCTTGCGCCCTATGTCCCGGGGGCAGCATTCCATAGCGGAACACCGGCGCTGCAGGCTTGCGAGTACTTTCTTTTCCCGTTCTTCCATGGCATCCACGGCATCAGTTCCCGTGCCTGCCGGCAAGCATGCCGCAGGCGGCATAGATATCTTCTCCGCGGGAAGCCCTGATTGTGGCGGTTATTCCGCCCCTGTTCAGCCTGTCCCGGAATGCTTCCATGACCGGTTCCGCCGAAGATTCGTACGGAAAATCCGGAATCCTGTGGAAACGTATCAGATTTACCCTGCATTCAAGTCCGCGCAGCAGACGCACGAGCGCGTCGGCATGGCGCTTGTCATCGTTCAGGCCGGCGAACATGGTATACTCGAAACTGATGCGGCGCTGCCCGGTGAAATCGTACCGTCTCACAAGCTCCATCACGTCCCGCAGCGGAAACGCCCTTTCGGCCGGCATCAGGGCCTCCCTTTCGTCGGGGAACGGATTGTGCAGGCTCACGGCCAAGTGGGAGCGGCATCCGTCGAGATATCTGCGGAGATTGGGAACTACGCCTATCGTGCTGAGGGTAATCCGCTTAGGGCTCCATGCAAATCCCCAGTCGGCGGTGAGCACCTCTATGGCACGCCTTACGTTTTCCCAATTGTCGAGAGGCTCGCCCATTCCCATGAAAACGGCGTTCGTAAGGTCCTCCGCCTCGTCCACGGCAAGAAACTGCGAAAGGATGTCCGCGGCGGAGAGGTGCCCGTGAAAGCCCTGGCGGCCCGTCATGCAGAAACGGCAGTTCATCCTGCATCCGGCCTGGGACGAGACGCACAGCGTCCTGCGGTCGCCGTCCGGAATCATCACGGCTTCCACCGCACTGTCCTCGTACCGTCCGTCGCCGCGGGGGCACGATACCGGGAAAAGGTATTTTTTGGTGCCGTCCGACGAGACGATGCATTCGGAAGGGGCGGTCAGGCCCAGTTCGTAAAGCCCGGACAGCGTTTCCCTGCCGGCTTTCGGCAGATCAGTCATCCAGTCCATGGCGCGCACCCTGCGCCTGTACAGCCATTTAGCCATCTGTCCCCCTGCATAGGAGGGCAGTCCGGCGGAAACGGCCGTTTCCCTGAGTTCCGCGAGAGTTTTTCCGAGCAGCGTATCCTTCATGTAGTTCCTTAAAGTCCGTCCGGCAAGGCCGGAGTGCATATTATACAAAGGTAATCATTTTAAAGGAACAAAGCGACATTTCATGTCCCCGAAAATGAAATTTGTTTTTTACGGATAAAAAGAATATTTTTGTTCCAAAGACAATTTAATTTGTTAAAAACTAATAACTTTTATTCTAACTCATTAATTCTTATGTCAAAACAAGCCATATCAGCCATGATCGCCATTACGCTTGCGTGTGGCGCGTCATTCGCCGCTCCCGGCAATCGGGGGGGGGTATTCTGAGACGCTGCTGACACAGGACCGGACAGCTTCGGGCACGGTACGTGACGCCGTGGGACCGGTCATAGGAGCCAGCGTCATCGTGGAAGGTACTACGACAGGAACCATCACCGATCTGGACGGACATTTCGAGCTTCAGGGCGTGGAGCCCGGCGGCACGCTTGAAATCTCCTGCATAGGCTATGTCACCAGATCCGTCATCTGGAACGGAACGCCTCTCGACATATTGCTTGAAGAAGATTCCGAACTTCTCGAAGGCATAGTGGTCGTAGGCTTCGGCACCCAGAAGAAGGTCAACCTGACGGGCGCGGTTTCCACCGTCAGCGCCAAGGACATAGCTTCACGTCCGGTGAACTCCGTAGTCGACGCGCTCCAGGGCATGGTTCCGGGCATGAACGTCTCCACCGGTTCAGGCGGCGGCGCCTTGAACTCATCAAAGTCTTTCAATATCCGCGGCCGCGGCACCATCGGCAGCGGTTCGTCCGTAACCCCGCTGATCCTCATCGACGGCATGGAAGGTGATCTCAACACCCTCAATCCGCAGGACATTGAGAACCTTTCCGTCCTGAAGGACGCCTCGGCCTCCTCCATTTACGGTTCGCGCGCGGCCGGCGGAGTCGTCCTCGTCACCACCAAGAAGGGCAAGGCGGGCAAGACCGTCATCAACTACAACAACAACTTCCGCTTCAACTCGCCTTTGAACATGCCGGAAATGATGGATTCCTACACCTGGGCCCTCTACATGAACACGGCGAGCATATACAGCGGCAACGGCGTATGGTTCTCCGACGACAAGCTGCAGCAGATTCTTGCGGCGCAGAAAGATCCGTCCAAGCCCACCATGTTCGCCAACGGCAACAACCAGTGGGAAATCTGGGACGACACGCCGCTCCTGCCCGTGGGCAACACCGACTGGCTCAAAGAGCATTTCGGCAACTCGTTCACCCAGGAGCACAATTTCAGCGCCAGCGGCGGCAGCGAAGCGATGCAATTCTATTTTTCCGCCAACTATCTCGACCAAGGCGGCACCCTGCGGCACGGCAATGACGATCAGCAGCGTTACAACGTGAACGGCAAGATCAATTTCAAGCTCGCCAAATGGGCAAGCCTCGGCTACAACGTGCGTTTCACCCGCACGGACTTCGAGACGCCGACCGTAGCCTATTCGGGCGGCAGCTTCCCGCAGTTCTATCATGACGTCGCCCATTACTGGCCCATCATTCCTACGAAGGATCCGAACGGCCACTATGTCACCGAATCCTATATCGACGAACTCGAAAACGGCGGCCAGGTCAAGTCGCAGACGGATGTGACGGCTCAGCAGCTCACCCTGCAGCTCACCCCGCTCGCCGGATGGATCATCAACGCCGAGCTGAACTACAAGACCACGACGCAGTATCAGCACACGGACTGGATCACGACACATGGCTGGGACGTCAACGGCAATTCCTTCGTATTCCACAACCCCAACAGCTCGGTGCGGGAATATACCATCAAGACCAATTACTTCAATCCCAACATTTTCACCGAATATTCCCGTAAGATCGGAAAAGGCCACAACATAAAGGTGATGGCCGGTTTCCAGGCCGAGCTTCTGAGGAACCGCTCGATCAACGGACAGCAGAACGGCATCATGGCCGGGCTTCCCACGCTCAACACCACGTCATCCAACCCGAGCGTGTCCGGAGCCTACAACAGCTGGGCCACCGCGGGCTGGTTCGGACGAATCAACTATGACTACGACGGGCGTTATCTCTTCGAAGCCAACTTCCGCTATGACGGCAGCTCACGCTTCATCGGCGACGCCAGATGGGGCTTCTTCCCGTCCTTCTCCGTGGGCTGGAACCTCGCCAAGGAGAATTTCATGAAGGACGTCGCCTGGGTAGACATGCTGAAGATCCGCGGCTCATGGGGAGAACTCGGAAACCAGAACACCGACAGCTGGTATCCGTTCTATCCCGCCATCGGATTCTCGTCGCAGGGCGGCAACTGGCTGCTCGGCGACAGCGCAAAGCCCAACATATCTTCACAGCCTTCCCTGGTCTCCACGTCCCTTACATGGGAGAAGAGCCGCACATGGGAGGCCGGTCTGGACTGGAGCCTGTTCAACGACAGACTGTCGGGAACCTTCGGCTACTATCAGCGCAAGACTTACGACATGGTGGGTCCCGCTCCTGAACTCCCGGACGTGCTCGGCGCCGCCGTGCCCCGCGTAAACAATCTCGACATGACCTCGAAGGGCTGGGATCTGCAGGTCAGCTGGCGCGACTACGCCGGAGACTTCAGCTACGGGGCCACGCTGTCCCTGAGCGACAACACGGTAGTGATAGACAAATATCCCAACGAATCGTTCAACCTCGACAACTACTATGAGGGCGAAACGCTCGGCAACATATGGGGCCTCACCACCGTAGGCATAGCGAAAACACAGGAAGAGATGGACGCCCACCTTGCGAAGGTCGACCAGAGCCTGCTGGGCAGCAACTGGAGCGCCGGAGACATCATGTATGCCGACATCGACGGCAACGGCGCCATTGACGACGGCACGTGGACGCTCGGCGACAGCGGCGACTTTCATATCATAGGGAACTCCACGCCGCGCTACAATTTCGGTCTCAACCTGGAAGCCGCATGGAAGGGCTTCGACCTGAAAGTGTTCTTCCAAGGCACCCTCAAACGCGACTATAGCGCGGGCGGAGCAGTGTTCTGGGGAGCCACCGGCCAGGGCAAATGGCAGGCCCTCGGCTTCAAGGAGCACGAGGATTATTTCCGCGACGATCCTGACGACCCGAAGGGGCTCAATCTCGACAGCTACTATCCGCGTCCCAACTGGAGCGGCGACCGCAACATCTATGACCAGACGCGCTATCTCCAGAACGCGGCCTATGCACGTCTCAAGAACGTTACCCTCGGGTACACGGTGCCGCACGAGATCTCCCGTAAATTCTGCGTGGAAAACCTCCGCGCTTTCGTCTCGGTGGAAAACCTGCTGACCATCACCAAATTCACAAAGCTGAGCGACCCCGAGCTGATCGACGCCAACATGAACTGGGGCTTCGGCAAGGCTTATCCGCTTTCCAAGACAGTCTCTTTCGGCGTAAGCCTAACATTTTAATACGCACGGATCATGAAAAAACATATCAGCATATTATTGTCGACCGTCATCTCGCTTGCCGTCTTTTCAGCATGCGACGACTTCCTCAACAAGGTTCCGGAAAGTTCCGTGACCCCGTCCGCATATTTCTCGGCTGAGGAGGACCTGGCGGCATACACCATCAATCTCTACAACGGCAGCTTTACCTCCATCTCCCCGGGCAGCTACGGCATCGGCACCTTCGGCAACGACAACGGTACCGACAATCAGGCGCAGATAGATTACTCGGCGCGCTGGGCTCCGGGAGAATGGCTGGTAGGGAGCGGTTCGTGGGACTTTTCCGCCATCCGCAACTGCAACTATTTCTTCGATCAGGTTCTTCCGCGCTTCGAGGAAGGCAGCATCTCAGGCAGCGAGACCAACATCCGCCACTATATAGGCGAAATGTACGTACTCCGCGCCCTGGCCTATTTCAGCAAGCTCCAGTCCATCGGAGACTGCCCTATCATCGAAACGGCGCTGCCGGACGACGAAGAAGTCCTGATGGAGGCGTCCAGACGCCGTCCGCGCAACGAGGTGGCGCGCTTCATAATATCCGACCTCGAGAAAGCCGAAGACCTGTTGATGGCCTCCGGCACCCCGTCCGGCAACAAGAACCGGATCAGCCGCGACGTGGCCTATCTGATTCATTCCCGCGTTGCCCTGTATGAAGGCACATGGGAGAAGCATCACAAGGGCACGGCCTTCGTACCCGGCGGCCCCGGATGGCCCGGCGATCCCGCCGACCTCGACGGATTCAACATCGACACGGAGATAGACTACTTCCTCACGCAGGCCATCACGGCCTCCAAGGTGGTGGGCGACAGGCATGTAGCGAATCTTGCCCAGAACACCGGAACCCCTGAAGGCATGGACTCCAGGCTCGGCGTACTGAACCCCTACTATGTCATGTTCTGCGACACGGACATGGAGTCCTATGACGAAGTGCTCATGTGGCGCCGCTTCAGCGAGGACCTGAACGTTACACACAATATCCAGATGCAGCTCGGCCGCAACGGCGGAGGCACCGGCTGGACTCTCGGACTGGTCAATTCGTTCCTCACCGTCAACGGCCTGCCCATCTACGCCGATCCCGAATACGATCCCGACTGGGAGCTGGAAAGCGTGAAGGCGACTCTGCAGAACCGCGATTCGAGGATACGCATATTCACCAAGCAGGACGGGGACGTCGATTTCTACATTGACGGAGAGCCGACCTATACCAATTATCACTGGATCCTCGACGGCCAGTCGGAGACCAAGATGGTGACTGGATTCCCGCTGAAGAAAGGAAAGCACTACGACGGCCTTCTCGGAGGCAACGGAACGCATCAACACGGCACCACGGGCAGCATCATATTCCGCTCCGCGGAGGCGCTGCTCAACTATATCGAGGCGTATTACGAGAAAAACGGGACACTTGCCGACGCCACGCTCGACACTTATTGGAGAGCCCTGCGTTCGCGCGCCCTTATCGATCCGGACTACAACAAGACCATCGCGGCCACCGACGTCAGCAAAGAGGCCGAAGGTGACTGGGGAGCCTATTCCCATGGGCAGCTTGTGGATCCGGTGCTTTACAACATACGCCGTGAAAGACGCGACGAGCTTATCGGCGAAGGAATGCGCCTTGCCGACCTCAAGCGCTGGCGCGCTCTCGACCAGATGGCTTCGGAGCCGTACATTATCCGCGGCATCCGCTATTGGGGCTCGAAGTATGACACGGAAGGCATCTGGGCGCCGAATTCGGACGGGGAACTCGCTCCCGTAACCGTCATAGTCGACGTTGACGGCGGCACCGGAAACATCTCCGCCGGGGTCAAGGACGGAGGCATAGACGATTACATCCGTCCCTATCAGCTCACGCGCATAAACAACTCCGTATTCGACGGATACCGTTTCACCCCGGCGCATTACCTCGATCCGATCGGCCAGGCCACATTCCGCAAGACTTCCGTAAACAAGGAAGATCTGGAATCATCCGTGGTCTACCAGAATCCCGGCTGGTCGAAAGTGGCGGGAACCGCTCCATCCACGGTGCAATAGCATTCCCGAATAGACCATGAAAGGAGGGCGGCCCAAAGTCAGCAATGGCTTCAGGGCCGCCTTTTTTTGCAATATTCCATTATTTTTGCAGAAAAGGCTTAACATTTTCCTGACTTGGACGTCTTGTCATCGGATAAAAGATAAAACGAGATCCTTATGAAAAAGATTTTTCTGTTGCTCATAGCCCTCCTGCCGTCCCTGACGGCGGTCTCCCGTCCTTCGGGAAAAGCAGTTTCCACGGCGGCCTACGCCGTCATTTCCGAGTTTGACCGCTGCAACGGCGTGGAAGTCATCCGGATGGGGCCTTTTGCGATGACCATCGCGCGCTGTGTTCTCAATATGTCCTCCGATCCCGATTCTCGGCAGACTCTGGAGCTGGTGAAAGGAATCCGCCGCATCTCCGTATTCTCATACGAAGACTGCGCAACGGCCCTGCAGAACAGGATTTCCAAACGTGTCAATGACGTCTTAGGCGATTACGAACCGCTGATGGAAGTACGGGACGGCGACGATACCGTGCGGATGTTCGGCTCCGTGGACGAAAATACGGGCGACATCTCGGATTTTGTGTTACACATAAGCGACGGTATGATAGTATGCTTTTCCGGCCGGCTGCCGATGGAGGCCGTTTCACGGCTGATCGCCGAAGCGGAATGACGCCTGAGCAATTCCATATGGACTGGATTTCCCTGTCCGGTACCTTCTGGAGGGTCGCCCGATACATACTCGGCGACGACGCCGAAGCGGAAGATGCCGTTCAGGAACTCTACCTCCGGCTCTGGCGCGGCCGGGACGCCCTTGACGGCATCCGCTCTCCAAAGGGCTACGGCATCACCGTCCTGCGGAACCTATGCCTGGACCGCATACGGCAGCGCAGCAGGACAGAGGCGGACGGCGGGCAGGCCGAGCCGGAATGTCCCGGCAGCTATGACGAAACGATGGACGTGCGGGCGCGGCTCGCCAAGACGCTCGCCGCCATCGAAACCCTTCCCGAACGGCAGAGGACAGTGATGACACTCAAGGTCTTCGACGGTCTCGATTATGCGGAGATAGCCCGCAGGACCGGAATCAATTACTTGTCGTTGCGCGTATTGCTCTCGCAGGCGCGCCGAAAACTAAAAAACAAATTGTTATGAAAACTCCCGAAGAAATAGGCCGGATGTCGCCCGAGCAGCTTGAAGCGGAGTCCGCTGCGCAGGAGGCCTGCGTTCCGCAGGACTTGGAGCGCCGCATCATGGAAACCCTGGCGGCCGACGAAATAGCCTCGGCTGTCCCGGCCCGCAGGCCCTTCCGCCAAACTCTGTGGCTGCCGCTTTCCGCCGTCGCGGCCGCTGCAGCCCTCTTTCTCATTTTCCGGTCCGCGACGCCAGGCCGTCCGCTCCGCGATACATATGATGATCCGTATCTGGCCTACGCCGAAGTCGAAAAGACGTTCCGGACCATCTCCGACAAACTTTCCACCGGCACGAAACTCGTCCGCCAGGCGCGTGAGACCGCCGGAAAACCCCGTGAAATCCTTGACAAAACACAATCCCGATGAAACGAATAATGATTGCCATAGCGGCCGTTCTGCTGCTTGCGCCGTGCGCCTTCGCCCAGAGCGGCGAGCGCATCTACAGGAAATACGCCGACGCCGACAATGTCAGCGTCGTATATATCTCACCTTCGATGTTCCGCATAATCGGCCGGCTCCCGGACCTTGACGTGGGAGACGGGCAGATAGATTTCACCCCCATCGTCCGCTCCCTGACCGGACTGTATGTCATCGACAGCGAAAATCCGTCCGTCAACGACGATCTCCGGCGCTCCGCCGTCGGGAACGACGGCTACGAACTGCTGATGGAGGCGAGGGAAGACAAGGATGTCGTCCGCATCTACGCGAAAGGAAACGAGCAGGTCGTCAACGGGTTCATCGTATTCGCCGACGAGGGGGACGAAGTGAGGTATATCTGCCTGGAAGGACGGATGCCCCGCGACGAATTCGACCGGCTGCTCTCCGAGCAGATGAGAGATTAGGCCCGACGCCAGCGGGCCTAAACGACTTACCCCTGCCACGGCTGTCCGCAGCAGGGGTAATTTCATATCATATACACTAGTCTTATTGTCTCTTCAGAAGATTGATGCCGTTCCGGAGATTCAGAATATTGTTTGTCGGACTCGTCAAGGCGACGGCTTCGGCCTCCAATGTGGCCCTGATGTCGCGGGATGAGGCTCCGATGAGGAACTTGTAGGTTCCGGGTGTCACCGTCCATGCCGATGCGGCCTCGTCGTAGGAAGCCAGGTCGGCGGCGTTCACTTTCAGCGTCACCACAGCCGATTCGCCCGGCTTCAGTTCCTTGGTCTTGGCAAAGGCCTTCAGCTCCTTTTCGGGCTTGTCGGCAACTGCGGCATCGGGAGCCGATACATAGAGCTGAACCACTTCCTTGCCAGCCGCACGGCCGGTGTTCTTCACCTCCACCGATACGGTATAGACGCCGTCTTCGGCCGTTACCGCGGCATTGCCGTAATCAAACGCGGCATAGGAAAGTCCGTAGCCGAAAGGATAGGAAACTTCCTTGCCGAAAGTGTCGAAATAGCGGTAGCCCACATAGATGTCTTCCTCGTAGTCGGTATAATCCACGTTCCTGACGTCGTTCTTCTTTTCGCCCTTGTTCACGAGGTCGATGCTTGCAGTCACGTCTATCGGGAAGTTGGCGGAAGATGCGGCGTCTTCAAACTTCACGGGGAAAGTCATCGGCAGCTTGCCCGAAGGAGAAACCTTGCCGCTCAGCACGTCGGCCACGCTGTTTCCTCCCTCCTGGCCCGCCTGCCATGCGCAGAGGATGGCGTCGGGAGCGGACTTCCACGAAGCGGTCTCGATCACGCCGCCGATATTGAGGACGACCACGACCTTCTTGCCGACGGCATGGAAAGCATCGGAAACGGCTTTCAGCAGGCTATGTTCTTCTTTGGAGAGGTTGAAGTCGGCCACCTTGCGGTCGAGGAACTCACCGGAAATGCGTCCCAAAGTCACCAATGCCACGTCAGCCTTGGCCGCCTGTGCGCGGATGACCTGTGCGGACACGGGCATTTCGGCCGGGCGAGCCTCGGGCAGGAACTGCTCTTTCTTGTTTTTGGACAGACGTTCCTTCTCGGCTTTCAGGTATGCTTCATAGCTGTCCTTCAGTTCTTCGTCCACCACATATCCGGCATTCTTCAGGCCGTCCAGCAGCGAAACGGTGTAGGCGCGGTTCACGTTGCCCGAACCGGTGCCGCCCGCGATGAAGTCATAGGAGGTGCAGCCGAAAAGCGCAACGTTCTTCACGCCGGCCGCCAGCGGCAGCGCGCCGTTGTCGTTCTTGAGCAATACCATGCCTTCCGTCGCCGACTGGCGGGTAACGGCGGCATGCGCTTTCAGGTCAGGCTTGTTGGAGTATTTGTATCCCTTGAAATGCGGAGTCTTGAGAATCATTTCCAGTATGCGCCTTACATTGCGGTCGAGGACTGCCTCGTCCAACGTTCCGTCCTGCACGCCCTTTACGATGGCGTCGTACTGCTTGGGCAGGCCGGGCTGCAGCATGTCGTTGCCCGCCTCCATCTGTGCAACGGCATCCTTGCCTCCGAACCAGTCGGTCATCACCATGCCCTGAAAACCCCATTCATCGCGCAGCAGCGTCGTCTGCAGCTCCTTGCTTTCCGAAGTATAGGTGCCGTTCAGGTAGTTATAGGAAGACATCACCGTCCATGGAGCGGATTCCTTCACGGCGATTTCGAAGCCTTTCAGGTAGATTTCGCGCAGGGCGCGCGGAGATACATGTGCGTCCGTAGCCATGCGGTTGGTCTCCTGATTGTTTACGGCGAAATGCTTGATGCTTGTACCTACGCCGTTGCTTTGCACGCCTCGTACGTATGCGGCGGCAATCTTGCCCGCTACGACCGGATCCTCGGAATAATATTCGAAATTACGTCCGCAAAGCGGGTTGCGGTGAATGTTCAGCGCCGGAGCCAGCAGCACGTCCGCCCCGTATTCCAGCACTTCATTTCCGATGGACTGTCCTACGCTCTCCACCAATTCCTGATTCCATGTAGAGGCGAGCAGAGTCCCGATGGGGAAATGAGTGCAATAGTACGTAGCCGTATCTCCCTCGCGCACGGGATCGATGCGCAGTCCGGCGGGACCGTCCGCCAGCACGACGGCCGGGATTCCGAGCCGTTCGATGGGGTATGTGGTTCCGGCGGCGCCGGGCACCAGCTTCCCTGTCGATCCGATCACGGTACTGTCGCCCGAGAAGCCGGCCATGCCGGTACCGACGACCAGATGCGCCTTTTCTTCCAGGGTCATCGCCCCGATCACGGCATCAAGGGATGATTTTCCCAATTGCGGCTCTTTCGGTCCGCAGGCCGACAGGACCGCCATGGCGGCTGCAATGTACATAATATTTTTCTTCATAATATGTTGGCAGTTTTATTGAATCAATTTATTTGAACAGCTTCGGCACGAATTCCGTCAGGTAGATACGCCAGTTCTTCCAGATGTGGCCTTCGCCTGTTTCATAATATTCATACGGGTATCCTTTCTCGTCCAGCAGCTTGCGGTACTCGGTATTTGCCTGATAAAGGAAGTCCTGATTGCCGATGGCGATGAAATAGAGCGCCGGCTTCTTGGCGAACTGCGTCGCCAGCTTGGCCTCCAGATTATCGTAAATCGGAGAGCTTACGTTCTCGTTCGGCATGATGGCGGCGGAGAACAGGCCTACATAGTTGAACATATCCGGATACTGCTTGGAGATGTGCATGGAATGGAAACCGCCCATGGAAAGGCCGGCAATGGCGCGGCCCTTCTTGTTGGCCTGCGTACGATAAGTCTTGTCGATGAACTTCACCACGTCCGGGAAAGCGGTCTCGAACGAGCCTTCCATCGTCTTGGGCAGGTTCATGTTCGGAGCGGCGAAGCCCAATGAAGATTCGCCGGGAGCGGCTTCCAATGCGGCATTGCCGTTGGTCATGACGACGATCATCGGCTCCGCCTTGCCCTGCGCGATAAGGTTGTCCAGAATCTGCGCCGCGCGGCCCAGCTCGGTCCATGCGTTCTCGTCGCCGCCCATGCCGTGCAGCAGATAAAAGACGGGGTAGCGCTTGCCGCTCGTTTCATATCCGGCGGGAGTATAAACCGTCAGACGGCGGTCCATGCCCAACGTAGGGCTGTTGTACCATACTTTGGACACCGTTCCGTGAGGCACCTTGTTTACTTTGTATAGGTCGATGCGCTCATCGCCGCCGATGATGAATACATTCGTCACACTGGCCACGTCGCGGATCATATAGACGTTGGCGGGGTCGTTGATCTTCAGGCCGTCCACCAGGAACGTGTAGCTGTAGAGTTCCGGGGCCAGGGGTTCAGGAGTGGTGTATTCCCATACGCCGGCCTCGTTCTCTTTCAGGTCGGCCGCGCCCGGGGCGTCAAATTCGCCGAAAGGAGTCTGGATTTTCCTGGTAGGCAGGAAGTCGCCGGTCACCTGCACCGTCACCGCCTTGGGCGCCTTCAGTCGGAAAGTCACCGTGTTGTCGTCATTTATTTCGGGGGATACCACGGGAGCGCCGCCCCAAAGGGCCTGCTGTGCGAAAGCCATCGTGCCCGCCAGCAACATGGCCGACAAAATAAAAAATCTTTTCATAATTCGTCCGTTATTATAATTATTTGAACAATTTCTGTGCAAATTCCGTCAAATAAATGCGCCAGTTCTTCCAGATATGGCCTTCGCCCGTCTCGAAGTACTCGTATTCGTAGCCGTTATCGTCAAGCATCTTGCGGAAGTCCGTCACGCTCTTGTACACAAAGTCGCGGTTGCCGCAGGCGATGAAATAGAGCGCCGGTTTCTTCGCGAACTGCGTTTTCAGCTTGCCCTCAAAGTCGGTATAGACCGGGCACGTGGATTTCCCGTTCGCCGAAGCGGTGCCCGAAAAGAGGCCGACGTAGTCGAACATATCCGGATAATACTTCGATATGCTGCAGGAATGAAAGCCTCCCATTGAAAGTCCCGCAATGGCACGGTGCTTCTTGTCCGGCAGCGTACGGAAATTCTTCTCCACAAAGTTAACTATTTCCGGGAAAGAAAGTTCAAAACCTCCCTCCGGAGCAGAAATACGTTCTCCGGGGCTCATGGAAGGGCTGACGAAACCTTTGGGCGATTCGCCAGCGGCGGCGTCCTGCCAGGCGTTTCCGTTGGTCATGACGACGATCATCGGCTCCGCCTTGCCCTGCGCAACGAGGTTGTCCATAATCTGTGCAGTGCGGCCCAGGGCAATCCACGCCTCTTCGTCGCCGCCGGCGCCATGCAGGAGGTAGAAGACGGGATAACGCTTTTTCCCGTTCTCATAGCCGGCAGGCGTATAGACCGTCAGACGGCGGTCCATACCCAATGTGGGACTGTTGTACCACATGCGCCGCACCGTCCCGTGGGGCACCTTGTTAACCTTGTAGAGGTCGCCGCGGCCGCCGCCGATGATGAATACATTCGTCACGGTGGCCACGTCGCGTATCATATAGACATTGGCCGGATCCATGATCCTGAGTCCGTCCACATAGAATGAATAGCCGTAGAGTTCCGGCGAGAGCGGTTCGGCGGTGGTATATTCCCAAACGCCGTCCTTGCCTTCCGCCATATCGACCATCCCCGGGGCATCATACTCGCCCATAGGGGTCTGAACGGTATGCGGCGGCAGGAAATCCCCCGTCAACTGCACTTTCACAGCCTTGGGAGCCTTCAGGCGAAAAGTTACCGTATTGTCGTCGTGAATCTCCGGCGAGACCACCGGAGCACCGCCCCACAGCGCCTGCTGTGCAAAAGCCATTGCACATATCATCTGCAGGGCCAATAAAAGTGTAATTTTCTTCATCATAATTAATTTTTAACGGGCGCCTGCGGCTGCATGGCGTCATGTACTTTCAATTTGCGTGTCTTTGCTACTTTCTGCACGGCCGTGCAGCGTACGTCAGCGGAAGAAGCGGCGGCCATCCACCGGTATTCGCCCTTGGCCAGTTCCCACGAGCTGCTTTTCTCGTTGAAGGAGGCCATGTCCATCAGATCCCACTCCAATGTCAGGGTCTGGCTCTGGCCAGGCTCCAGCAGACGGGTCTTGCCGAAGGCCTTCAGTTCCTTGGCGGGTTTGTCCAGGCCGCCCTTCGGCGCCGTGACATAGATTTGCACTGCCTCGCGTCCGGCCGTCTCTCCGGTGTTCTTCACATTTACGTTCACCCGGCAACGGTCGCCGTCGATGACGGCTTCTTTCATCGTGTATTCAAAGGTGGTATAGCTCAGTCCATGACCGAACGGATAAGATACCTCCCTGCCGAACGTATCGAAGTAACGATAACCTACGTAAATGCCTTCCTCGTAGCAGGTGAAATCGACATTCCGTTCCGGCTCCTTCGGTTTTTCCTCTTTCTTGTCGGACTTGAAGTCCATGCCGCTCCCGGTCGCGAACGACGGCATCCTGAATTCATAGTCGTAAGGGAAATTGGCGTCCGAAGGCGCGTCGCCATATTTCACGGCAAACGTCACGGGAAGCTTGCCGCTGGGATTCACCTTTCCCGTCAAAACATCGGCAATGCAATTGCCCGCTTCCTGTCCCGGCTCGAAAGCGCATACCACCGCATCGGCCAGATGCTTCCATGAAGCGGTCTCCACGGGGCTGCAGACGTTAAGGATCACCACCAGCTTTTTGCCTGCGGCATGATAAGCGGCGGACACTTGTTCAATCAGGGCCAGTTCGTTTTCCCTCAGGAGGAAATCTTCCGCACGGCGGTCGCTGCCTTCCCCGCTGACACGGCCTATCGTGAGCACCGCGATGTCGTTGGCTTTCACCTGTGCGGCCAGCTCCTCGGCTGTCGGCAGGAATTCTTCTGCGCGGGGCAGCGGAGTGAGCGTGAAAGGAGGACGTCCGTTCGGGAAGAGCCGCTTTTGCTCATCGGCCATGTGCTTCCTGTAGCGGTCCAGCAATTCCTTGTCCACCGTGCAGCCCCCATTGCGCAGGCCTTCTACCATGGACACCGTGTAGTAGCCGAATCCCGTGCTGCCGAATCCCATGCCGGCGGGCACCATGTCGTAGGAAGTCGTTCCGTAAAGGCCCACCCTCTTGATGTCGGCGGACATAGGCAGGGCGCCGTTATTGTCAAGGAGCACGATGCCTTCGGCGCCTACCTGCCGGTCCACCTGCGCATGGGCCTTGAGATCGGTCTCGTTGGGGTAGCCGCAACCGGCGAAGCTGCGGCTTTTCACCACGAATTCCAACACGCGCCTTACGCTGCGGTTGAGAAGCGCCTCGTCCAGCGTGCCGTTCTTCACGGCTTCCAGAATGGCGTTGTACTGGCGCTCCTGCCCGGGCTGCAGCATGTCGTTCCCGGCGGCGATGGATGCCACCGCATCCTTTCCGGCATTCCAGTCAGACATCACCAGCCCTTTGAATCCCCATTCATCGCGGAGAATATCTTCCGTCAGCTCGCGGTCTTCGCAGGTATATTTGCCGTTCACCTTGTTGTAGGAGGTCATGATGCTCCAGGGCCGGGACTCCTTGACTGCGATCTCAAAGCCTTTCAGATAAAGCTCCCGCAAGGGGCGCTGCGTCAGGCGCGAATCGTTGTTGTTGCGGTTGGTTTCCTGATTGTTCACGGCGAAATGCTTCAGGCAGGTGCCGACGCCTTCGCCCTGGACGCCGTCGATGTAGGCTGCCGCCATTTTGCCGGCCAGCACCGGATCTTCGGAATAATACTCATGATTGCGTCCGCAGAGGACGTTGCGTACCAGATTGATGCCGGGAGCCAACAGCACGTCCAAACCGTAGTCCCTCACCTCGGTTCCCAGCGCCCTGCCTACCCGGCCGGCGGCATCGGGGTCGAACGTGGCCGCCACCGTGGTGCCCGAAGGGAACTCAGTGGCATAATAGGTGCGGCTGTCGAACTCGCGCTTAGAAGCCATCGCCAGACGGTGCGGTCCGTCGGCAAGGTAAACCGCTGGGATGCCCAGACGGGGAACGGCATAGGTTTGTCCGGCCGTCCCGGGAAATTTGGCGTCGCCGCCCATCGACATGCCGCAGCCGATGACAAGATGCACCTTTTCCTCAAGGGTCAGGGCGCCGACCACCTCATCGATGTTGTCGGCACGCAGCACGGGCGGATTAACGGTGGACACCGGCTGTGCATTCACAGCCAGTGCCACGCAAAAGGCAGAAATAACGGTCGACCGATATATCCTGTTCATACAAATTTCTTTAAATTAAGACTACCAGCCCTGATTCTGCTCCATGTTGGGATTCAGTTCTATTTCCTTGCGGGGAATAGGCAGCAGATTGTGCTTGGCCTGAAATCCGTATACGGAATTCGTACTGTGGACTGACGTGCCTTCTACCGTAAACTTTTTGACTTCCCTGCCCTGGTCGCCCAATGCGGATTCGCCGTCGCCCCAGCGGACAAGGTCCTGGAAACGGACAAATTCCATGCAGAGCTCCAGCCGTTTTTCTTTCTTCACGTCATCGAGGGTGACATTGGTAAGCGGCGTCAGACGGGCGCGCTCGCGGATTTCGTTGATGTATGAGAGCGCCTTATCCTTGCTTCCGCCCATTACATGCGCCTCGGCGGCCAGCAGCAGCACTTCGGCATAGCGCATCACGCGGAGGTTGATGTATTGCAGGGCCTGGAAATAAGAGGCGTCGAAAACACAGTCCTCCTTCAGGGCACGGTTCTTCCAGTTGAAATATCCTTCATGCCCGATCAGTTCGGCGCCGGCGTTCAGGGCAACGCCGAATTGTTTCATCTGCTCGTATGTACGTATAGTCGAATTCAGACGATAACCGTCTTTTCCCTCCATGGCCACGAATGCATCGTAGAGAGACTTGCGGGGATTCATGAATCCGTAGGTACCCGACGCGATCGTCGCCTGGGCCTCGCCGGTGAGGGTGAGATGGTCGGTACGCCATCCTTGCATGATGTAGGTCATCGTCATCAGAGACCACGCCTGCTCCGCATCATTGCGTTTCTGCACCTCGAGCATGGATTCGCAGCTGCCGTTGGCCGCTACGTGCTGCAGTTTGTCGTAATCCCCTTTCCATAGGCTATATTTCTTGGAATCAATCACCTGATCCAGGACGGCGGCCGCTTCCGCATATTTTTTCTGGAAAAGATAAGCCTTTCCCAGCATGGCCTGCGCCACTTCCTTGGTGACACGGATACCGGTCTCGGCATCGTCCGCAGACTTCTTCGAAGGCAGCGCACCGGAACCGATGGCCTCGTTCAGGTCCTGTTCCACAAAGCTCCACACATCTTCGGGCGAGCTGTTTGCCTGGCGGTATTCGTCCGAAGCAAGCAGATGATCCACTTTGGGAGCGGTGCCGAACAGGGTGACAAGTTCAAAA
Source organism: uncultured Bacteroidales bacterium (assembly GCA_947588835.1). GTDB lineage: Bacteria > Bacteroidota > Bacteroidia > Bacteroidales > UBA932 > Cryptobacteroides. Next base: position 17,586 of record CANPZS010000014.1, on the reverse strand, counting down.
TGAGACCATGCACGGAAGAACTTGGCCTCCGCCACCGCCTGCGCCTTAACCGGCGTGTCGGGCTCCATCAGTCCGATAATCAGGTTGGCATTGTAGATGATGCTGTACAGACCCGAATACAATCCGGATATCATGCCGTGATCGGTATCGAACGTGTATTCATTCAACCGTTCCATGTCCGCGTTGTCTCCGCGTCCGCCTCCGCCGCACCACACGTCGTCCGAAAGCAGATTCTTCACAAAGGACCAGTTGTAATAATTGCCTCCCCAGGCGTTATAGAGAGAAGCCGTTGCCTGCATGGCATCCGCATCCGTCTTGTAGAAGTCTTCCTGACCTCCCATATTGCCATGTTTGGGTATATCCAGCCGGCTTTCGCAGGAAACGGCGAACATGGCCAGCAGACCCAGCACCGCCGCATATATATATCTTGTCTTCATGGTTCTTATCAATTTAAGTTTCATTAGAATTCGATGTTAAGTCCGAGTACCACTTTCTTGGAGCACGGATACGCTCCCTTGTCCACGCCCATGCCCGACGTAGAGGAAGCCGAAGCCTCCGGGTCAAAGCCGGGATATTTGGTGAATGTGAAGAAATCGTCCAGCGAAGCGTAGAAACGCAGATGGCTGATACATGCCTTCTTCAGCAGGCGCTGCGGAACGGAATAGCCGAACTGGATCTGCTTGACCTTGAAATATGAGCCGTCATAGACCAGCGCGTCGGAAATGCAATATTTGTCCATATTGACGGCACCGGCGCGGGGAACGCTCCCGGTCCTGTTGCTCTCCGTCCAGCGGTCGTCATAGAACACCTCTTTCATCTTGTTGTAGGTAGGGATATCCGGACGGTTGATGCAGTTGAAGATGTCATTGCCCTGTGCGCCGGTGGCGAACATGGTCAGGTCGAAGCCCTTCCATGCGGCCGTCAGCGTAATGCCGTATGTCATGTCGGGAATGGCGTCGCCGATATAGTCCACGTCTCCGTCGTTCAGGTCGCCGCTGTTGTCGAGATCATAGAAGGTCGGATCACCGGTCTCCGGATCCACGCCCTTGAACTTATATCCGCGGAAGTAATAAACCGGATAGCCTTTTTCGAAATAGGTGATGGTGCTGGTGTGGAAGTTCACGCCGCTCAGACGGGTCAGCGAAGGATCGAGATAGGTCACTTCGTTCTTCAGCGTGGCCAGATTTCCGCGGATGCTGTACTGGAAGTCGCCGATATTGTCGCGCCATCCCAGTTCGACTTCCCAGCCCCTGTTGCTTAAGTTGCCCGCATTCATAGGGGAAGTAGTGCCTCCTACGATGAGCGACGGAGTGGTGCCCCTTACCAGCAGATCCTTGGTTTTCTTGTCGAACCAATCGAGATTGAAAGTCATGCGGTCGTTAAAGAGACGGGCGTCCAGACCTATATTTATCTGTTCGGACGTTTCCCATTTCAGTTTGTCGTTGCCCATGGAAGTCGGGGCCGCGCCGGTGACATAGACGTTGCCCGGCACAAAAGGATAGATGTTGCCTAAAGCCATGTCGGTGCTGTAGGCATAGCCGCCCAAAGCGGCAAGGCTACCGTTCTGGCCCCAGCTGGCACGCAATTTCAAACTGTTGATATGCTTTTTCAGAGGCGCAAAGAACTTTTCTTCGGAGATGGACCAGCCCGCGGACACGGCGGGGAAATAGCCCCAGCGGTTGGTGGCGGGGAGCATGGCCAGGTCGGCGGCATCGGCACGCAGCGAGGCCTGAAGCATGTAGCGTCCGCCGAAATCGTAGCCTACGCGGCCGAAATAAGACAGCTTGGCCGAACGTGTCTTCTCGCCGCCTACGCCTTTGGTCGCGGAAGCGGAACCATAGTTGAGGAAGAAGAACAGCGGGTCGTTCTTTTTCAAGGCGTCTTCGCCGTTGGGAGAGAGGCTGCCGTTCACATAGTCATAGGTGTCTTCCTGATAAGACATACCCACCATGCCCGTTACGGTGTGCCTGCCGAAGCTTTTCATATAGTTGGCGAAGTTCTCCCACTGGTAGTAGATGGTGGTGGAAGAAGTGGCGCTCTGGCCTACGTAATCGCGGCTCTGCGTAGCGTTCCCATAGAAAGGCAGGTCCGTGTTGCTCTGGCGCGTGCCGGAGAGGCGGTAGCCGAAGCGCGAGGTCACGGTCAAGTCCTTGATGGGATGGAAATCGGCATAGATGGAGCCGTTGACATTGAATCCGCTGTTTTTCCCTATGCTGTTGTCGCGCATTACCATAGGATGATAGGATTCTCCCGCGGTGAATCTTGAAACGGCGTAATAGTTGCCGTTGCCGTCGTCCAGCAGATGCTTGCCCTCGTTCATCGCTTTCAGCATGTGGTCGGGCAATTGGGAATATGTATAGGAGAACGGTGTCAGCGGGTCGGCCTGCAGGACGGAGGCCAGCATGCTGCCGTACTCATTGTTGGAAGATACGCTGCGTACGTTGTATTTCTCAATCTGGTTGGTGGTACCCACTCTCAGCCACGGCTTGATCTCATATTCGGAATTGATTGTGGCCGTCAGACGAGTGTAGACGTCCGCGTCGCCCTTGACAATACCGTCGTTGTCCAGATAGGTCAGAGAGAGATAATAGTTGCCTTTTTCGCTGCCGTTGGTAAAAGCGAGGCTGTGCTTTTGCATCTGGCTGTTTCCGAACACTTCATCGGACCAGACGGTATTGGTCACGCCGTCCCAGTTCTGCAGCATGTAATCCCTCGTATAGGTCTGCGATTCGGACATGTAGTCGATGTATTGGTCTGAGTTCAGCATCTTGGGGATGCGTGCCAGCGATTGGGTGGTCCACTGGAAATCGTAGGACAGTTTTCCTTCTCCGGCCTTGCCTTTCTTGGTGGTGACAAGTATAACCCCGTTGCCGGCTTCCGCGCCGTAGATGGCGGCCGAAGCGGCGTCTTTGAGCACTTCCGTGGAGGCGATGTCATTCGGGTCGATGCCGCTGATGTCAGTCATGCGGACGCCGTCCACGACGTAAAGGGGATTGGAAGATACGTTGGAGGAATACCCGCGCACGCGCACCGTAGGGCTGCTGCCCGGGGCCGCCGAAGTCTGGATGACCTGCACACCGGCCGTCTTGCCCTGCAGGGCGGCGGGAACGTTGCTGATGGTACGGTTCTGCATGTCCTCGGCCTTTACCTGCGAAATGGCGCCGGTCACGGAACTTTTCTTCTGCACGCCGTAGCCGACCACCATCACTTCCTCCAGCGCCTGGACGTCTTCCTGCAGTACGATGTTCATCACGCCGGCGACAGCCTGCCTTTCCTGGGTCACAAAGCTGATCATGGAATAGATGATCGTGGCGCCGTTGCGCACGTTCAACGTATAATCTCCGTTTTCATCGGTAATGCTGCCGTTGGTCGTACCTTTTTCCACGACACTTACGCCGATCATCGGTTCGTTCTGGCTGTCTGTCACCTTGCCTGTCACTTTTATGGTCTGGGCCTGTGCCGGACATAAAGGAAGGAAGATTAAGAGAAAGAGCGCCATGGCGGCAAGTCTCTTTCGGGCTGCTTGATTTATGGCTTGTTTCATAACAGTTAGTTAAAAATTAGATTTAGTATTTATAAATTATGCTTCATTCAGAATCCGCGTGTCGGAAACGCCCGCACCACATCCAGAAGTTCTTTGTCGTGGTGCTTCTTTATCTCGCACGTATTGTTGAAAAACATGGTGGCGCCTTCTTCCGCCGTATAAGGCTCCCACCGGGGCAGGCCGTCCGCATTGGGATCGCCCGTGCGGGCGAAGTTCAGCCAGGCGCCGCTCATCTTGTCGGCCAGGGCCTGCGCCCGGGCTCCGCCGCCCGTCATGGAGGCGTGGCGCACCGCGTTGTTGAAAACGAAGGGTATATCCATGCAGTGGGTGCTGCGGAACATGCCGTCCAATACCGGAGACTCCCATGCGAACATATACATGTAGACCGGGGCACCCTGCTGGGCGGCTTTCAGCCTGGCCTGCTCGACGGCGTTGGGCCGGAACACGAAATCGACATCGACCAGATCCTTGGGCTGATAGCCGGGATAGGCCTTCTCGAATGCGGCAAGAAAATCGTCCGTACGGTTGCCGTAGCGTTCTTTCACGAATTCCACGGCCTGTTCTTTCGAAATAGTGCGGAAAGCGGGGACGTAGGTGCTCATGGTGAATTCGTGCAGCGTGGTGCCTATCAGCATGGGCACATCCTTGCTCTGCGCGGGCGCCTGCGGATCGAAAGGCTGCGCGGGCAGCACGTCACCGTCGACGGTGGGCGCCCATCCGAAGATGAAAGACGAAACGCCGCTCCCTTTCTCGGCCTCTGCCCTTACCTTGGCTATCGCCTTTTCGCCGGCGGCCAGCAGCCGCTCGTAAGGCATCTTCTGCAGCTCGTCTATCTGCGAGGCTTTCAGTCCCAGTTCTTCCATCACGGCGACGCCGATGCGGCGGGAATACTTGGCGTCCATCGTGCGTAGCATGGAACCGCTCTGGACGATGGCCTTATGGAAAAGTCCCCTGGCGGACGGGGTGGCCAGCAGCGTGGAAACCTTTCCGCCTCCGCCCGACTGGCCGAATATCGTTACGTTCTGCGGGTCCCCGCCGAACGACGCTATATTCCTGTTCACCCATTGAAGCGCCGCCACGATGTCGAGCAGCCCGGCATTGCCGGATTTTGCATATTTTTCGCCGTAAGAAGAAAGATCCAGAAATCCGAGTACGTTGAGACGATGATTGAGGGTAACCACCACGACATCGCCTTTCTTGGCGAGATTGAATCCGTCATAGGAAGGCAGTTCCTGACCGCTGCCGGCAGTGTAGCCGCCGCCATGGAGCCATACCATGACCGGACGCTTCCTGCCGTCCTTCAGTCCCGGAGTCCAGATGTTCACACGCTGGCAGTCCTCGCCGGGATAGCCGTCGTCCCAATGAAACGCAAAGGCCTGCTCATCACTGCGCCAGCCCGCACGTACTCCCTGCGGGCAGGTGGGACCGAACATGCGGCTGCTGCGCACGCCTTCCCACTTATCTACAGGCTGCGGAGGCATGAAACGTTCGGCCCTGGCGTATGGAATGCCCTTATATATATAGATGCCGTCCTGCAGATATCCGCCGACTTTGCCGGATTCGGTTTCGGCGACGGCGGTTTTGGCTGATGCGACGATCTCGCCCTCGCCGGTCCCGGCATCGGAACTTTTCGTTCGCGCCTGCTCTGTGCAGGATCCTAAAAGAAGCACGGACACAATGGCCGGCAGACAAAGAAAGTGTTTCATGTCATTATGCGGTTTTAATCAAAAAATATCGGTTATTTTTCGGATGCAATATTATGATTATTCTTTTGAAGTGATTTTCCGATACATATAATTTATTTGCCCAAAAGTCCAAATCCGCTTGTCCATTTGTTCAAAAATTTGCTTTTTTGTTCAAATTGCTAAAATCCAATTATTTTTTATTCGCTTTTTATAATTATTTTCGCATTTTAGAAACATATCGATATGATTTATTTATCAGACCGAAACATATCGTTCAGAATATTGTCCGCCATTTTATCCGCGAGCCTTTTTTTGATTGGCTGCGGACAAAAAAAAGACGTGAACGAAGTACAGAAAACCGGGACGGAGAGTCCCGTCATCACCGATGTCATCTCCAACCAAAGAATCACCGCCATAGCCGAAGACGCACAGGGCAATATATGGCTGGGGACTTTCCGGGGACTGAACAAGTACAACATGTACGAGTACCACCAGTACTATTGTACCGATGATTCCCTGGGGCTGCCCGACGACCAGATTACCCATATGCTGCGCGATTCTCAGGACAGGCTGTGGGTCGCCACCGTGAACGGGGTATGCCGATATACCGACAAGGACAATTTCAGGACGTACCCCATCGATTCGCCCAATAAGAACGTACAGCAGGTCATAGAAGACCGCGACGGGCGTATATTCCTGAATACATTCTCGCAGCTTTATGTCTACGATCCGGAGAAAGAAAAAATAATCTGCGTGCTGAACGGCCTGGAGCCGGATTCATATTGGGCACAATGCCACGTAGACGCCGACAACAATCTGTGGATCGTGACTCCTGCGACGCTTTATCGCTTCGATCCCGTTTCCATGCAGATAAAGGACTCCGTCGCCCTCACGGGCGATCCCTATTGCTCGTATCTCCACGGAGGCGATCTCTGGATTACCGGAAACCATACCGTCGCCGTCTTCGACGTGCGGGCCGGCACGTTCAAACAGCTGCCTCCTTCCGTCAGCCGGCATCCCGTACTCCGCAACGCCGACATCAATTATATCTATCCTTACGGCAACGGGCTGCTGCTGAACACGGCAAAAAACGGCATGTTCTACTACACTCCGGAATCCGGCGGCGTGATCCATCAGGACGAAAGCGGCTTCCCGTTCAAAGCGCCACGCTTCAAAATCAGCAAGATGTTCGTCGACTCGCAGCAGAACCTGTGGATAGGCTCAGTCGATCAGGGATATACCGTGTGCTACAACTATCAGGAACGTTTCAACAATGACAACTACCTGTGCAACATGTTAAGCGACAAGTCCGTAGTGTCCCTCAGTACGGGGACCGACCGCAGACTGTGGATATCCACGCTCATGGACGGGATATACATGTACGACATGAACGACATGAAAATCAGGCAGTTCGATCCCAAGCGGCTCTTTGTGGCGGAAAAGCATAAAGACGTATACGTCAGCCGGCTGATGGTGGACAGGGACAATGACATATGGATGATCGGAACCAACAACGAAGTGCTGAAAGTACACTGTACGGAAGACGGGCGGCTGAAGGTGGAAGAACGGCACGCCCTCAATCTGCCGATGTCCATCAGACAGTCACCCGACGGAACCGTCTGGATAAGTACCGTCTCCGTCTATATCTATGCGCAGCGGCCCGGAGAAAAGGATTTCCGCCGGCTGAAGCCGTTCGAGGGCTTCTCATTCATCTCCGACCTGACCATGATGGACGACCGGCGGATGCTGGTGGCAGGCTTTTACCAGCCATTGAAAACGGTCGACATCGAAAGCATGGAAGCCAGTCCGGCGGATATTCCGGAAGAAGACTGGCAGGCCTGCATCCGCCGGTCCGTATTCATCCCTACGGCCCTGTACAAAGACATGTACGGCCTCGTATGGATAGGCACCGTCAGCAACGGGCTGATATGCTACTCCCCCGAAACGGGGCATGCGGTCCCCGTGCCCGGCACCACCTGCCTCGACATATCCGGCATTGAAGAGGACGTTCAAGGAAATCTCTGGATCAGCACGCAATACGGACTCAGCAAGTACGATCGTACAACGGGGGGGGCGGGAACTTTTACCAACTACTATGCCGCCGACGGCATCGGCGGAAACCAGTTCTACGACCGCGCTTCATGCCGCATGCCTGACGGGACGATAGTATTCGGAGGCACGCATGGACTGACATTCTTCAATCCCATCGACGTTCCCATAAAGCGAAATGTCCCGCTGCTGTTCTGCGACCTGAAGATACACAACCGGCTCATCAATCCGCAGGAACACGAAAAGACCATAGACAGGCATCTTTCCTATTGCCCCGACATACATCTGAAACACGACGAAAACAGTTTCAGCATTTCCTTCGCCGCATTGGACTACGGTGAACACAACCGCGTACACTATCAATATCATCTGGAAGGCTTCGACGATTATTGGATAGACGCACGAAACAACAGGGAGGCCTATTACTCCAACCTGCCTGCGGGAAACTACGTTTTTCACGTGAAGATTGCCGACAACGCCAGAAGCATCGTGGAGAAAGAAAAGACCATCCGCATCAAAGTATATCCCGCCCCATGGCGCACATGGTGGGCCTGCTGCATCTACCTGCTGCTGGCGGCCGCGGTTATCCTGCTTTTCCTGCATATTATGCTGCGAATCCGGGCCGAAAAGAATGCGGCGCGCCAGGCAGTGCAGGAAAAGGAACAGGAACAGCGGGTAAACAAGATGAACATGAGCTTCTTCGCCAACATCTCCCATGAGTTCCGTACGCCGCTTACCATGATTTCCGGCCCGGTAGCGCAACTCTGCAACAACCCCGGCATCAAGGGCGAGGACAAGGACATGCTGCATATCGTACGCCGCAGCGTGGACCGCATGCTGAGGCTGGTCAACCAGATGATGGACTTCAACAAGCTGGAGAACGACACTCTGCACCTGCAGGTGAAACATGCCGATATCATCGCATGCCTGCTGCGGCAAGTGGACATCTTCAGGGTGAACGCCGCGCACAAGGGCATAGCCCTGAACATATACGGGCTGGAAGACACGTTCATGATGCCGATGGACGAAGACAAGGTGGAGCAGATATTCAACAATTTGATGTCCAATGCTTTGAAATTCACTCCCGAGGGCGGGAAAATCAGCGTCTCCCTTGATGTGATAAACCGTGAAAGCGCCGCATCGATCTTCAGCCTGTCCCCTGACGACCCGGCCACGCAATACGTCAAGGTATCCGTAGCCAATACCGGACCGGGCATCCCGGAAGACAAGCTGGAAAAAATCTTCGAACGGCATTACCAGCTACGGAACCAGACTGAGGGCACCTACAACAGAGGGACCGGCATAGGCTTATATTATGCCCGCAGCCTGGCCATACTTCATCACGGACAATTGAAGGCTCTGCCGCCCGAAGAAGGCGACGGGGCCGTATTCACCTTCATCCTGCCCGTCAACGACGCAGTATATGCCGAAGACGAGAAGGTTGTCGGACAAAGCAGCCAGCCGGAAGCGTTTCCGCTGGCCGACACGCCCCGCGAGCCTGCCGAAAACCCGACGGACGCCGCTGAAGATCAGCCGACAGTGCTGGTGGTGGACGATGACATCGAAGTGGCCTACTACCTGAGGACGCTTCTTTCCGCCCACTACAAAGTGATATGCCGCTTCAGCGCGGACGACGCCCTGAAAGCCATGCGGGAGGAAACTCCGGACCTGATCCTGAGCGATGTCGTCATGCCCGACAAAGACGGTTACCGGCTGTGCCGGGAGATCAAGGAAGACCTGCAGCTCTGCCACCTTCCGGTGATTCTGGTAACGGCCAAGGCCACCGCCGAAAATCAGGTGGAAGGGCTGAATACCGGCGCCGACGCCTATGTGACAAAACCTTTCGAGCCTGCCTATCTGCTGGCCCTGATCAAATCGTTGCTCAACAACCGTGAAAAAGTACGCAATATACTCGGTCAGGCCACCCGGACGGACAAAATAGAAGAAAACATCCTGTCTTCTCAGGACAACGCCTTCATGACCAAACTATATCAGCTGATGGAGAGCGAACTTTCCAATCCGGAGCTGGACATCGCACGGATGACGGAGCTGCTGTGCATATCGCGTACAAAGTTCTATTACAAAATCAAAGGACTGACAGGCGAAAATCCGGCCGCCTTCTTCAAGACCTACAGGCTGAACCGTGCCGCCGAGCTGATAGCGGAAGGGGAATATACCATTTCGGAAATCGCGGACATGACAGGGTTCAGCACGCTCGCACATTTCTCGAAGAGCTTCAAGAAACATTTCGGAGCGACGCCCAGCGACTATGCGACAAAATATCGGAAAAACAATTTGATGTCCTAAATATCGGCACCATTATGCCGGCGACTGCCGCCTTATCCTGCCGAGCCGGCTGAAGAAAATCGCCGCCGACAGCACCAAAGTTATGCAGCCTATGGCTACGTTCCATTCCATGGGGAGATTGAACCCTATCTTGGCCGTGCAGATGTAGGTGGTGCATACGGCCGTCATGAACAGGGCAGGTATCAGCGTGATGAGCCAGTACGCGCCTTTACGGGCACGGGCCAGATACACGGTAGCGGTCCACAGCGCGAACACCGCCAGTGTCTGGTTCGCCCAGCCGAAATAGCGCCAGATGGTGTTGAACCCATCCGCGTCGGCTATATTGTACCACAATATCAGGGCCACAACGACAAACATGGGAATGCTTATGATCAACCGGTTGCGCCGGCTTTTCTGATCGAAGTGCAGAGCCTCCGCTATTATGAGACGCCCGCTGCGCAACGCCGTGTCTCCGCTCGTTATGGGCGCGGCCACGACGCCGAGCAAGGCGAGGACGGCGCCGAGGGTGCCGAGCCAGTTGCGCGAGACGAGGGTCACTACGGCAGGCGCTGAGGCGTCCGTGCCTGCTCCGACCTGGGCGGCCCCTCCGTCGAAGAAGAACCATGAGCTGACTGCCGCCCAGATAAGGGCTACCAGTCCCTCGGTGATCATCGAGCCGTAAAATACGGGCCGGCCGAGCCGTTCATTCTTGATGCAACGGGCCATGAGCGGACTTTGGGTGGCATGGAAACCGCTTATGGCGCCGCAGGCTATGGTTATGAACAGGCACGGAAAAACCGGCTGTCCGGTCACGCCGACGGACGGCCCCCGGTTGGACAGGCCGTCCCAGAACTCGGGAAGGGAAGGCCATTTTACGAAAAGCCCCACCATGAGGGCCGCCGCCATGAATATCAATGAAACGGCGAATACGGGGTAAATCCTGCCTATTATCTTGTCTATCGGCATCAGTGTCGCGATGACATAATATACGAAAATGACAGCCACCCATATCATGAATGATCGGGAGGTCCCGTCGCCGGCCATGTCCTTCAGGATTTCCGCCGGACTGTACACAAAGACGGCTCCCACAAGCAGCAGAAGCAGGACGCTGAAAAAGAGCATCACCGTCCGAGTCTTTCCGCCGAGATAGGTGCCTACGAGCTCCGGCAGGCCGGCGCCGCCGTGACGGACGGACAACATGCCGGTGAGATAGTCGTGGACCGCTCCCGCGAAAATGCATCCGAACACGATCCAGAGATACGAAGACGGGCCGAACTTCGCGCCCATGATCGCTCCGAAAATAGGTCCGGTCCCCGCTATGTTGAGGAACTGGATCATGAACACCTTCCATGAGGGCATGGGGATGAAATCCATGCCGTCTGCCTTTTCCATCGCCGGCGTCGGCCGCTTCGGGTCGGCGCCGAACACCTTCGCCACGAATCCCCCGTAAAATATATAGCCGAGGACAAGAGCGGCAAAACTGATCAGAAACGAATACATAGGTTCAGGATTTAATACGGAAAAATCATTTCAACGCGATGCCGTAGCCGGCCGATACCTTGCCTTTCGCCATTTTCTGCAATTTCTTGGCAAGCATCTTCCTGCGTATGGGCGCCACATGGTCTATGAAAAGATCCCCGTCCAGATGGGAAAGCTCGTGCTGGATCATGCGGCAGCCGAATTTGTCAAAGGTCTCGGTAACCTTTTCCAGGTTTTCGTCATAATATTCCACGGTTATCCGGGCCGGACGGAGCACGTCGCAGTAGATGCCGGGGAGGCTGAGGCAGCCTTCGGAATACTCCGTCTTCTCGGCGCTTTCCTCCGTTATGACGGGATTGACGAGCACCCTCTTGAATCCCTTGAGGTAGTCATAGGTGTCTTCGAGGCCGGCGGCGTCCACTATCACCACCCTCAGCCCCACGCCTATCTGCGGAGCGGCCAGCCCGCAGCCGTCGGCATGCACGAGCGTATCCTTCAGATCCTGTATGAGGGCCTCAAGTTCCTCGCGGCGGCCGAGATCAGCCTCGGCGGCGCGTTTGCGCAGAATTTCGGAACCGTAGATGTATATAGGTCGTATCATAGCTTTTACTGTTTCTTCCTTTTCGTTCTTCCCGCATTGCGGGACAATGAGTCCGGCACCGCGGACCTGTCCGCCGGGAACGGCGTCCCGCCGCCGGACGTGCGGTCCATGTAGCTCTGCAGAATGATGGCTGCGCTTATCTTGTCGACGGATTTCTTGTCCCTGCGTGCGCCCGCCTTCATGCCGCCGTCTATCATTATCCTGTGTGCCAGCACTGAAGTGAAGCGCTCGTCTTCAAGCGACACCGGCACTTCCGGAAACGCCGTCCCCAATTTCTTCAGAAACGCCCGCACGTCGGCGGCGGCCTCCGAAGGAGTATTGTCCATATTCACCGGAAAGCCTACCACAAAACGGATTATAGTTTCCGTTTGAGCATAATTTTTGAGATAATCTATTATCTTTGCAGACTCGACGGTATCGAGGGCGGATGCGAATATGCAAAGGGGATCGCTCACGGCAATGCCGGTACGCTTTCTCCCGAAGTCTATTCCGATCAACCTCTCCATAGTACCTGCAAAGTTATAATATTTTATCGAGCAATTTATGGACAAGCGCAACAATAATTCCGAAAAGGTCACCAATTTCCGGATTCTGATCACGGATGACAAGACCCACAAGGATATATGGACGTCCCGGTTTACGAAAGGCGGGCTCATTGCCGTCGCGGCTTCGATCATCGTCGTGCTCCTTATAATATTCTGGTGCATAGTCGCCCTGACGCCGCTCAGGACCTTCATTCCGGGCTATCCGGACGAGCAGTCCAGACACCGGGCCATCCAGAACGCCATCCGCATTGACTCGCTCGAAAACGAAATATTGCAGTGGAGCCTTTACACCGAAAATTTCAAGAGAATCATCAATGGCGAAGAGCCCATACCGCTCGACAGCCTCATCAAGGCAGGCGCCGACAGCGCGGGCAGGCAGATAGACCTTCAGGACTTCAGGTCCAAGGATTCCCTGCTGAGGGCCAGCGTAAATGAAGAAGAACAGTTCGAACTGTCTACGGCGGTCCGCAATCTTCCCATAGAGGGGATGCACTTTTTCGTCCCGCTCAAAGGCATGATCTCACAGGAATACGACATGGCGCTGCATCCCGCGGTAGACATAACGGCCCCCGCCAATTCCATGGTGATGGCGGTGCTGGACGGCACAGTCATTTCCGCAGGATGGGACGACGACACGGGCTATACCATACAGGTGCAGCACGCCGGCGACATAATTTCCATATACAGGCACAACCAGAAACTGCTGAAGAAGGCGGGCGACAAAGTCTCCGCCGGCAGTCCCATAGCCGTGGTCGGCAACACCGGCACGCTCTCTACAGGAGATCACCTGCATTTCGAATTGTGGTACAAGGGAGAGGCCGTCGACCCGGCGAAATACATAAACTTTTAAAAAGATGACAGAAAAACGGCGCATAGCGATCCTCGGTTCCACCGGCTCCATAGGGACCCAGACTCTTGACGTGATACGGCAGCATCCCGGACATTTCGGCGTAAGCCTGCTCACGGCCAACAACAATTCGGGCCTGCTGATAAAACAGGCCATGGAATTCAGGCCGGACCGCGTCGTCATCTGCAACCCAGGGAAGTTCAAGGAAGTGGATGACGCACTGAGACCGTACGGAACGAAAGTGCATGCTGGCATGGACGCGGTATGCGAACTCGTCGCCGACGACGGAACGGATATCGTGGTGGCGTCCATGGTAGGGTTCAGCGGACTGCGCCCCACGCTCGCCGCCATCAGGGCGGGCAAGACCATAGCCCTCGCCAACAAAGAGACGCTCGTGGCGGCCGGCTCCGTGGTGACGGAGCTCGCCGAAAGGCACGGAGTGTCCATACTGCCTGTGGATTCCGAGCACTCGGCCATATTCCAATGCCTTCTCGGAGCCTGCGGCAACAAACCGAGGAAAATACATCTTACCGCTTCCGGCGGCCCTTTCCGGACCTGGGACAAGGAGCGGATCGCGGCCGCAGGCAAAGAACTCGCCCTGCAGCATCCCAACTGGGCGATGGGAGCCAAGATAACGATAGACTCGGCCACCATGATGAACAAAGGGTTCGAGGTGATAGAGGCCAGATGGCTGTTCGGCATGGACCCGTCAAAGATACACGTAGTGATACACCCCGAATCGGTAGTCCATTCGATGGTCGAATTCGAAGACGGCTCCGTGATAGCGCAGCTGGGGACTCCGGACATGAGGGTGCCCATACAGTTCGCCCTGTCATATCCGGAGCGGCTGCCGCTCGACAGCCGGAAGCCGGATTTCGCCGAATTGGGGAAACTCACTTTCCATGAGCCCGATCCGGAAAAATTCCCGGCGCTCGGCCTCGCATTCGAAGCCTCCGGACGGGGAGGGAACGTCCCGTGCGCCATGAATGCCGCCAACGAAGCCGCCGTGGCCGCCTACCTGCACGACAGGATAGGCTTCTACGACATACCGCGCATAGTGGCCCAATGCATGGAACGCATTCCCTTCCAGGACAATCCGTCCATAGACGACATTTTCGCCACGGACAGGGAGGCATTCACCATGGCCGAAGAACTCATTGAAAAAATTTCGAAATGACGGTATTGTTCAAAATATTGCAGGTAATCCTCGCCCTGTCGGTGCTGATAATAGTCCATGAGGCGGGGCACTTCTTGTTCGCAAAACTTTTCCGCATCAGGGTGGACAAATTTTTCCTGTTCTTCGACGCGGGAAACGTAAAACTGTTCAGCAGCAAAAGCCCGTGGTTCACCAGGCTGTTCCCCAAAGCCGCGAAATCCGAGACGGAATACGGCATAGGATGGCTCCCGCTCGGAGGATATTGCAAGATCAACGGCATGGTGGACGAATCGATGGACTTCAAGTCCATGCGCGAGGAGCCCAAGCCATGGGAATTCCGCAGCAAGCCAGTCTGGCAGAGAATCCTTGTGATGGCGGGCGGCGTCCTGTTCAATTTCATATTCGCCGTCTGCGCGTATATATGCATACTTTACATCTGGGGCGACGCATACATCAGCAACCGGGACAACAGCATATACGTCAACGAACTCGCCTACGAAATGGGGTTCCGGACCGGCGACCGCATACTGGCGTTCGACGACTATGCGCCGGAAGACTTTTCGATGCTGCAGGCCGACCTTGCGAGGCGGGACGTACGCAAGGCCAAAGTGCTCCGCGACGGGGATACGACGGAGATATACATAGACCAGAGCATGATAGGCGCGGTGCTCAATACACCCGGCATGTTCGACATAGCGGTCCCGTTCGTCATCGACACGGTGCCGGCGCAGTCCGCCAACGCTTCGGCCGGGCTCATGCACGGCGACAGGATAGCCGCCATAGACGGCAAGGCGGTGTCCTACGTGCAGGATTCCAGGCCCGTGCTGCAGGAATACAGCGGCCGCGACGTGCCCGTGACGGTCCTGAGGGGCAGGGACACCCTTGACATGCAGCTGCAGGTGGACAGCACCGGCAAGCTCGGAGTCTATACGCTCATGCCGGGCATGGAACGCAAAGAATACGGTTTCGGCGCCGCCATCCCGGCCGGATTCCGCATGGCGTTTTCCAACATAGGAGGCTATGTCAGCGACCTGAAGCTCGTCTTCACGCCGCGCACGGAAGCATACAAATCCGTCGGAAGCTTCATTGCCATAGGCCAGATATTCCCTAATGCGTGGGACTGGTACCAATTCATGAACATACTCGCCATCCTTTCCATCATGCTCGGCGTGATGAACCTTCTGCCCATACCCGCATTGGACGGCGGACACATAGTGTTCGGGCTCTTCGAGCTGATAACCGGACGCAAGCCCGGGGAGCGGTTCATGGAGGTGGCGCAGATAATAGGCATGCTCCTGCTGCTCGGCCTTATGGTGCTCGCATGCGGGAACGACATCGCCAGACTATTGAAATGAAACCAACAAAACCATAGACAACATGAAACGGAACATCATTCTCGCAGCATCGGCCGCGGCCGTCCTCCTGACGCTCGCGTCGTGCGGCAGCCGCAAAGCCGCCCTCCTGCCCAACGTAAGCGGCAAGGCGGGGGAAGTCCTCGCGGTAATTGAGCGCGAACAATGGGAGGGCGATCTCGGAACCGAAATACGGGACGTCCTGTCAAAGGACTGCCCCTACCTGGCCCAGAGGGAACCCCTGTTCAACGTTTCCAACGTACCCGGCGGCAGTTTCACAAATATGTTCAAGGTACACAGGAACATACTCATCTGCAACATAAATCCCCAGCTCCAGGAGCCCGGCGTCCTGTACAGGCACGACCAGTGGGCCAGGCCCCAGGCCGTAGTACAGATCAACGCAGTGGACGAGGCCGAGGCCGTGGAATTCTTCAGACAGGACGGCGACAGGATAGCCGAGTTCTTCGAACAGGCCGAGAGGGACAGGATAATCGACAATGCCAAGCTCTATGAGGCCCGCGAGTTCCTGGAGCCGGTGGCCCGACTGAGCGGAGGCGTGCTGCATTTCCCGTCGGGATACAAGCTGAAGAAAGATTCCGAAGACTTCATCTGGACGGCGGACGACAAGCAGTACGTCTATCAGGACGTCCTGATATTCCGCTATCCGGCGTCGGGAGAAGGCGATTTCGAAGACAAGACTCTGCTCGGCAACATAAACCGCACTCTCAAGGACAATGTTCCGGGGATGTTCGAGAACACGTACATGACCATTTCCACGGCCATAGAGCCCGCTTTCACCTCGCTGTCGTACAAAGGCAGGAACTTCATGCAGGTGCGCGGATTCTGGGAGGTGGAGAACGACTATATGGGAGGTCCTTTCGTCGCCCATGCATTCTACAGCCGCGACGGCAAAGACATCATAGTGCTCTATGCCTTCGTCTATGCCCCGAGATACGACAAACGCCGCTATCTGAGGCAGGTTGAGTCACTTCTCTATTCGTTCGAATGGAAAGACTGAAATTTAAGGCCAATTTTATTTTGACCTGTTAAAATTTATTCATACATTTGCAGACCTATTCGTCTTATATAGACAAATACGGCTGATATCCGGTGGGTTCGTATAACGGTCAGTACTCGAGATTTTCATTCTCGCAATAGGAGTTCGATTCTCCTACCCACTACCAAAATATAAAAA
Organism: uncultured Bacteroidales bacterium; assembly: GCA_947588835.1. Taxonomy (GTDB): domain Bacteria; phylum Bacteroidota; class Bacteroidia; order Bacteroidales; family UBA932; genus Cryptobacteroides. Next base: position 847 of record CANPZS010000014.1, on the reverse strand, counting down.
AATAAAACAATGGCAAACACTGCATCTGCAAAAAAGGCCGTTCGCCAAAGCGAAAGGCGCCGTCTGCATAACAGATATTATGCGAAGACGACAAGGAACGCGATACGCGACCTGAGAAACACAACCGACAAGAAAGCTGCGGAGGAAGGCGCTCCGAAAGTTTACGCAATGATCGACAAACTTGCCAAAATCGGTCTGATCCACAAAAACAAGGCCGCCAACCTGAAGAGCGGTCTCGCCCAATACATCAACAAGCTTGCGTAGCGGACGCATCGGGATGTAGCGCAGTTGGTAGCGCACTACGTTCGGGACGTAGGGGTCGTCCGTTCGAGTCGGATCATCCCGACCAAAAAAATCCGATACATTTTGGAACAAAATAAAAAGCCGGTCCGGAAATCTTCGGGCCGGTTTTCTTTCCGCAGAATCCGCGGTCTTTTGTTTTGCGGACAAACATTATTAAATTTGTACCCGGATTCCCGAATTTCATAAGAAAATCGGACCCCAACTCCTTAAATTCGGATTGACTATGTATACGCGGATTTTCGACATTGAGAGCCAGTTGGATGAAGGGATGTTCCTGTTCGGGGCACGCCAGACGGGCAAATCGACTCTGCTGCGGGAACGGTTCCAGGATGCGGTCTACTATGACCTGCTGATTGATCCGGTCCGCAGGGCATTCCGGCGGAATCCTGATTCTTTCCGACAAGCCCTGCTGGCGAAGCCGGCCGGGACGCTGGTGATAGTTGATGAGATCCAGAAGGTTCCGGAACTGCGTTAGTGGTCAATTTAGGGCGTCCAACAGTATACACTCGTCGAGAGACGTTTGCCCATGTTGTTTTTCCCCTGT